>CANPHE010000010.1 GCA_947573795.1 uncultured Alistipes sp. | reverse complement strand
CAGGAGACCCACTGGATTCGGAATTTTGTTTGTTTTAACCTGGAACTTTACGTTGCGAACGAGTTATGCGGAATTGGTAACTGTTTTACACGGTCTCGGGTGCGCGGCGGTTGTTTTCGCATAGGCTGGTCGATGCTTTGCTGCGTTTAATTGCTGGGAGGGAACGACTCGTAAGACGATAAGGCTTTGAAGCCGGTCTTGTGTAAAGCCGTATCTATAATTGCCTAAATAAAAACGAGGGAATGTAGGATGTAAAAGAAAAAACATTACCTTTGCACTCGTTGAGTTTCCGGTCGGCCTGCCGACGTGGAATTAAAAGGGAATACCGGTGCGAATCCGGAGCTGTACCTGCAGCTGTAAGTCCCATTGGTGTTTATCGCACTCTTTGCCACTGGTTATTGAACTGGGAAGGCGCGATAGACGGGACGAGCCAGAAGACCTGCTCGACGATATGCGGTTCGACGACCACGGGTAATTGGCGTTCGATCAAAGCGAAATAAGGCTCGTCTCACCGATATACCTTATATTCTTTTTGATAACCTGCTCGTATCCGTTCGTTGCCGATCCGTCGCGACGTCTGTCGTGCGTGTGCGTACCTAATTTAAATTCGAATATTGCAGGTTATGAAAAGATTCTTTACGTCATGGGTGTTCGCCGCATGTTGTGCCGCGATGCTCGGGAGTTGTTCGGACGACAAGTACGACGACTCCGCGATCCGTCAGGAGATCGAAAACATCAAGTCGGAGATCGCTGCGATGAAAACGCAAATCTCTTCGCTCAAAACGCTGGTCGAGGCACTGGACCGGCATAAGTTCATCACCGATTGTACGCAGCAGAGCGACGGCAGCTATACGGTCAAGTTCAGCGACGGCACGTGGATTTCGATCCGCGACGGCAAGGATGGTTCGGACGGTAAGGACGGGGCCGATGCTCCTGCGATCGGCATCGCCCGCAACGGCGACGGCGTTTACTGCTGGACGCTGGGCGGAACCTTCATCCTCGACGATCGCGGGGCTGCGATTCCCGTCGCCGGACGCGACGGAGCGGACGGCGAGGACGGTGCGACGCCGACGATAAACGGCGACGGTTACTGGGAGATCGGGGGTAAGCCGATCCTGGATGCCGATGGAAAACCGATCAAGGCCGTAGGCCGGGACGGCAAAGACGGCAAGGACGGCAAGGACGGCAAGGACGGCGATTCTTTCTTCGAGAAGGTCGAGCAGAACGAGGACGAAGTGATCTTCACGCTCGCGAACGGAGAAACGATCGTCATTCCGAAGGCCAAGGAGGTCAATTTCTTCTTCGATCGTACGTCGCTGACGCTCAAATACGGGATGACCGAACGCGTCGCCGTCACGCAGAAGGGCGTGGAGTCGTTCGCCGTGACCAAGCCCGACGGATGGCGGGTCTCGCTCGCCGAAAATACGTTGACCGTGACGGCTCCCGCCAAGGAGAATGTTTTTGCCGAGCGTAACGGCGAAATCTCGGTGGTCGCCATCGGCGCTACGGCGACGATCGTCGCCAAGCTCCGGGTGACGGTTACCGATGAGATACTCGACGGCGCAGGTGCCGGTTCGAGCCGATGGGAAACGTGGAATTAACCGTTAACGACCGATCGAGATCATGAAAAACTACTTATATATATTATGCGCTTTCCTGCCCGTGCTGGCAGGTTGTATCGAGGATGCGGACGTGGAACCTTACCGTCCCGCGCCCGAAGAGGACGGCCGGATCGTTCTGACCGGTTATTCCAGTTCCGCGACCCGCACCGGATTCGGTCAGGCCGCCGAAGAGGCCCTGCCGTTGCGGTGGAATGCCGGCGACTTTATTTGGGCGAACGGCAGCCGGAGCGAAGCCCTCGCGGAGGGCGGTGAGAAGGCTTCGTTTTATTTCAATGCGTTGCAGACCGCTGCGACCTACGAAGTTTTCTACAACATGACGGGACCCGATGCCGCGACGGCTTCGATCCCCGCCCGACAGGTGCAGCAGACGGCGGGTGCTCCCGACCTGGGGGCGAACGGCGATTTCGGATTCGCCGCGACGGCTGCGGACGGCACTTTCACGCTGACGCACGCTGCCTCCTACGTCTGGTTCGACCTCTGGACCACGGATATCGATTGCAACCTGGCGTCGGTCTCGCTGAGCGTTTCGGGCGGCCGGACGATCGCCGGCGAAGCCGTGTTCGCCGACGGTGCGCTGGGCGCATGCACGGGAACGTCGTCCGTTACGCTGTCGTTCGGCGAAAAGGGCATAGCCCTGCCTGCACAGAGCAGCGGAAGCGACGTGTTCGCCGCTATGGTGCTCTATCCGGCCGATCTCGCGGATGCGACCGTTGCGATCGTCTATACGTTCACCGACGGTTCGGTCTGCCTCCAGACCAAGGCGGGCAAAACCCTCGTTCCGGGCGGCACGCTGCGGATCTCGACCCGACTCGCCGATGCCGACCGCAAAACGTCGGGCATTTTCTACCTGACCGACGCCGGCGTCGGTCAGGAGCTTCCGTCCGAAAGTATCCGCTATTTGAAGGCCGTGACGCTGGGCGGCGCCGCGCTGGATGCCGAGTCCCTTGCGGCCATCGCCGGAAATCTGGCTGCGGGTGCCGTCATCGATCTGGGCGATGCCGATTACGCTGCGTCCGAGTTCCCCAATGCGTTCTATAACAAATCGAATTTGCAGGAGATCGTCTTGCCCCGCAATATCGAGACTTTCGAAGCGGCAACGTCCTATACCGGAGCCTTCAACCGTTGCAGCGGCCTGCGCCGCGCCGTTCTTCCCGAGGGTGTGAAGCTCGTGCCGCAAAACTGCTTCCGGGAGTGTGCGTCGCTCGAGTCGGTCGTTATTCCCTCGACGGTTGCCGAATTCGGCGATCTGGCTTTCTATAATTGTAAGAAACTCGCTGCGATCGCGATTCCCGAGGGCGTGACGACCCTGCCCCGTTCGTTGTTCCAGAATTGTTCGGCTCTCGCATCCGTGAAATTGCCCGATTCGCTGACCGAACTCAAAAGCGATGTTTTCAATGCCTGCGGTGCCTTGAGCGAAATCTCGCTCCCGGAGAGTGTCGTTGCGATCGGCAGCGGTGTTTTCAGTGCTTGCAAATCGCTCAAGAGCGCACATCTTCCCGATGCGCTGACCGTTATTCCGAGCCGGATGTTCTACCAGTGTTCCGCACTTTGCGAGGTCGATATGCCCAGTCGGCTGGAGACGGTCGGCGATGAGGCATTCTACTATTGCAGCCAGCTGCCCGATGTCACCTTCCCCGAGACCTTGCAGGCTGTGGGCCAGCGTTCGTTCGGCGGGTGCAACGCCTTCACGCGCATCGTCCTCGACATTCCGTCCGTTGCCGACTATTCGTTCTGGAGCTGTGCGAACGTCGTTTCGATCGACCTGGGCGAACGGGTCGCTTCGATCGGCCGCAATTCGTTCATCACGGCCGGGAATCTGCAAACCATCGTCTGCCGTGCCGCCGTGCCGCCCGCATTGGGCCTTACGTCGTTCGGGGGTGCCGGAAGCAAGGTCGAAGGGAAGAAATACCTCTGCGTTCCCGCCGCATCCTACGATGCGTACGAGCAGCAGTGGGCGGATGTGACCGCGCTCGGTTACATCCTGGAAGATATCAACAACCAGGAGTTGACCGCCGGCATTTACTATCGTACTTCGCGCGAGGCGGATTGGACGCCGACCGTTCCCTCCGGGGCATTCACCGAATTCTACGTCAAGACCGTCGGCGAGGATACGATCCTTTCCGAAAGCCAGTTGCAGAGCATCGCTGCGAAGATCGCCGCGCAGAAGACCCCCGTCGCACTCGATCTGCATGCGGCCCGATACCTCTCCGACGAGTTCCCGGCATTGCTGGTCGGTAATGCGAAACTCGGCGGTATCCGGTGTTTCGACAACACGACGTCGCTCGCTGCCGGAGCCTTCGCCGGTTGTACGTCGCTCGCCAAAGCGGCTGTTCCCCAGGGTGTCGGAACCCTTCCCGAACGCACGTTCGAGGGTTGCGGCGTTTTGACCTCCGTTACGATGCCGTCGAGCGTGACGACGGTCGGCGACCGGGCATTCGCAGGCTGTGCCGCGTTGACCGAGATCGCTCTCTCGACGGTCCGCACAATCGGTGCCGAAGCATTCGCCGATTGCGGACTCCTCTCCGCTACGATCTCGGCCGCATCCCTCGGCGACGGATGTTTCAGCGGTTGCGAGGCGCTCGCCTCCGTCAAATTGAGCGGTATGAAGGCTATTCCTGCCGCGATGTTCGAGGGATGCGTCGCCCTGACGAGCCTGACCTTGCCCAATACGGTCGCGACGGTCGGCGACGGAGCATTCGAGGGTTGCACCGACCTGGCGACGCTCGCTTTGGGTACGGGCGTGACCTCGCTCGGCGACCGGGCTTTCGCCGATTGCGGTCTGACGGCCCTGGTGCTGCCCGACAACGTGACCGAGCTGGGGCGTGAGGCGTTCCGAAACAATCCGAAGATCGCGTCGATCGCCTTCGGTGCGGGCATCGTCTCCGTCAGCGAGGGTGCATTCGCGGTCAACGATGCGATCGAGCGTCTGACCGTTCCCAAGACCGTCGCGACGATCGGTGCGGAGGCTTTCGCCGACTGGTCGCGGCTCACGACGCTGACCGTTTCGGGCAATACGCTCGCATCGATCGGCAGCAAGGCCTTCGCGAATGCCGTGCTGCTCGCCGATGTCTATGCGGAGCCCGTTACCGCTCCGGCGCTCTCGAACGACAGTTTCTCCGGAGCCGGAACTTCGGTTACGGGGCCCAAGACGTTCCATGTCGCTTCGACGGAGGCTTATGCCTCTTGGGCGGCTGCCGCTGTGGGCTACGCTTTCGAGCCGCTCGGCCCCGACTACCTGAGCGAAGGCGTCTATTATCGGACTTCGGCCGATGCGAAGTGGAGTTCCCAGCTGC
Organism: uncultured Alistipes sp.; assembly: GCA_947573795.1. Taxonomy (GTDB): domain Bacteria; phylum Bacteroidota; class Bacteroidia; order Bacteroidales; family Rikenellaceae; genus Alistipes. The sequence continues at coordinate 68,040 of CANPHE010000010.1, read as the reverse complement.
CGGAGACCTTCACCGCGCTCTTCGTCAAGACCGCGGGAGACAATACCGTCATGACGGCCGCTCAACTGACGACCCTGGCCGCCGCCGTGAAAGCGCTGTCGGCTCCCGCCGCCCTCGACTTCAGCGAGACGGTCTATGCGGCGACGACGTTCCCCGCGACGTTCAAGTCGAATGCGAACCTGGCCGATATCGTGTTGCCGAAGAACGTGACGGCGACTGCCTCCGGAGCCTTCTCCGCGACGGGACTGACTTCGGTGACGGTTCGTGCCGATATCGCCTATGCGTCGCAGGCATTCTCCAACTGCGCGTCGCTGACGCAGGCCGTCGTGGAACCGGGCGTGAAGACGATCGCCGACAACATGTTCCAGAACACCGGAATCACCTCTCTGAAATTGCCCGACAGCGTGACGACGATCGGAAACAATGCGTTCAACGGCTGTTCGTCGCTCGCCGCGGTGGATTTGGGCGAAGGCGTCGTGACCGTTTCCAGCTACGCTTTCCAGAAATGCGCCGCCTTGACCGAGATGTATTTCCCCGATGCGACGCAGACCGTCGGTCAAAACGCGTTCGCGGGGTGCATCCGGCTCGCGAAGGTCTCTTTCGGCCGGAACATGCTGACGATCAATGCTTACAGCTTTACCGGCACGAGCTATATGGGCGGTGCCTGTCCCCTCTTGGGCGACATTACCTGTCGTTCGACCACTCCGCCGACGCTGAAGGACGACTACGGAACCGGCCCCTTCGGCGGTAGCTGGTACGACCATGCGGGCAAGGACGTTCCGGTGGAGAACCGGCGGATACACCTTCCCGAGTCGACCGATCCGAACGGCGGTACGGGTGTTTATGCCGACTCCTCGTGGGCCGAGCTGGCTACTTCGTCCTACGGTTATACGTTCGTGTACGACGTGAAGGAGTAATTCGGAGAAGAATCGATGACGAGCGGTGAAAATGTCGGCGAACCCTGCGGGGCGCCCCGGCATTTTCATCCGCATTTTAAGCAATCACCATGAAAAAAACGTTGTTTATTCCGGTCGTGCTTCTGCTGGCAGCCTGTACGACGGATCCGATGGATGCCTTCGTCGAAACGCCCCGCGAGGCCGGACGTCCGGTGACCCTCACCGGGTTTTCGGGCCCGGAGACCCGCATGCAGTTCGTACCCGACGACGGCGGCGGGATCGTCTTCAGCTGGAGTGCCGCCGACCGTATTTGGGTCGACGACGTGCCGAGCACCGAGGCCGGTATCGACGGTCCGGCGGCCGCCTTCGGTTTCGACAGTCTGTCCGGCGAAGCTCCCTACCGGGTCTACTACAACATGACGGGGCGCGGAGCCGAGGCCTGCGTCCCGAGCCTTCAGTCCCAGGCCGATCCGGGCGAACCGCAACTCGGGCCCAACGGCGATTTCGGATATGCGACCGCCGATGCCGACGGAAGGTTCGTCCTTTCGCACGCTACGGCCTGCATCTGGTTCGATCCCTGGTCGCAGGACGTCGATGCGAAACTGGTCTCCGTGTCGCTCGTCGCCTCTTCTCCGGAACTCGTGTTGTCCGGACGCCGCAGATTCGACGGCCGCGGATTCGGCGAAGCGACCGATCCGTCGAATCGCATCACGCTGTCGTTCGGGGACGAGGGCGTCGCGTTGCCCCGTGCGGGCAGCGACGGGGAGGTATTCGCTGCGGCGGTCGTCTATCCGGCGGACTGTTCCCAGACGGAGTTTTACGTAACCTACGCCTTCGCCGACGGAAGCGTCTACACCGAAACCCGTGCGGGACGCGATTTCGAACCGGGGCGCATCTATCGTCTCACGACCGAGATCACCGCCCGCCGCGGCGGTACGTTCGCCGTCGAACGCGGAGAGGAACCCGACGGAGCCGTCTGCCTGAGATACGGCGACGCCGAGGAGCGGCCGCTCGCCGTCGAGGGGTGGATTCCCGCCGTGCGCACGACTTCGGCACCCGTCGGCTGGACCGCCGATCTGGATATCGCCCGCCGCATCCTGCGGATTGCGCCGCCCGCCGCCTATGCGCCGGGAATGGACCTGGAAAATACGCTTACGATCCGCTCCGGCGACGAGGTGCGCTTCTCGCAGGAGTATTACGTGCTCGACTTCACGCACCCCGAGGGTACGTTCGTGCTGATGGAGGGCAATATGACCTCCGAGAACGGTTCGGTCGTCTATTTCGACCAGCACGGCCGTTACCACGAACGGGTTTACGAACAGGTCAATGCCAACGAAATCGGCAATGTCTTGCAGGACATGTATATGGCTAACGACCGCATCTATTTCCTCACTCAGAACGGCCGCACCAGCAGCATGGGAACCTCGTTCAACGGCGACGGCCGTTACGTGGTCTGCGACGCCCATACGATGAAGCGTCTGGTCGCCCGCGACCTGAATTTCTATGCCGAAATCGATACCTCGACCGGTGCCACCCAATCCTCCAAGTCGGTCGTATGCTGGCCTCAGCATATCGTCGTCGTCAGTCCCGAGAAGGGCTATATCCAGTATTCGGTTTCGATGGAGAGCCATTCGGGCATCCGGGTCATCGACCTCAAGACGAATATCATCGCTACCGAGGATGTTCCCGAAACGTTCGGAGCATTCACCGTTTCGGGGGCGACCAAGGCCCGCATGGTCTTTTCGCGCGGCAAGGTCTTCGCCGGACGGGGCAATTCGGTGATCGTCATCGATCCCGCCACCGACCGGGTCGTCAAGACGCACACGTTCGAGAACCGCCAGGTGAAGGACCTCGCCAAGGGGGCCGACGGACGCATCTACGTGGTGTTTACGGGAGAGTTCGAGATCGACGGCAATCTGGGATACTACGGAAACGTCGTCTGGAAATCGCCCGCGAAGATCGTCGTGCTCGACGCGCAGGGCGATATCGTGCAGGAGCAGGAGTTGCCCGAAAACGTACGGCTGCGGACCGGCACGGCCTCGCCGACCGTCCAAATGTGCGCCAGCTTCCGGGAACCCTATCTCTACTTCATCGGCAAGACGGATTTCAGCGCCAGCGAAGCGGCCCGTTACAACTACGTTACCGGGAAATTCGACGCGGATTACATCACCGCCGATCTGGATGCGACCCATCGGGGCGGCGATATCATCTACGGCTATATGGGCGTGCACCCCACGACCGAACAGCTGTGGGTCGGAAAATCGAGTTATACCGAAAGCCGGATCGAGGTCTACGACGTCTCGCGCAGCGATGCGGTGGAATTTTCGAGTTTCTACCAGAAGAAGGCGAGCCCCGCGGGCGTGGATTTCGCCTATCGGTTCTCGAAAGAGTGGATCGACAAATGACACGGCGCGCGATGAGAGCATTCGGATTCGAAAAATGGATCGTTCCGCTCCTCTGTGCGGTCTGCGCCGTATCGTGCATGGACTACGGACCACGGGATACCGAGGATTTCCGGATCGGCGCGGGCGACGGATCGGCGATCCGGGGACTCTTCATTACCAACGAAGGCAATTTCATGTACGGAAACGCCTCGCTCTCTTACTACGACCCTGCGACGAAGCGCGTCGAAAACGAAATCTTCGTCCGGGCCAACGGATTCAAATTGGGCGATGTGGCGCAGTCGATGGTGATTCGCGACGGTATCGGCTGGGTGGTGGTGAACAATTCGGGCGTGATCTTCGCCATCGACGTAGACACTTTCAAGGAGGTGGGGCGCATCACGGGCTTCACCTCGCCCCGTTACATCCATTTCCTGAGCGACGAGAAGGCGTACGTCACGCAGATCTGGGACCCGCGCATCTATATCGTCAATCCCAAGACCTTCGAAATTACCGGTTACGTGGAGACCGATATGGATTACGAGTCGGGTTCGACGGAGCAGATGGTGCAATACGGCAAGTACGTCTTTACGAATTGCTGGTCGTATCAGAACCGCATTCTGAAGATCGATACCGAGAAGGACGAGGTTGTGGACGAACTCGTGATCGGCATTCAGCCCACGTCGCTGGTCATGGACTGCAACGACAAGATGTGGACGGTCACCGACGGCGGTTACGAAGGTTCGCCCTACGGTCACGAAGCGCCGTCGCTGTATTGCATCGATGCGGAGACCTTCTCCGTCGAGAAACAGTTCAAGTTCCGCTTCGGCGACTGGCCCTCGGAGGTGCAGCTCAACGGTACGCGCGACACGCTCTATTTCATCAACCGATCGGTCTGGAAACTGCCCGTTACGGCCGAGAATTTCCCGGTCAAACCGTTCATCCCGTATCAAAATACGCTCTATTACGGGTTGACGGTCGATCCGGTGACGTCGGAGGTCTATGTAGCCGATGCGATCGACTACGTGCAGAGCGGCGTGATTCTGCGCTATTCGCCCGAAGGCCGGCTGCTCGACCGGTTCTATGTGGGGATCATTCCCGGAGCCTTCTGCTGGCGATAGGTAAAATACGGTAAAAAATTGATTATTGGACAATTATATGCGATTTTACACGAACCTTGTCGCGAATCGCGATAACCTCGCGGGCCGCACCCGAAGTCCGCTGCGAGGAGGGGAGGTGCGGATTGGTCGATGCGGCCGCCGGCTGCCAATCACCCGATCGTCCGATCGGGGTGCGGTATATGGCTGCCGGATATTGCTCGCCCTCCTGTTCGCGGTTGCGGCCGCCGGCTGCAACAAGGACGAATTCATTACGCAGGAGATCGGGATGGCGCCGGTCGTCGCGTTCGATGCCAATCCGGCGATCTATACGGTCAAAGTCGGCCGCGAATTCACCATCGCCCCCGATTATCGCTACGTCGATCGCGCCGTGTATGCCTGGAAGCTCGAATCGACCGGCAAAATCGTCTCGACCGATCCGCAGCTGGTCTACCGTTTCGACCGTACGCAACGGACCGAGGACGGGAAACAGGGCTATTACATGAACCTTCAGGTCACCACGCCCGAAGGTTCGGTCACCGAACCGCTCTTCGTGGAGGTGCTCGAACAGGTGCCTCCCGTCATCGCCTTTCCCGGGGGGCAGCGCGTGGAGGTGACCCGCGGACGTCGGTATACGGTCTCTCCCGACGTGCGGGGCGGCGAGACGGCCGCCTACCGCTGGACGCTGCTCCGTCCGGGAGCGACCGATCCCGAGCCGGTCGGCGAGGGGGCGACGTACGAGTTCTGCGAACGGGAAATCGGGCTCTACCGTCTCCGGCTGCAAACCGAGAACGAGGACGGCAGGGACGATAAGACCCTCGAAGTGAACGTCGTCAAAGCGGTGCCCGTCACGGCGACCGTCGCACCGGTCGGCCGCAAATACGACGGACTTACCCGTACCGTGGCGCTCGGCCGTTCGACGACCCTGCGGCCTTATGTCTGGAACCGGAACGATCCGTCGTTCCGCTGGACGATCGACGGCCGGGTCGTTTCGACCGATCCGTCGTTCACCTATACGCCGACCGGGAAGGGACGCACGGCGGTGCTGTTCACCGTGACGGATACGGTCGCGGATGCGGAGGACGAAACGACCTGCGCGGAGCTCGAATTTACGGTCGAGTGCTGCGATGCGGAGGGAACGCACCGTCGTCCGGCTTCGGAGACTTCCGAAGCGACGTGGACGAAGGTATACGAATATACGCCGGCGCCGGGTCAGTTCATCAACGAACGCGTCTCGGGAGGCTTCGTCGGCTCGGAGACCTCTCCCGAAGCCGCCGTCGCCTATGCCGAAGATCGCTTGAAGAAGGGTACCTGGGTTTCGCTCGGCGGCTGGGGCGGGTATATCGTCGTCGGCTTCGACCACAGCATCGACAATGCGGCGGGGTATCGCGACGGTTATAATTTCTCGATTACGGGCAATGCTTTCGAGGGTTCGTCCGAGCCGGGCATCGTCTATGTCATGCAGGACACCAACGGCAACGGTTTTCCCGATGACGAGTGGTTCCAACTCAAGGGTTCGGAATTCGGCAAGCCCGAGACCATCGAAGATTATGCGGTTACTTACTATCGTCCCGACTACTCGGGTGCCGACGTGCAATGGAAGGACAATCGGGGCGCCGCGGGCCGGATCGACTATCTGAAACAGTACCACGATCAGCCCAGTTATTATCCCGCATGGATCGATACGGAGAGTTATACGCTCTACGGAACCTGCCTCAAGCACCGCACCTACGACCGCTCGGGCAACGGTACCTATTGGGTGAACGGCGAATACGATTGGGGCTATGCCGACAACCTGGGCAGCGACCGCCTTTCGGACGACGACAATGCGGCGGCGGGAGCCCTGAAAATCTATTTCAAAATATCGAATGCCGTGGATGCGGACGGCAATCCGGCCGATCTGGCATTCATCGACTTCATCAAGGTGCAAACCGGTGTCAACATGAAGGCCGGCTGGCTGGGGGAGAACTCCACGGAGGTATTCGGATTTACGGATGAAAATCTCAATCGGGGACGATAACGCGCAGGGTATGAAAAAACTGTTTTGGATCATCGGCTGTCTGGCGCTTTCGGGTGCGGGCTGCAACGGCGGGGACGACGAGGGCCCGCTCAGCGGTGAGAACCGCATCGTCGCCTTCTCGCTCGAAAGCGGAGGCGACGTCTACGATGCGACGATCGAGGACGATCGGATCACGATTCGCGCGCCGTACAACCGCTCGCTCGCGAATGCTTCGGCGCGGATGGAACTGAGCGAGGCGGCCGCCGTCCGGCCCGATCCCGCGACGATCGCCGACTGGGACCAGGAGTGGCTGTTTCTGGTCACCTCGGCCGACGGCCGGAACGACCGCAGCTATCGCTATTCGGTGGAGCGTACGGATATCGCTGCTGCGGGCGATCTGACGCTCCGCACGCAGCAGGAGGTGGATGCGTTCGCGACGAAGGGGTACAACGTCGTCGAGGGCGACCTCGTGATCGGTGTGGCCGGGAGCGGCGAGCCGATCGAAAATCTCGACGGACTCGCGGCCCTGAAGCAGGTTCGCGGCGCCCTGGTGGTCACCGACGCTTATGTCGGTAAGGACCTGGCCGGCCTGGAGAACCTGACCGCATGCGGGCCGATTGCGATCGGCCGTGCCGAGGCGCCGCATCCGGTGTTGCGCTCGCTCGATCTGCGCTCGCTCGAGGAGGTCGCGGGCGACCTCGGCATCTTCGGGGCGTCGCTCCGCACCGTCTGTTTCGACGCTTTGCGGCAGGTCGCCGGGTCCGTGCACGTCCGGTCGGCGCAATTGACCGAATTCATGTCCGACGGATTGACGACGATCAAGGGCGATCTCACGCTGTGCGGGACCCTCTCCGACGAGGCGGCCGACACCGCCCCGTGCAACCAGTTGTTCCTGCCCGCACTCGCCCGGGTCGGCGGCACGATCACCCTTGCGCGCTTCGATCGGCTGTCGGGATTGGCGACCTCGTTCGGTGCGCTCACTGCGGCCGGAGGTGTGCGCTACGAACATCTCGCCATGGCCAATACCTTCGAGTTCCCGCAGCTCGAAACGGCCGGTGCGGTTCTGCTCGACGACTGTCCCCTGTTGCGGAGCATCTCCCTGCCGCAGCTCGTCGCAGCGGCGGCGTTCTGCGTGCGGGGGTGTCCGGCGGTCGGGACGACGGACCTTTCCGCCCTGGAGCGCATCGACGGCGACGTGAGTCTGCATACGCTTCCCGGGATCGGCGATTTCGGAGCCCTCTTTCCCCGGCTGGCGGCCGTCGGCGGCGATCTGACGCTCGACGACCTGCCTTCGCTCGCGGGAACGGTCGATCTTTCTCGATGCACGTTCGCTGCGGACGCTACGGTTACGTTCCGGTTCGTGTCCGCCCCGAAAATCGACGCGATACGGGGCGGGAATTTCGGCGGATCGCTCACGCTGGATGCCTCGCCGCTCACGCTTCAACCCGCAGCGATGCCTTTCGGAATCGACGGGTTCCGCGATATCGGCGCCCTGCGCATCGTCGGTTTCACGCAGCTCGGCTTGCTTTCGCTGCCGGTCGTCCGTTGCAGGGACCTCATCGTGGAGAATTGCGGGTCGCAGGCGCCGTTCGCCTTGTCGCTTCCGGCGCTCGCCGAGGTGTCGGGATCGCTCGTGCTGCGCAACTGCGGAAAACCCGGGGCCGAGAACCGCGCTTCGTTCCCCGTGTTGAAAAACGTCGGTCGGCAGCTGGCTCTCTACGTGCGTGGGGCGGCATTCGCCGCGCTCGAACTGCCCGCACTCGAAACGGTCGGCGACGGCGTGCCGCTGTCGGACGATCCGTCGGGCGACTACGCCTTTTACACGATGCCTTCGGGATGCGACGGGGCGTTCGTGCTGCCCCGACTCCGGCGCGTGACGGGCAACATGCTGGTATCGACCTTCAACGCCTCGAACGACCGGACCTCCTCGTTCGAATTTCCCGCACTCGAGACCGTTACCGGTGCGCTTTTCATCGGTCACGACCGTTATCCGAACCGTTCGGTCCGGTCGCTCGATTTCCGGTCTCTGGTTGAGGCCGGTTCGGTGTACATCGGCAATCTGGGATCGGTCGAGGATTTTTCGACCTTCCGCGGGGTGCTTCCCCGACTCTCGGCCGGGACCTGGCGGGTGGAGAAATGCGGTGCCAATCCTACTTATGAACAGATGACCGGTGCCGGCGATCCGGCGGAACGATGATGCGATGAAACACCTATTGATGCTGGGGCTTTCTTTGGCCTCTTTTGCCGCCTACGGGCAGGATGCCGGATTCGGGAAAAAGAACGATTGGTGGAATCGGAATCCCTCCTACGTCGTATCGGTCGACGAAGTTCCCGTCTTCGCACGCCGTCCGATGAAGGAGATCGGTGTGCAGCAGACGAAGCTGGATTCGTTGATGCTCCAGGAGAATATCGCCCTTTCGATGGCCGACGTGCTGACGTTCCATTCGTCGATATTCGTCAAACAGTACGGCCGTGCGACCCTTTCGACCGTGGCGTTCCGCGGGACGTCGCCCTCGCATACGCAGGTGACGTGGAACGGTATGCGCATCAACTCGCCGATGCTGGGCATGACCGATTTTTCGATGATCCCCTCCTATTTCATCGACGACGCCGTGCTGCTGCACGGCACTTCGTCGGTCAACGAGACGGGCGGCGGTTTGGGCGGCGCGGTGAAACTCTCGACCCGCCCGGCCGATACCCGGGGTTTCGGCGTGCAGTACGTGCAGGGCATCGGTTCGTTCGCGACGTTCGACGAATTCCTGCGGCTGACCTATGGCGACGCACGCTGGCAGGTCTCGACCCGTGCGGTCTACTCCTCGTCGGACAACGATTTCAAGTACCGGAACTACAACAAGAAGATGAACGTCTACGATGATGCGCACAACATCGTGGATACCTATTATCCGATCGAACGCAACAAATGCGGTTCCTTTCGCGACCTGCACGTTTTGCAGGAGGCTTTCTGCACGCTCGGCCGCGGCGATCGGCTGGGGTTGCAGGCGTGGTTCCTTGATTCGAAACGCGGGGTGCCGATGCTTTCGGTCGATCACCGCGGGGACGACGAGTACGTGAACGAGCAGCGGGAGCGGACGTTCCGCGGAATTCTCTCCTGGGATCGGATGCGCGGCAATTCCAAAATCGGCGTACGCGCGGGCTATATCCACACCTGGCAGGGTTACGATTTCTCGAAGGACAAGGGGAACGGCGTGATGGCGGAGATGATCCGCTCGCGCAGCAGGATCGATACGTTCTACGGGCAGGTCGAGGGCGAATATTGCGTCGGGCGCAAATGGCTCTTTACGGCGAACGTGTCGGTGCACCAGCACCTTGTGCGGAGCAAGGACCGCAATGTGCTCGAACTCAATTCGCAGTCTTTGGCGCAGGGCAATAAGAAAAAGGTCGTCGTAGGGTATGACGAAGGGCGAGCCGAGCTGTCGGCCTACGCTTCGGCCAAGTGGACGCCGGTCGAGCGGCTGGGGCTCTCGCTGGCCCTGCGCGAAGATATGTACGGCGCGGAATGGTCGCCGCTCATCCCGGCTTTTTTCGCCGATTATCTCCTTTCGAAGCGCGGTAATGTCACGGCCAAGGCCTCCGTGTCGCGCAACTACCGTTTCCCGACCTTGAATGACCTCTATTTCCTGCCGGGAGGCAACCCCGATCTAAAAAAGGAGCGCGGCAAGACCTACGATGCGGGTTTGTCGTTCGCCGTGGGACGGGCGGATCGCTATGCGCTGCACGGCGAGGCGACGTGGTTCGATTCCTACATCGACGACTGGATCGTATGGCTGCCTACGTTCAAGGGCTTCTGGACCCCGAAGAATATCAAGAAGGTACATGCTTACGGCGTCGAACTGAAAGCCGACGCGACGGTGCGGCTGTCGAAAGAGTGGCAGCTGGGGGCGGATGCTTCGTTTTCGTGGACCCCCTCGATCAACAACGGCGATCCGGTGGACTGGGCCGACAAGGCGATCGGCAAACAGTTGGTCTACGTACCCGAATATTCCGCTTCGGCGACGGGACGTCTGAGTTTCCGTTCGTGGCGGCTGGTTTACAAATGGTGCTATTACAGCGAACGTTTCACCACCTCGGACAACGATATGAAAAGCAAGATTTCCCGGGTGAAACCGTATTACATGAGCGATGTTTCGCTGGAAAAACGGTGTTCGCTGCGGTGGTCGGACCTTTCGGTCAAGCTGGCGGTGAAGAATCTGTTCAACGAGGAGTACGAATCGGTGCTTTCGCGGCCGATGCCGCGCATGAACTTCGAGGTGTTTCTCGACGTTCGCCCCAAGTGGGGAAGGAAAAAATAGGCGATTTCGACATAGGCGTCGGTTTTTCGAGTGTATTTCTACGTCGGACGGTCGGTATCTCGCGGTCTTTGGCCGCGTCTACAAATCCGATGCCGTCCGGGCCGCAATCTTCCGAGTGGGCACCGCAGTTGCCGGTGCCGTTTCGGCACGGAGTGTGCGCAGCGTAGCGGGGACGTCTGCGGAAACAAAAAACACGGCAAAGGAATCCGCACTCGAATACTTTTCTTATATTTGTGCATCAACAAACGGAAACTATGGCAGAAATGAAACAATTCGGGATCGATCTGGAGCTCGATGCCCAGGTGGCGCAGGGCCACTACTCCAATCTGGCGATCATATCGCACTCCACCTCGGAGTTCATCATCGATTTCGCGACGGTGCTGCCCGGTGTCGAGAAGGCCCGCGTGAAAAGCCGCATTATCCTCACCCCGGAGCATGCCAAACGGCTCCTGCGTTCGTTGCAGGAGAATATCGTGCGGTATGAAAGCAATGTCGGGAAGATCGAGATTCCGGTGCCTTCCGTACCGTCGGACAACGGCCCGAAGATGGGCGAAGCGTAGCCCCGGCGGCGCCCGGCTAAGAGCCGGGTTTTAGAATTTGCTTTGCAAGCATAAAATAAACCTAATGCCGCGCAGCGGCACCGAGATTCCGCATTCTCGTTCGCAGCGGAAGAAGATTGGCGCTCACTGCGAGCGCCCGGAGCGGGAGGGAGTAAAGGCCTGATCTTACTCCGCACGCTCAGTGAGCAGTGAGCGACGATCCCGCGAGAACGACATGCGGATGCTTTTCGGTACCTTTTGGCACCAAAAGGTACAAAGAATCGAATCACGAAAGCGATTCGCCTCGCTAAGAGCGGGCGCGATTCAAAAACATGCAGCCTGAAAGAAAATCGTCAGAACCGCAGCGCCATGCCGACCTGCAAGGTGTGCGATGCGGCATCGTAGCCGGGTAGGAAAGCGATCTGCGTCGTGCTCTGCGGAGTGTTCCAGCCGAACCAGCGGCGGTAGACGGGCAGCATCCAGTAACCGATCCGTGCGGAGAGGATGCCGATGCCGGCCCCTGCGACCACGTCGTTGAGCCAGTGGCGGTTGTTGTAGAGCCGCAGAAACGCGACGCCCGTCGCTAAGGCGTAGGCGCCGATTCCGATTCCGGTGCCGTATTCCATACGGGTGAGCTCGGCACCCATGAAGACGGTGGCGGTGTGCCCCGAGGGAAAGGAGTTGCGGGCCCGGCTGTCGGGACGCTGTTCCCCGACGGCATATTTCGTGGCGTTGACCAGGATTCCCATCGAGAGGTAGGCCGTGGCATCGACGACGAAACGCTCCTTGAAGTTGTGGCGCGATTTCACGCCGATGCTTCCCAATCCCAGGTGGGCGGCCAGGGGAAGGTATTGCACGTAATCGTCGGCGTGGATGTAGTGATCGTCGCCCCGCAGGCGTTCCATGCCGTCACGCACCTCCCGGTTGAACGATTTGAATCGGTCGCTGTAAACACCCGCCGTGCCGACCGCGATCAATGCGACCGGGAGGATCAGCTTCCTGGTTTTGAACACTTCGGATGTGTCGGGTTTCAGGGTTTGTCCGTGGGCCTTTGCTGCGAGGAGCACCAGGCAGACTGCGGCCGCAAGCAGCCGCAACAACAGATGGCCGTACATTGTTTAGAGCGCCTCGGCGACGACGTAGGTGCTGCCTCCGACGAAAATCATGTCCTCGGTGCCGGCCAGTTCGCGGGCGCGCTCCAGCGCCTCCTTCACCGTGGCGACGGCCTCGCCGTGCAATCCGTAGATCGCGGCCTTCGCCGTCAGCTCGTCGGCTGGCAGCGCCCGGTCGGTCTGCGCCTGCGTGAAGAGGTAGTGCGCCTCGCGCGGCAGCAGGGGCAGGATATGCGCCAGGTCCTTGTCGCGGGCGAAGCCCACGACGCAATAGAGATCGCGGTGCGGCGTGGCTTTCAGCTGCTCGGCGACGTAGGCGATGCCGTGGGCGTTGTGACCCGTGTCGCAGACGATGAGCGGATTTTCGCCCAACTGCTGCCAGCGTCCCGCCAGGGAGGTGTTGACGGCGGCATGGCACAAACCCTCCAGGAAGGCACGGCGCGAGATGGTCAGGGGCGTCTCCTCGTGGAGGAAATCCACGGCGGCCGAGGCCGTCACGATGTTGCGGCGCTGGTAGTTGCCCGCCAGGTCGAGCCGAACGTCGAAGGTGCGTTCGTCGCGCGTGCGGCGCAGGCGGAAGAGCTGTCCGGCCGCTTCGGCATGCTGCTGCTCGCAGACGAATTCCTGCTCGGCGTAGATCACCCGCGATTTGTTGGTCGCAGCGGCCTGTTCGATTACCTCGTTATAGCGCACGTCGGCCTCGCCGATCAGCACCGGAATGCTTTTCTTGACGATGCCGGCCTTCTCGGCGGCGATCTTCGGCAGCGTGTCGCCCAGCAGGGCCGTATGCTCCAATCCGACGTTGGTGATGACGCTCAGAATCGGTACGATGATGTTCGTCGCGTCGAGCCGTCCTCCGAGTCCCGTTTCGATGACGGCTACCTCCACGTCGCTCTGGGCGAAGTAGTCGAATGCCAGGGCAGCGGTCATTTCGAAGAACGACAGCCCCAGGTCGACCATCTTGTCGTGGTGCTTGTCCACGAAGTTGACCACCTTTTGCTTGGGGATCATTTCGCCGTCGACGCGGATGCGCTCGCGGAAATCCAGCAAGTGGGGCGACGTGAAAAGTCCCGTGCGATAGCCGGCCTGCTGGAGCACCGAAGCGATGATGTGCGACACGGAGCCTTTGCCGTTGGTGCCGGCGACGTGGATCGTGAAAAAGTTGCGCTGCGGGTTGCCCAGGTGGCGGCAGAACGCGGCGATACGCTCCAATCCCGGCTTGTAGGCCGTCGCGCCTTGCGTTTCGAATGCGGGAAGCGACTGAAAGAGGAATTCGAGAGTTTGGTTGTAGTTCATATTCGGGATTTTATGATACGAGGTAGTTTCGTCGTTTGACCCGGTAGGCGACGTAGTAGAGCGCACACAGCAGGTAGAGATACTGTGCGATACGCCCCAGGTAGTCGCCGTAGCGGGTGTAGAAGGTGAGCTCCGAACGCAGGGCTACGTCGTCGGTCAGCACGCCGCGCTGCTCCCAGCCCAATGTCTCGCGGACGTCGCCGCGGGCCGTGATGAAGCCCGAACGGCCCGTGTTGGCGGCCCGGGCGATGGCGCGGCGGTGTTCGATGGCCCGCAGGCGCGAGATGGTGAAGAGGTGGCGGTAGCCCGGCGTGTCGCCCCACCAGCCGTCGTTCGAGACGATGGCCATGAACTGCGCGCCTCGGCGTACGAAGTCGCCGAAGAAATCGCCGTAGAGCCCTTCGTAGCAGATTGCAGGACCCATCGTCACGTCGTCGTGGCGGAAGGCCGTGCCGTGGGGGCCGATGCCGAGCTGGCCCGTGACGCCGCCTAAGTCGATGACTAAGAATTTCAGGATTTTGAACACCGCCGTGGGGACGTTCTCCACGCCGATCACCAAGCGCCCTTTGTGGTGGAGCTGCATGCGGCCTGCGGAGTCGAGCCCGACGGCCGAATTGAAATGGTCGTAGTACCCCGGACCGTAACGGCGTACGGCCGTGCGGGGCTGGGTCCCGGGGGTGTAATAGCGGATGGTATTGGCCCCCGTGACGAGCAGTGCTCCGGGATGCGCGGCGCGCAACGTGTCGGCGAGCTCCGTCCAGAAATCGCCCGCGACATCCTCGCCGAGGTGTTCGGAGAGGGCCGGTTCCCAGTAGTAGCCCGGTACGGCCGTCTCGGGCAGCAGGATGAACTGCGCCCGGTCGGGAACTTCGCCGAGCAGATCGAGGATGTTGCGCTGCTGACGCTCGTCGTCGCCGTGGAATTTGTCGTAGCAGTCGACGTTGGGCTGGATGATGCTTACCGCGACGTGCTGCGTTTCGGGAACCTTCCCTTCGCGGTGCCAGATCGCCAGCGAGCAGAGGATCGGAAGGACGAGGGCGCCGGCGGCAGCCGCCCAGCGGCGGTGTTGCCACGCCTCGTAGAGGAGGATATTGACGACGAGCACCCACAGCGAACCGCCCATCACGCCCGTGAATTCGTACCACTGGACGGCCCAGACGTCGTGCGAGAATCCGTTGCCCAGAATCAGCCAGGGCCACGAGAAGTCGCCGACCGTGTACCAGTATTCCGTGGCGATCCACGCCGCGACCAGCGTCGTGTAGGCCAGTGCCTTGGGAGCGCGTTTCGATACGGTGTGGAAAGACATGAAGGCCACGAGGTTCAGCGTCGTCGAGGCGAGCGTCGCAGCGGGAGGTCCCACGGGAGTCGCGAAACCGATCCACCAGACGGTCAGGGCATTCCACAGCACGAAGGCGAGCGTCGCCCACCCGGCCATGCGCCACCACGAGCGGCGCGAATCGTCGTACGACGCACTGAGCCGCAACAGCGGGACGAACGCTGCGAAGAGCGTGAATCCCGTCATGCCGAGCCACCCCGGTGCGAACAGGAGAGCCGAAACGACGACAGCTGCGAATCTGCGACCCATGCGATGATTTTTTACGCCGAATTTTACGCTGACAAAAGTACGCAAACGTGCGCAGATTTCAAAATTATTCGTACTTTTGTAACGAAACCAAAAACCCGATTCGATATGAAAAAACTAACCCTTTTAATGAGCCTTTTTTGGGGCATTCTGCTGGCCGGATGTTCCGAAACGAAAGGTCTGCGCGTCGAAGACGGCGTGATCGTGTTCGATACGCCGGCCCGTGCCGCAGGACAGCAGTCCGTGCTGGGGCTGCGCTGCGAGCCGATCGATACGATCCGCGTGGGCTTCATCGGCCTGGGCATGCGCGGACCCGATGCCGTGAAACGCTACACGTACCTCGACGGTGTGGAGATTACGGCGTTGTGCGACCTCTATCCCGAGCGTGTCGACTCCGCGCAGCAGATATTGCGCCGTCGCGGACTGCCCGAAGCGGCGGCATACAGCGGCGAGGAGGGTTGGAAGCAGCTTTGCGAGCGCGAGGACCTCGACCTGGTATATATCGTCACGCCGTGGGTATGCCATACGCCGATGGCCATTTACGCCATGCAGTGCGGCAAACACGTCGCGGTGGAGGTTCCGGCCGCCATGTCGCTCGACGAGTGCTGGCAGTTGGTCGATACGGCCGAGAAGACGCAGCGCCATTGCATGATGCTCGAAAACTGCGTTTACGACTTCTTCGAGCTTACGACGCTCAACATGGCGCAGCAGGGGCTTTTCGGCGATATCCTGCACGTCGAAGGCTCCTATATTCATAATCTGGACGAATTCTGGGACTATTACCAGGGCAATTGGCGCCTGGAGTTCAACCGTACGCACCGCGGCGACGTCTATGCCACCCACGGCCTGGGCCCCGCCTGCCAACTGCTGAACATTCACCGCGGCGACCGGATGAAATACCTCGTGGCGATGGATACTCCGTCGGTCAACGGCCTGAAGAAGGCGAAGGAGTCGTTGGGCGCCGAATCGTTCGCCAACGGCGATCATACGCTCACGCTCATCAAGACCGAACAGGGCCGTGCGATCCATTTGCAGCACAACGTCTATACGCCGCGTCCGTACAGCCGCATGTACCAGCTGACGGGTACCGACGGTTTCGCGAACAAATACCCCGTGCAGGGCTTCGCGTTCCACCCCGAGCAGCTTTGCGAGAGCGGCGTGCCCGATCATCAGAACCTCTCGTCGCACAGTTTCGTTCCCAAGGAGGTGCGCGAGCAGTTGATGGAGCAGTACAAACATCCGATCACGCGCGAAACCGAGGCGAAAGCCCGCGAAGTCGGCGGCCACGGCGGCATGGACTTCATCATGGACTATCGTCTGGTCTACTGCCTGCATCACGGTCTGCCGCTGGATCAGGATGTTTACGATGCGGCCGAGTGGTCGTGCATCGGGGAGCTGACCGCCACGTCGATTGAGCACAACAGCGCTCCGGTGGCCGTGCCCGACTTTACGCGCGGCGACTGGAACAAGATCGAAGGCTATCGCCACGCGATGCTGGTCGATTGATCCGGCTGCGGCTCGCAACAGAAAAAGGCTGTCCCAGGACAGCCTTTTTCTGTTGCGCATATTGCACGGGTTAATCGGTCGCCCCTTGTTTCACGGTTTCCAGCTTTGCGGTAAGCCGCTCAACGATCTCGGGATGCTCCGCGGCGACGTCGTGCCGCTCGCACGGGTCGGTTTTCAGGTCGTAGAGCTGCGCCTCGGGGGCGTTGCCCAGTTCGATGCGGGTCCAGTATTCGATGGCCGGGCCGTCGCTCGGCTCGAGGTATTTCCAGCTGCCCGAGAGGAGGGCCAGTGTGTTGTCCAGATTCTGCTGTACGATGTATTCGCGGTCCTGCTGCCGTTCGCCGAGGAGCTCGGGCAACCGGTCGCGGCTGTCGGGGGCAGCCCCCTCGGGGAGTTCCGCGCCGCAGAGTGCCGCCAGCGAACGGTAGACGTCGATCTGCGAGAAGAGCGCCGGCTGCTCGCCCGCTGCGACGCGTGCGGGCCAGCGGACGAGCATCGGAATGCGCGTTCCGGCCTCGTAGAGGCTGTATTTGCCGCCTCGGTAGATGCCCATGGGGGTGTGGCCGTTGAGCTGTTCGAATGCCTCGTCGGCATAGCCGTCGTCGATCACCGGGCCGTTGTCGGAGGTGAAGATCAGCAGCGTGTTGTCGGCGATGCCGAGGCTGTCCAGCGTGCGCATCACCTCGCCGATCGTCCAGTCGAGTTGCAGAATCACGTCGCCGCGGCTGCCCAGGCCGCTCTTGCCTGCAAAACGCGGATGGGGTACGCGCGGCACGTGCACGTCGTTGGTCCCCATGTAGAGGAAGAAGGGTTCGTCGCGGTGGGAGGTGATGAATTGGATGGCCTTCTTGGCGATCGTGTCGGCGATATCCTCGTCGCGCCACAGCGCCGCGCGGCCGCCCGTCATCCAGCCGATGCGGGGAATTCCGTTGATGATTGTGTTGTTATGGCCTTGGCTCGGGCGGAGCTCGACCAACTCGGGATTCTCGGCGCCCGTGGGCCAGTCGCCGACCTTATGTCGGTAATTCACCTCGATCGGATCGTCGGGGTCGAGCCCCACGACGCGGCCGTTCTCCACATAGACGCACGGCACGCGGTCGACCGTCGCCGGGATGACGAATTCATAATCGAAGCCGATATCGCGGGCGTCGGGGCGGATTTCGGCGTTGAAGTCCGTGCCTCCGGCAGGGCCCAATCCGAGGTGCCACTTGCCGACGGCGCCCGTAGCATACCCCGCGCTGTGCAGGGCATCGGCCAGTGTGTAGCAGGCCGTGTCGATGATGAGCTCCGAATTGCCGGGGGCGATGCCCGTATTGCGCTGGCGCCACGGGTACATGCCCGTCAGCAGGCCGAAACGCGAGGGCGTGCTGGTAGACGAGGTGGCGTAGGCGTTGGCGAAGCGCTGACCTTCGGATGCCAGGCGGTCGATGTTGGGTGTCGAGACCCGTGTGGCGCCGTAGCAGCTCAGGTCGCCGATGCCTAAGTCGTCGGCATAGATGAAGATGACGTTGGGGCGTGCCGCGTTTTGCGGTGCACGCTGGCCGCAGGCGGTCAGCGCCACAGCTGGCAGAGCGGCAAGGAGTAGCGGTTTCATAGTTGGCGGTTTATTGTGGCGTTTCGATTTTTTCGGTAATTCTCTCCTCGGGGGCTCGGGCAGCCCGCAAGGCTTACATTTGGGTGTAGACCACTTTTTTCGTTTCGAAAAACTCCTCGTCGAAGAAGTCGGAGATCGCATGGACGTCCCAGCGCATGCCGGTGAGGGCCAGCTCCTCGGCCAGGTCGCCGCCTTTGAGGTAGAGGATGCCGTTGGGCAGCGAACCCCGCTGTCCGCGGCGGATCTTGCCCCGCACCCATCCGACGAATTCGGGCATGGCCGTGACGGCGCGCGAGACGACGTAATCGAAAGACTCCTTGAGCGTTTCGACCCGCACGCAGCGCGGTTCGAGGTTTTCGAGTCCGAGGCTTTGCGCGACGCCCTCGACGACCGTGATTTTCTTGCGGATCGAGTCCGCAGCGACGAAATGCGCCTCGGGAAAGAGGATCGCGAGGGGTACCGAGGGGAATCCGCCGCCGCATCCCACGTCGAGGATACGCGCTCCGGCGTCGAACGTGCAGACCCGGGCGATGGCGAGCGAGTGCAGCACGTGGCGCAGGTAGAGTTGGTCGAAATCCTTGCGCGAGACGACGTTGATTTTGGCGTTCCAGTCGCCGTAGAGGTCGTAGAGCGCCGCGAAGCGCTCCTTCTGGCGCTCCGTAAGATCGGGAAAGTATTTCAGGATCGGTTCCATGATGTCTTTTCAATATGTTTTGCCGCAAACTGCATCCGGGGACATACGTCGGTTGGCAGCAAAAGTCGCTGCTACCCTCCCCAAAAAAAGCCCGTCTTTTAGACGGGCGCGGGCCCCGCAGGCTGCGGCCGCGAAAACTTTTAACTTTTCACCCGCAAAATGCGGTCCTGCGGACCGCAGCGAGCCGTAGCCTCCCCCGGGCGGAGGCTCGCTACGCTCACCCCCGCAGGCTACGACTCGCCCTTAACCATCGACCGCCCCGAAAATTCTTAATTCTGAATTGCCGAGGTCACTCGTCCCCCGAGGCGATCATCCGGCACATGCGTTCGCGAGCCCGGTGTATCTGCGTCTTGACCGTACCGAACGGCAGGCCGAGCTTCGCAGCGATCTCCTCGTAGGAGTATTCGTCGAAAAAGCGCATGACGATCAGTTGCCGGTAGCGGGGCGCGAGGCGTTCGAGGTAGTGTTCGATCTGGTGCCGTTGCTGGAGGTTGATGAAACGCTCCTCGGGAGTCGGGGCGTTCGACGCGGGAGCCGCGAACCGTTCGTCGATGGGCAGATCGTCCTGACGGCGGCGCATGTAGTCGATGAACGTGTTGCGGGCGATCGTGTAGACCCATTGCCCGAAGGTGAATTCCGCTCGGTATCGGTGCAGGTTGATATAGACTTTGATGAAAGTCTCCTGCAACAGGTCGTCGGCGTCGTTCACGCCGCCCAACCGTTGCACGAA
The DNA here is from genome assembly GCA_947573795.1 of uncultured Alistipes sp. Taxonomy (GTDB): domain Bacteria; phylum Bacteroidota; class Bacteroidia; order Bacteroidales; family Rikenellaceae; genus Alistipes. The sequence continues at coordinate 48,304 of CANPHE010000010.1, read as the reverse complement.
CAACCGGCGGATGGCATCGCGATAGCGGTCGAAAAGGTATTCGAAGGCCGTATCGTCGCCTCCGAGAGCCCGTTCGACCAATTGCCGGTCGTCGGCGACGATGTAGTCGGCTATCTCCATACCCGCTGGTCTTTGCGCAGGAGCATCAGCGCGAGCAGTGCCGCGAACAAAGGCCCGAACAGATCGTAGAGGAAGTAGCGGGCGACGAGTCCCCGTTCGCCCAGCCGGCGGGCGATGCGCCGCACCTGGATCGCTACCACGGCGTAGCGCACGAGCGCCAATGCGCCGGCCGCTGCCGCATACTCCCACGGCATGACCGCCAGGGCGCAGAGAACGGTGAGGAAAAACAGCACGCGCGAGCCGAGCTCCCAGCGCGTGTAGTTGCGGACCGCCCGGGGGTAGAATTTTACGGCCGAGCCGTAATAACGCAGTCGGCTCAGCCACCAGCCCATGCCGCCCCATGTCTTTTCGCGCAGCGTGGCTCGCGGCGAGAGCACGACGCTCGCGTTGTCGCGGGTGAATACCTTTTGGAGGAAAAGATCGTCTTCTCCGATATTCATGTTGAGGTGGCTGAAGCCGTTGGCCCCGAAATAGATGCTCTTCGTGAATCCGAAGTTGTGGAGAATTCCGCGGTAGGCGCGGCCCCGGATCGCTGCCGAGATCCACGCTGTCGCGTGCATCGTGCGCCAGGCCCGCATGAAGTAGTTCGCCAACCCTTTCCCGGCCTCCAGTCCGCAGTATCCCAGTACGATATCGCCGCGCGTGAAACCTTTGGCCATCAGCGACAGCCAACGGTCGGTCTGCGGACAGGCATCGGTCGAGGTGAAGACCATGCATTCGTAGTGCGCCGATTTGATGCCGACGTTGAGCGCCATTTTGCGCGAAATCGGGAACCGCGGGTCGAGGTGTATCTTGGTCGTCGTGATGAGCGGGAACGACTGTTTGAGCCGCATCAGGTCGGCGTAGAAATCCGTGTCGGAACCCACGTAGACGATCACCACCTCGAAATCGGGGTAGTTCTGGGCCAGGATGAGCGGCAGGCGCTCCTCGACGAACGAATAGTCCTCCGAGAACATGGGCACGACGACCGAAACGGGCGGCGTCTGCTCGCGCACGGGGGTGCGGCGGTCGTTCCGGTAGGAGGGAATGCGGCCGTAGAGGTGGATATAATAATAGAACTGCACGCCCAGCAGCACGAGCATGGCTCCTGCGAGGGCGACGCCCTCCCAGCCGTAGCAGATCGGAAACAGATCGAAGAAACGCATCGTCGGACGAAATATCCGCAAAGGTACAAAACAATTCAGAAATCAAAATTCAAAAATCAGAATTATTTTGCGTATTTTTGCAAGGGCAATTATATCCGATTTTACCCTTAGTGCGCTTTCGCCCTGTTCCCTCGCGGGTTGCACCCGCAAGTCTCCTCCGCGGAGGTTCGAAAAGGCCGCGGGGCTTCGGCCGGCCCGGGCGACATCCGGGTCGGAGGAGCGATGGGGTAAACGGGATATAGCCGCTTTTACCGGGAAACGGCCCCTTCTTGCGAATACGTGGGACGGGGCCCCGGAACCTACTGAAAGGAAACGATATGCGATTTACCATACGACAGAACGATCCTCTGACCAAAGCCCGTGCGGGCGAACTGGAGACCGACCACGGCACGATCCTCACGCCGATCTTCATGCCCGTAGGCACGGCGGCGACGGTCAAGGGTATTTTCCACCGCGACGTGCGCGACGAGGCCCGCGCGCAGATCATCCTGGCCAACACCTACCACCTCTACCTGCGGCCCGGCATGCCGATCATCGAGGCGGCGGGGGGCGTGCACCGCTTCTCGACGTGGGAGGGCCCCATGCTCACCGACAGCGGGGGATTCCAGGTCTTCTCGCTCGCGGCGTGCCGCAAGCTCAAGGAGGAGGGGTGCCACTTCCGTTCGCACATCGACGGTTCGAAACACCTCTTCACGCCCGAAAGCGTGATCGACACCGAACGTACGATCGGCGCCGACATCATGATGGCCTTCGACGAGTGCCCTCCGGGCGACGCTCCGCGCGAATATGCTGCCAAGTCGCTGGACCTCACCGAGCGGTGGCTCGACCGTTGTTTCGACCGATATCACCGAACGCAGCCCAAATACGGCCACTACCAGGCGCTTTTTCCCATCGTACAGGGGTGTACCTATCCCGATCTGCGGGTCCGCGCGGCGGAGAATGTCCTGCGATACGATGCCGACGGATATGCCATCGGCGGCTTGGCCGTGGGCGAGCCTACGGAGGTGATGTACGAAATGATCGAGGTGGTGAACGCCGTGCTGCCCGAGAACCGGCCCCGTTACCTGATGGGGGTGGGTACTCCGGTCAATATCCTCGAGGGCATCGAGCGCGGCGTGGACATGTTCGACTGCGTGATGCCGACGCGCAACGGCCGCAACGGCCAGCTGTTCACGGCCGAGGGGGTCATCAACATCCGCAACAAGAAGTGGGAGACGGATTTCACGCCGATCGATCCCGAGGGCACGGCCTTCGTCGATACGCTCTACTCGAAGGCCTACCTGCATCACCTGTGCGTCTGCGGCGAGATGCTCGCCGCGCAGATCGCCTCGCTGCACAACATCGCCTTCTACCTGCGTCTGGTCGGCATGGCTCGCGAACACATCCTGGCCGGGGATTTCAAGGCCTGGAAGGAGTCGATGGTGCCCAAACTCACCCGCAGGTTGTAAAACGACGTACGAAAAGATTAACCCGATAACCCCTTGCCGCCATGACCGTAAGAGAGGCCATACTCAAGATATTGGGCGATGCCCCGAAGGCGTATCTGCCCAGCGAGATATGCGATCTTATCATCGAACGCAAACTGCGTGATTTCGGCGAAGCCAAAACACCGAAGGCGACCGTCAATGCGCAATGCGGAAGTTTCATCAAGCGAAACGACAGCCGGGTGAAGCGCATCAAGTCCGATAAGGGGCTCTACCTCTATTACCACGCCAAATACGAGGCCCAAATACTGGCGGATCCGAGCCTGGTCCAATCCGACAAGACGTATCCCGCCGCTCCCGATAAAAAGGGCGCGAAACCCTGGAGCGAACGAAGTCTGCATGCGCTGTTGTGCGCGTTTCTGAATTCCGATTCGGACGACAATTTCACCAAAACGATCCGGCATGAAATTTCGAGTTCGAAAGACGACGAGGCGCAGACCTGGATTCACCCGGATATGGTCAACCTGCGGCTGCAACTGCCCCGGGCGGCGGTTTGCCAGTCGTTGCTCAACAGCCTTCGCAAAAACGACAGCATGGTCTTGTCGAGTTACGAGCTCAAGCGCTGCATCCATTCGGACAACGAGCTGAAACGCTATTTCTTCCAGGCGGTCAGCAATTCGAGCTGGGCGAATTACGGCTGGTTGGTGGCGCTGGATATCGACGAGACCAAATTGCACGAGGAGATGGAGCGGCTCAACCGCAATTTCGGCATCGGCATCATCCATCTCAAACCGAACGCCTTCAACAGCCGCATCCTGTTTCCGGCGAAATACCGGTCGCTGGATTTCCGCACGATCGACAAGTTGTGCAGCGTCAATGCGGACCTGCACGAGTTCATCGATCACGTCGTAAAGCTGATAAACGCTCAGAAAGGGTACGTGGACTCCACGAAAGCCGCTTTCCGGCAGTTCTGCGACAGAGTGCTGAAGAGCGACGAGGAAATCAAGAAATACTGCGAGGTACAGCATATTCCGACCGATCCGGACGACGAATAAACCCTACGATTCATGAAATTCCGATTCCCGGGATTCAAAATCCTGGACCGCTACATACTGGGGAAATTCCTCTCGACCTATTTCTTCGCCATCGCGATGATTATCGTCGTGGTCGTGGTGTTCGACTACGTGGAGAAGATCGACGACTTCACGGAGCTGCACGCTCCCGTGAAGGATGTCGTGTTCGACTATTACCTCAACTTCATCCCCTTCTTCATCAACCAGTTCAGCGGCCTGTTCACCTTCATCGCCTGCATCTTCTTCACCTCGAAGATGGCCTACCAGACCGAGATCGTCGCCATGTTGTCGGGCGGCATGTCTTTCCGGCGGCTGATGTGGCCCTATTTCCTCGGTGCGCTCATCATCGGTTCGCTCTCGCTGACGCTCAACCTGTGGGTGATCCCCATTTCGCAACGCCATATCGTCAAGTTCGAGTCGCAGTATATCAAACGCAAGCAGCGTGCGAAGTTCGACCGCCATATCTACCGCCAGATCGAACCCGGGACCTTCGCCTACATCCGCGGTTACCACGACAATTCGCACCAGGCGTCGTTCTTCGCCCTGGAACACTACGTCAGCGGCACGATGACCCATTCGCTCGAAGCCTCGGACGTGAAGTTCGATCCCGAGACCAAACGCTGGAGTGCCCCGCGCTATACCAAACGCGAATTCGACTCGACGGGCATGGAGAAATTCGAACAGTTCCGCAACCTCGATACGCTCATCAACCTCCAGGTCAACGAGCTGGGCGAGATCGGCGACCTGATCCAGACCATGAACATCACGCAGCTCAACGAGTTCCTCGACCAGCAGCGCGCCAAGGGGTCCGATGCGATCAACATCATCGAGGTAGAGCGGCACGCCCGCTACGCCTATCCGATCTCGACCTTCATCCTGACGCTCATCGGCGTGTCGCTCTCCTCGCGCAAGGTGCGCGGCGGTACGGGACTCCATATCGGTATCGGCACGGGTCTCTGCTTCTCGTATATCCTTTTCCACCGCTTCTTCGAGGAGTTCGCCAAGAGCGGTTCGCTGCCGCCCGGCCTGGCCGTATGGCTGCCGAACATCATCTACCTGTTCATCGCCGTATACCTCTATCGCAAGGCCCCGAAATGATAACCCTACTGCCATGAAAAACCTCGCATATTACCGGCGGCAATATCCGCTTTTGTTCAACCTCGCGCTCATCGCGGCGATCATCCTCGCGATGGCCTTTGCGGCGCACTTCGTCATGCAGATCGGCACGCGTCACGGTGCCCGGCGCACGGTGCCCGACTTCGCGGGCATGCCGCTCGACCGGGCGATCGCCGAGGCCCGGCGCCACGACCTGACGCTGCACGTTAACGACTCGCTTTTCGTCCCCGCCTACGAAGGGGGCATCGTCCTCGACCAACTGCCCGAGCAGGGGGTGGAGGTCAAACCCGGACGTACGGTCTATATCACGATCAATTCGTTCCGGCAGAAGACCGTCGCGGTGCCCTACGTCGCGGGACGCTCGTTGCGGCAGGCCAAGAACATGCTCGAAATCGCGGGACTGGAGATCGCGGAGCTCGTCTACCGGGCCGACATGGCGACCAACTACGTGCTGGAGGAGTATTGCGACGGGAAGCCCGTCACGCAGCACAGCCGCATCGAGGCCGAGATCGGCAGCGGCATCACGCTCTATGTGGGCGTGGAGGACGGCTACGGCACGACGGTCGTGCCCCAGTTGGCGGGTACGCCGCTCTCCGCGGCGAAAAGTCGCCTGTGGGAACTGGGCCTCAACGTCGGACGCGTGGATTTCGACGAGGGAATCAATCTCCTGAACCAGAAGGACGCCCGCGTCTATATCCAGACTCCCTCCGCCGAGCGTTCCGCAGCTTTGGGCTCGCGCGTCGACCTGCGCCTGACGCTCGACGAGAAGAAATTGGCCGAGCACCGCGCCGCGGCCGAGAAACAGGCCCGCGAAGCCGCCGAGGAGCGGTTGCGGCTCGAACAGGAGCGTGCCGATTCGCTGGCGCGGATCACCCTGGAAGATGCGCTCGAACCCGCCCCGGCGCAGCCGGATGCCGCCGCTAACGATCCCTTCTTCGACTGATGAACGAACCGATCCATACCACCCCGACGGACGATGCGCTGCTGAGGGTCCGCGATATCGCCCCGGAGGGTTTCGACCCTGCGGAAGACGAGGAGGAAGCGGGACTTTACGAGCATTTCGCCGTCACGGCCGACAAGGGACAGACCCCCATGCGGCTCGACAAGTTCCTGACCGTGCGCATGGAGCATTGCTCGCGCAACCGCATCCAGGCTGCGGCCGACAGCGGCAACATCCTGGTCAACGACCGCCCGGCCAAGTCGAGCTACAAGGTCAAGCCGCTGGACCGCATCCGCATCGTGATGCCCTATCCGCGGCGTGAAACGGAGCTGCTGCCCGAGAATATTCCGCTCGATATCCCTTACGAGGACGACGACCTGCTGATCGTCAACAAACCCGCCGGAATGGTCGTCCACCCGGGCGTCGGGAACTATACGGGCACGTTGGTCAACGCCTTGATGTACCACTTGCAGGGCTCCGATATCGTCTCCGACAACGAGATGCGTGCCGGACTGGTGCACCGCATCGACAAGAATACCTCGGGACTGCTGGTCATCGCCAAGAACGAGCAGGTTCATGCCCGCCTGGCCAAGCAGTTCTTCGACCATACGATTTCGCGCCGTTACGTAGCGCTCGTGTGGGGCAACTTCGACGAGGACGAGGGCACCATCACGGGCAATATCGGCCGCAGTCCGAAGGATCGGCAGAAGATGTACGTCTTCGCCGACGGTTCGGACGGCAAGCATGCCGTGACGCACTGGCGCGTGCTGAAGCGCTACGGCTACGTGACGCTGATCGAATGCCGCCTCGAAACGGGGCGTACGCACCAGATTCGGGTCCACATGTCGTGGCAGGGGCATCCGCTTTTCAACGACGAGCGCTATGGCGGCGACCGTATCCTGAAGGGTACGACCTTCGCCAAATACCGTCAGTTCGTCGAGAACTGTTTCGCCGTGATGCCGCGCCATGCGCTGCATGCCCGCTCGCTGGGTTTCGAACACCCCGTCACGCACCGCGAAGTGTCGTTCGAGAGCGAACTTCCGGCCGACTTCCGGGCCCTGCTCGACAAGTGGGACACCTATACGGCCGCTTCGAAGGAACTGGGGGAGGAGTAAAAATTAGGTCTATATACGACTTTATAGTATGGTACATTTAACGGGGCCTCATGGTGGCCTTCGCGGGGCGAGGCTCCGGCCCGCGCGCTCCACAGGAGCGCAGAGCTGTAAAGTCCATATAGCGACTTAAATAATATACCGTCATGCAATCCTACGATTTCGACAGAATCGTCGAGCGCCGCGGAACGGGCGCCGTGAAATACGATGCTTTGCAGCCCCATTTCGGCCGCACGGACCTGCTGCCCGCATGGGTCGCGGATATGGATTTCGAGACCCCCGACTTCATCGTCGAGGCGCTGCGGCAGCGTCTCGAACATCCCCTGCTGGGATATACGGTCGAACCGGAGGACTACCGCCCGGCGATCGTCGACTGGATCGCTGCGCACCACGGCTGGACGATCCGCCCCGAGTGGCTGAGCTACATTCCCGGCATCGTCAAGGGCATCGGCATGGCCGTGAACGCCTTGACGGAGCGCGACGAGAAGATCGTCATCCAGCCGCCGGTCTACCACCCTTTCCGATGGGTGCCCGAGGGCAACGGCCGCGAGGTGGTGACTAACCCGCTCCGGGAGCTGCCCGGAGGCGGCTATGCGATGGATTTCGAGGGGCTGGAGCGCGTCGCCGACGCGCAGTGCCGCCTGCTGATCCTCTCCAATCCCCACAACCCCGCCGGGGTGGTCTGGGATCGTGAGACGCTGGTGCGCCTGGCCGATTTCTGCCACCGTCGCGGTATCGTCGTCGTCTCGGACGAGATACACTGCGATCTGGCACTGTGGAACAACCGTCATATTCCCTTCGCGTCGGTATCGCCCGAAGCGGCCGCTTGCAGCATCACCTTCGGAGCCCCCTCCAAGACGTTCAACATCGCCGGAGTGGTCAGCTCCTACGCCGTCGTCCCCGACGACTCGCTGCGCCGCCGGTTTTTCACCTACCTGGCAGCCAACGAGTTCGAAGCTCCGACGATCTTTGCGCCCATCGCTACCGTGGCGGCCTTCCGGCAGGGCGAGCCGTGGCGGCGGCAAATGCTGCGTTACGTCGAGCGCAACATCGAGACCGTCGAACGATTCTGCGCCGAGCAGCTGCCCGCGATCCGCCCCTTGCGTCCGCAGGCGTCGTTCCTCGTGTGGCTGGATTGCCGGGGATTGGGCCTCGCGCACGAGGAGCTGGTGCGGCTCTGCGTCGACGAAGCCCGCCTGGCGCTCAACGACGGGGCCCTGTTCGGCCGCGAGGGCGAAGGCTTCATGCGACTCAACGTCGGCATGCCGCGCAGCGTGCTGCTCGAAGCGCTCGGGCGGTTGCGCGCAGCCTGCGAAACCTTGAAAAATCGTCGATAAGATGTTTCTGCCCACGACTGTCAAAGAGGTGAAGGCCCGCGGCTGGGACCAGCTGGACGTGATCCTGTTCACGGGCGACGCCTATATCGACCACCCGGCATTCGGCGCTGCGGTGATCGGGCGGCTGCTCGAAGCCGAAGGCTACCGCGTGGCGATCGTCCCCCAGCCCAACTGGCGGGACGATCTGCGCGACTTCACCAAGTTGGGGGCTCCGCGCCTCTTTTTCGGCGTCACGGCCGGAGCGATGGATTCGATGGTCAACCACTATACGGCCAACCTGCGTCTGCGCCACGACGATGCCTACACTCCCGGCGGCAAGGCGGGATTCCGCCCCGACTACGCCGTGACGGTCTACACGCAGTGTCTCAAACGATTGTTTCCCCACGTCCCGGTGGTTGTCGGCGGCATCGAAGCGTCGTTGCGCCGCCTGACCCACTACGACTACTGGAACGACCGGCTACGCCCCTCGGTGCTCGTGGAATCGGGTGCCGACCTGTTGATGTACGGCATGGGCGAGCGGGTCGTGCAGCAGGTCGCCCGGGCGATGCACAACGGTTACAACGCCAAGCTGTTGCGCAAAATCCGGCAGGTGGCGTTCCTGGCCGACGAGGAGTACGTTTCGCGGCTCGACCCCGCGACGACGACCCGCCTGCACAGCTACGAGGAGTGCCTGGCGGACAAACGGGCCTTCGGCGAGAACTTCACTGTCGAGGAGACGCTGAGCAACCTGCGCGAACCCACCACGACGCTCGTCGAGCGGACGGGCGATCGTTATGTCGTCGTCACGCCGCCCAATACGGCGCTTACGACCGAGGAGCTCGACCACTCGTTCGACCTTCCCTACGAGCGGGCGCCCCATCCGCGCTATGCGGGTAAAGGCGACATCCCGGCGTGGGAGATGATTAAATTCTCGATGAACATCCACCGCGGCTGCTTCGGCGGCTGCGCCTTCTGCACCATATCGGCCCATCAGGGCAAATTCATCACCTCGCGCAGCGAGCGGTCGATCCTCGCCGAGACCGAACGGATCGTCCGCATGCCCGGATTCAAGGGGTATATCTCCGACATCGGGGCTCCGTCGGCCAACATGTACCGCATGGGCGGGCATGATGAAACGCTGTGCGCCCGCTGCCGCCGTCCGTCGTGTCTCCATCCGGCGAAGTGTCCCAACCTCTGCAACGACCATCGTCCGCTGCTGGACCTCTACGCGAAGATCCGTGCGGTGAAGGGGGTTCGGAAGGCCTTCATCGGCAGCGGCATCCGCTACGACCTGTTCGACGATTCGCCCTACCTCGAAACCGTGCTCCGGCACCACGTCTCGGGGCGTCTGAAGGTCGCTCCCGAACATACCGAGGACCGGGTGCTGAAGCTCATGCGCAAACCGCCGTTCGCGCTATTCGAGCGGTTCAATGCCGATTTCCACCGCATCTGCCGCAAGGAGGGGCTGCCTTATCAGCTGATCCCTTATTTCATCTCCTCGCACCCCGGGTGTACCGAGCAGGATATGCGCGCCCTGTCGGAGCGGGTGCTCGGTAAATTGCATTTCAACCTGGAACAGGTCCAGGACCTCACGCCCACGCCCATGACCCTCTCGTCGGTGATGTTCTACACGGGCGAAAATCCCTATACGCACGAACGGGTCTTCGTTGCCCGCTCGCAGGAGGAGAAACGACGTCAGAAAAGTTGGTTTTTCCGTCGCAAAAGATAGCTCAGCGGCGGAATTGCAGCTCGGCGGTGACGATCCGGTGGTCGCTCACCACGTCGTCGAGCGTCCGGTAACCTACGAACCGGAAATCGTCGTTGCAGAAGATGTAATCGATGCGCAGCACGTTGCCTAATGGCCGGAATGTCCGTTCGAAACCGCTCCCGGCGACGCGGAATCCGTCCGTCAGCCGGTTGTGCATGCGGCGGTAGGTGTAGGACGACGGCGTGTCGTTGAAATCGCCCGCCACGATCAGCGGAAGGCGGGTCGTATCGGCCAAAGCGAGAATCTCCTCCACCTGCCGGGCCCGGATGCGGCTGTTGCGTTCGACGGTGCCGAAAAGCCGGTCGACCGGGACGGGGCCTTTCTCCTCCGTGCGGTAGTTCATTCGCAGCGATTCGACGCCTGTGGTTTGCAGGTGGACCGAAACCACGCGCACCGTATCGCATCCGACGGTGATGTCGGCCCATAAATAGTCGTTCCACGAGTCGGTGAAACGTGCATAGTCGTGCTTCAGAATCGGGTAACGGCTGAAAATGGCTTGTCCTTCTTCGTGAACGACGTAGGGCAGGCGTCGAGCGAGCGCCGTGCGCAGCCGGTCGAAGGAGGGGTGCGTCGCCGAGAGGCTCTCTTGCAGGCAGAAGAGTTCGATGCGTTCGCGGTCGGCTGCTGCCGCCACGGCATCGATGGCCAGGGATACCGAGTCGAGGTACGAAAAGTTGAAGGCGTTGAGCGTCGCGACGCGCAGGTCCGAGGGCGAGCCGTCGCGGAAATCGGGCAATTGCACCTTGGCCGAGATATACCCCAGGTTGCAGAGGATCGCGATGGCGGGCATCCAGATCATTCCCGGACGGTTGCGGGCGAGCCACCACACCACCGCCGCACCGGCGAGCAGCAGCACGACGGGCAGTACCAGCGCCAGCGAAACCCACAGCTTTCCCGTTTCGGGCGATACGTAGGCCGCCGCACGGCATACGATGGCGGCGATCGACACGATCGTCGTGACGATGGCTGCGAAACGGTCGAGGGGTGTGAAACGATTGTGATTCATTTTTATCACGAAAAAGCAACCGATGCGGGTACGAATATAGGGTTTTTCGGCCGGAAACGGCAAACCCTGTGCCGCATATGCGAAAACCGATCCGACCCCGCGAGGGACCGGATCGGTTCTTTACAGCCTTCGGACGAAGGTTACTCCGCCGAGATCGGCTCGACGACGTTGATCGTCATGTGTTGGATCTTGCGGTGCGAACCCTGGTAGTTGCCGTTGGTAATCATGAAGGTCGCTTCGTAGGTTCCCGGCTTCTCGTACGTATAGCCGTACTCTGCGGTGTCGTCGGAGAAGGCTTTGACCGAGAAACCCGTATCGGGGGCGATGTTGTTGAGCGGACGCGGTGTCGATACGACCCACGAATCCAAACAATAGGGCAGAACATTGGCGCCTACGCCCTGCATGATGATGTCGTAACCCGTAGCCAGGAAGCGGACCGAACCGTTGCCGTGGTCGTGCCAGTAGGGGTCCGAGATGTAGTCGGAGTTCATCGACACGGAGGTGAATGCCAGCGAACTGGCGGGAGTCGTCACTTCGTCGTATCCTTTGAACTTGGTTTTCACCGAGAGGTTCATGCGGTACGTACGCTGCGTCTGGTCGAAAGCGGGCGTATTCCAGTGGAAAGCCAGGCAAAAGCTGTCGGCGTACTCCGTGATGTCGTACTCCTGGGTCGTCGGCGTGTTGGCCACTTCGTTGTAGGGGAGTTTGTCCCAGCCGGGAATCTCCTTGGTCGAGGGGTCCATCGTCGCCTGGATGGATTTCATCGTCGCCAGGTCGGCCTGACCGTCGTTGCCCTTCAGCCCCGTGAAGGTTTTCGAGGCATAGACGTCGAGCGCTCCGGCCAGACCGTAGACGGCCGTGTATTCGACGACCAGTTTGCAGGTCTCCAGGTCCTCCATCGAGATCGTCGTGCGGTCGCGGTATTCGTACTGCGAGCCGACCTCGCCCGAGAAGAAATAGACGTAATCGGGGTTGCCGTGGAGTCGGAACCGAACCTCCTCACCTACCCGGTAGGTGTTCGTTTCACTCAGGGTGACGTATGCTCCGTCCGTGTCGCGGAGAATATCTTCTTCGCAGGAGACGGTCAGCAGCCCGGCCGCCGCCAGCGATAATCCGAACAATATCTTTTTCATTTTCATCGTCGTTTTTTAGTTGATTACCACATCGGATTCTGCTTGAGCAGTTTGTTGACGCCCAGCTCGGTCGCGGGAACGGGCTGGTAGATGTGCTTGGCCTGGATGTTCGCACCCAGAACGGCCGCACGAATCGCCATCGCGTTTCCGGCCCAGCGCGGATCGCTCTGCCAGGTCGAGTACTTCCGCATCTCCTCGACGAAGATACCCCAGCGGATCAGGTCGTACTTGCGCAGTCCCTCGAAGCAGAGTTCGCGTCCGCGTTCGTTGCGGATGAACTGGCGCATGGCTTCCTGCGAGGCGTATTCGCTCTTGTCGAGGGTTTTGATCTGGGCGCGGTCGCGCACCTGCTTCACGTAGTCGTAGGCATCGCCCGCATTGGCGGCACTCACCTCGTTGATCGCTTCGGCGTACATCAGCAGCACGTCCGAGTAGCGCAGGATCGGGTAGTTGATGCCCGTGTAGAGGTTCTTGGCGGTCTGTTGTCCCTCGTAGATCACTTCGCGGCGCCATTTCGAGGCATTGCGCTGTCCGGCGGCGGCCGTCGGATATTCGAGCGACGATTTGCTGTCGAAGACGAAGGGCGTCTTGTCGATACCGGCCGTGCAGCCGTAGTTGGTATTGCCGCTGTAATTGTAGGGCGCCATGTTCCACTCCTGACGTACGTCGGTGATCTTGTTGGCCACCTCTTTTTCATCCTCCGTGCGGTCTTCGGTCCAGTAGAGGTCCCACAGACGCAGCGAACCGTTGTACATGCCGTAGGCGTAGTTGCAGTTCCATTCGCCGTAGTTGTTCGTCGACGCCGTGTTCTGCATGCCCATCAGGTCTCCGATACGGCCGTTGGTCCAGTACTCCTGGCGGTTGCCCATGAAATCGGCCTCCCAGATCGATTCGTAGTAGGAGGTGTCGTATTTGTCGGAGATCATGTTGATGAATACCTGCGTGTAGTCGTCGTTGAGCTTGTGCAGATTGCTGTCGATCACTTCATGAGCCCAGTAGGCGGCCTTTTCGTACATGGCGTGCGAATCCAAACCCTGCACCGTCTTGCCGGCCATGAAGAGGTAGGCGCGGGCCAGAATACCCTGCACGGCGCTGCGCGTGATGCGCGAAGGCGCTCCCTCCATACCTTCGGGAAGGGGATCGATGCACTGTTCCATCTCTTCGACGCACCATTGGAGCACCTCGGCCTGCGGCGTGGCGGCCAGCTGCACGTTGCTCGGCGATTTGGCGGCCGTGTCGCGCAGGGGCACGTCGCCCCACGCCTGGGCCAGGATGAAGTGGTAGTAGGCGCGCAGGAAACGGGCTTCGCTGTAATAGCGCATGTCGGGGTCGAGTTTCTCGCGGACTGCGGCGATGGCCTCCATGAACTCGTTGGCATTGCGGATGCCCTTGTAGATCATCGTCCAGGCGCCGTATACGTAGCTGTCCGTCGTACCGTAGTTGTAGAAGTAGGGATAGGCGGCGGTCATCTCGCGGTTGTAGTAGCAGAGGTCGTCCACCGAGGACATCATCAGCGAATAGTAGTTTCCGTAGAACTCCTCGTTGTTGATTACGCCGTAGACGCCGGCCAGACCGTAGAGAACGTCCTCGTTCTTTTCGTAGAATGTTTCGGGAGCGATCACCTTCGGCTCCAGATCGAGGAACGAGCAGGAGCTACCGAGCAGTGCGGCCAGTGCGATGCTTATGTTGAAAAGTCGTTTCATGTTCAGGTTCTTATTTTGCGGTTGATTAGAAACTCAGGTCGATACCGGCCGTGATGCCGAAGGCGCGCGGATAGGCCGACCAGTCGAAACCGGGCGTCAGCACCGAGCTGCGGGTCGAAACTTCGGGGTCGGGACCGCTGTAACCGGTGAAGGTGTGGATGTTGTTGGCCGAAACGTGGATGCGGGCGGAACCCAGTCCCCAGCGGCGTACGATCTTCTCGGGCAGTTGGTAACCCAGCGAAATGGAGTTCAGGCGCAGGAACGAACCGTCCTCCACGACGCGCGACGAGTAGAACGACATGGCGTTGGCGTTGGCGCGCGGAATGTTGCTCGTCGGGTTGTCTGCCGTCCAGCGGTTGGCGTAGGAGGCCTGCTGGTTGGTGTTCGCGACGGTACCGGCCTCGAAGACCAGCCGGTTGGCGTTGAGAATGTCGTTGCCCCAGCTCCAGGTCATGAAGATATTCAGGTCGAAATTGCCGTAGGTGAACGTGTTGCTGAAACCGCCCGTGTGGATGGGCTGTCCGCGGCCGATGATCGTGCGGTCGTTCTCGTTGACCACGCCGTCGCCGTTGATATCCGCATATTTCGGATCGCCGGGCTGGATGTTGGTCTTGTTGACCGACGTATGGTAGGGAATGCCGTCTTTGAGGACGTAGTTGCCGTTCGAACCCTCGAAATCCTCGTATTTATAGGTCCCCTGGTAGAGCAGACCGTACATCATACCCGTCGAGGAGCCGATTTGCGAGATATAGGGGTAGTCCGAGTTGTATTTGATATCCCACGATACGCTGCGCAGCAGGTTGCGCTGGCCGTCGGCCAGACCGAGGATCTTGTTGCGGTTGAAGGCGATGTTGAACGACGAGGTCCATTGGAATTTCGGAGTCTGGATGTTGGTGGTCTCCAGCGTGAACTCCATACCCTTGTTGCTCAGCGAGCCGATGTTCATCATCGCCGAGGTGTAACCCGACGAGGCGGGCATCGTGGCCGAAAGCAGCAGGTCCTTCGTCTCTTTGTAATAGAAGTCGGCCGTCAGCCGGATGCGATCGTTGACGAATCCCAGGTCGACACCCAGGTTGTACTGTTCGGTCGTCTCCCACTTGAGCTGGCTGTTGGCCATCGAGCTGACGTAGTAGCCCGGAGCGATCGTACCGCCGAATACGTAGTCCTGGCTGTTGGAGCCGGTGGGCGACGTCGAGAGCCGTGCGTAGTAGTCGTACGGGGTGGAGGTGCGGTTGTTACCCGTCAGACCCCACGAGAAACGCAGCTTGCCGTTGGTCAGAGCTTGCGAATCGCGCAACCAGCTCTCCTGGCTGAAGTTCCACGAGAGACCCACGGCCGGGAAGTAACCCCAGCGGTTGTCGGTCGGGAAACGCGACGAACCGTCGGCACGCAGCGTGAAGTTGAGGTAGTAGCGGTGATCGTAGTCGTATTCGACGCGACCGAAGTAGGAGAGCTGACGCCAATTGGTGTAGCTCGAAGTCACGGGCTGGAGCGTACCCGTGTAGAGCGCTTGCAGGGAGAGTTTCTCGGTAGTCATCTGCGTGGATTCGATACCGTCGTAGGTATATTTCTGACCTTGCAGCGTCGTACCGACCAGCGCTTTGAGGTGGTGCAGTCCGAAATTGCGGTCGAACGTGAGCGTCGCCTCGCTGATCCAGCTCTCGGTGTCGGTCCAGTAGAGACCGCCGTTGATGCCCTTACCCGAGGGCGATCCGGGGTAGCCCGTGTAGGTGAGCGTGTTGTTGAATGCCTCGCGGCGACGCTTGTTGAGCGTGTAGCCTCCCGAAACTTTCAGGTCGAGGCCTTTGATGATTTGGTAATTAAGATAGGTGTTGGCCTGTACGACGTCCACGTAGGTCTTCTTGTGCTCGTTCTTAGTTGAGTAAACGGGATTGAAACGGTAGTCGTTGCCGTTGGCTGCGTCGCTGTCGATCATGTCGGCGATCAGGTCCGAGCCGTCGGCCTTCGTCGTGATGGGACGATAACCCCAGACGGAGTAGATCAGCCAGCCGGACTGTGCCGAGGAGTTGTTGGCCGACGTGGGGGTGATGCCGGTCGTCGAGGTACGCGTATAGTTGACGTTGGCGTTGAATTTCACCTTCTCGCCGAGGTTCTGCGTGAAGTTGATGCGGCCCTGGTAGCGCTGGAAATTCGAGTTGAGCAGGATACCGTCCTGGTCGAGGGCCGAGAAGCTGATATTATATAAGGTGGCGTTTTTCGTGCCTTTGGGCGAACCTCCGGCGATCGAGACACTGTAATTCTGGGTGAAGGCCGTGCGGTATACCTCGTCCTGCCAGTCGTAACCCTTCTTGTCGCGGTACCACTCCAGGTCGCGGTCGTCGCTGAAGTAGCTGTTGGCCATGTTGTCGGGCTTCATCTCGGCCTGGAGCTTCACGAACTCGTAGGGACCCATCAGGTCCATCTTGTTGGCCAGCTGGTCGACGGTGAACGATGCCGAGAAGTTCACGCGGGGTTTGCCCGACTGTCCCGATTTGGTGGTGATGACGATCACGCCGTTGGCGCCGCGGGCTCCGTAGATGGCCGTGGCCGAGGCGTCGCGCAACACCTGCATCGACTCGATATCGGACGAGCTGAGTGCCGTAGCCTGCGAACTCTCGGACTGGAAGCCGTCGATGACGAACAGCGGCGAGTTGCTTTGCGTCAGGGAGTTGTTGCCGCGGATGGTGATGTTGGCCTCCTGGCCGATCTGACCGTCGCTCGAACGGACCACCACGCCGGCCAGACGGCCCGAGAGCGCCTGATCGAAATTGGTGACGTTGGTTTTCATGACTTCCGCCATGTCGACCTTGGCGACCGAACCCGTGAGGTCGCGTTTGAGCGACGTGCCGTAACCCATGCTGACGACCTCGACGGCACCGATCTGCTCGGCCGCTTCGGCCAGCTTGACGTCGATGCGGGTCTTCGTGCCGACCTTCTCTTCGGCATTGGTGTAGCCGATGAACGAGAATACGAGCACCTCGCCGGGTTTTGCGGCGATCGAATATTCGCCGTCGACCGAGGTCGTCGTACCGCGCGTTGCGCCTTTGACGGTAACCGTTACGCCGATCATCGGTTGATCCGAAGTATCGGTAACCTTACCCGTAATTTTGGACTGAGCGAACAGCACGGGCACTTGGCAGAGCACCGCTACCGAAAGCATCAGTACCTTCAACGAAAAATTTTTCATAAGCGTAGTAGTTCTTGGTTTTTTGCCAGAACGAAATTACATCTTTATAAGTTAAAGGGGTGTGCACGAAAGTACGCAAAATTTCATTTCGCGTACATTTTGTACGGATTCGGAAATTTCATGTACTGCCGGCGCACACGCATGCGGCACACCTTATATACTTTTGTGTAACCAAACAATACGACCTGATCGCATGAAAAGAATCATTTCCGCCTTAATCGTCTCCGCCGCCCTGGGAATCGGGTGTACGCCGACTCGGTCCGGAGCAGGCCTCATCGAAGAGAACCTTACCGTCGCCGCCGCGCAGATCGGCAGCCTCAACCGCCGCAGTCTCGAAACGGGCACTCCGCGCATTCCGTCGACCTTCGCCGACGGCGAGATCAAATACGTACCGATCGACGACTGGGTGAGCGGCTTTTTCGCCGGAACGCTTTGGTATATGTATCGCCTCACGGGCGACGAACAGTGGGCCGAGAGCGCACGCCGTCATACGGATATCCTCGACAGCGTGCAATATCTGACTTGGCACCACGACGTGGGATTCATGATCAATTGCAGCTACGGCAACGCCTTGCGTTTCGCCCCGACGGCCGCCGACAGCGCCGTGATGGTGACGGCGGCCCGCTCGCTCGCCACGCGCTACAACCCGCAGACGGGGGTGATCCAGTCGTGGAACGTCGATCGCGGCTGGCAGGCCGAGCGCGGATGGCGCTATCCGGTCATCATCGACAACATGATGAACCTCGAACTGCTCTTCAAGGCCGCCGAGTTCAGCGGTGACCGTTCGCTGTACGACATCGCCGTACACCATGCCGACCGCACGATGGCGGAGCACTTCCGCGAGGACGGCAGCTGCTACCACGTCGTGGACTACGATCCCGAGACGGGCGAGGTACGCCGCCGCTGCACGGCGCAGGGCTATGCCGACGAATCGTCGTGGGCGCGCGGACAGGCGTGGGCGATCTACGGCTATACGCTCTGTTACCGCTATACGGGCGACGAACGCTATCTGCGCCATGCCGAGAAGGTCTGCCGTTTCGTGATGGAGCATCCCAACCTGCCCGAGGATCTGGTTCCCTACTGGGATTTCGATGCTCCGAACATTCCGGATGCCTGCCGCGACGCTTCGAGTGCCGCCGTCATCGCTTCGGCGCTCTACGAACTCTATACCTACGACAACGATCCGCAGATGAAGGAGCGTGCCGACCGGATCGTCGAATCGCTCTCCACGCCGGCCTACCGTGCGGCCGTGGGCGAGAACGGCGGATTCCTGCTCATGCACTCGGTGGGCAGCATCCCCCACGGCAGCAGCATCGACGTGCCGCTGAACTACGCCGACTACTACCTGCTGGAGGCGCTGCTGCGCAAACGCAATATCGAGAACGGAGACCCCGTATTGTCGTAGTACGATGTTGCGCGCCGGTTTCATATCCCTGTTTGCGCTGTGTGCCGTCTGCTCCGTGCAGGCGCAGCACACCAGTGACGTCGCGGATGCGCGGATACTTTCCTTCGAGGAGGGTACCGCTCCCGCCGTCGCGGATCGCCACTGCGCGATCGCGGTTTCGGATGCCCATTTCAAACACTTCGCGCACTCGCTGCGCTGGACCTGGCGCAAGGACGGGGCGCAGCTGACGCTGCCCGTCGCGGTCGATTACCTGCGCGAGAATCCCGATCCGACGCAGACCAGCATTTCGACCTTCGTGTTCTGGGTCTACGCCCCGCAACCTCTGCCGGGCAAGCTGCGTTTCGAGTTCCGCAAGCAGGGCCGCACCTGCTGCGGGTTCGATTACGGGCTCGATTTCCGGGGCTGGCACGGTGCCTGGGTCGCTTTCGACCGCGACATGGAGGGAACTCCGGAGGAGGGTATGGACGAGATCGTGATTCGCACCTGCGGCGTCAAACGCGGCGAACTCTTCCTCGACCACATCATCGCCTCTTCGTTCCAGGACTCCCGCCAGCATACGGCCGACACGCAGGCCCCCTTCATCAACCGGGGAACCGTCAACCACTGGCTGCAATTGCTCGACTGGTGGCGCGACCGCCTCGATGCCGATACCTCCGTGGCGCCCTCCGCCGCGGAGCTGCAAGGCATGGAGCGCATCGGCGAGCGTTTCCGCGAATTGATCCTCGAAGGCCGCAAGGCCCGTCCTTTGGCCGAGTTGCGCGACCGCTTCGCGAGCTACGGCATTTCGCGCAATGACGACGGTACGTTGCGCGGCAAGAGCATCTTCTTCGTCCGCTATGCCGAGACCTATATCAACCTGGGACACCCCGACGTGAAACGGCAGTATGCCGCCGACGGGATGCTGCTGAGCGACTGCAACGACCTGCTGCTGGACCTGGCCGTAGCCCACGGCGCCGCGAAGACGCCGGCCGAGCGCGAGCAGACGGAACGGATGTATCTCGATCTGACGCGCCACCTGCTCGACCAGGGTTTCACGGCCGGGAGCGCTCTCGGTACGCTCCACCACCTGGGTTACAGCATGCGCAACTTCTACCTGGCTCCCTATCTGATGCGCGACGCGCTGCGCCGCGAGGGGATGCTCTCCGAGGTGCAGCAGGCCATGGAGTGGTTCTCGGGACTGGGCGAGGTGAAACGCCTGCCCGCCGTGAAGGGTATGGATATCGACGCCTTCAACACCTCGCTGACGGGGCGTCTCGCGGCCCTGCTGATTCTCGACGACAGCCCCTATAAGACGGCTTACCTGCGCCGCTTCTCGGAGTGGGTGGACAACGGGTTGCAATATGCCGAGGGGCTGGCTCCCTGCTTCAAGAGCGACGGTACGGTCTACCACCACCGCCGTCACTACCCGGCCTATGCCGTCGGCGGCTTCACGGGTGCCGTCAATGCCGTATGGCTCTTCGCCGGGACCGACTTCGCCGTCGGCCGCGAGGGGCACGAAAACCTCAAGCGCGCGTTGCTCGAAATGCGCTTTTACTGCAACCTGCGCTCGTTCCCGCTGGTCCTCTCGGGACGTCATCCCGACGGTCGCGGAGCCTTGATTCCCAAACAATACGCCCGCCTGGCCCAGGCCGGGTCGCCCGACGGAAGCCGGGCGATCGATCCCGAGCTGGCTGCCGCCTATCTGCGCGTCGCGGCCAACCCCAAGGATCGGATTTCGAAGCAGTTCCGCGCGGCGGGCATCGAGCCCGAAGCCTCGCCCGAGGGTTGCCGCGCCTACGGTTACAACGCTTCGCTGGCGATGCGGCGCGACGGTTGGCTGCTCACGGCCGCCGGGCATAGCCGTTACCTTTGGTCTGCCGAGATTTACCAGGGTTGCAACCTCTACGGCCGCTATCTGACCCACGGGTCGCTCCAGTTGCTCGGCGACGGCGAACCCGTATCGGCCTTCGGCAGCGGATTCCGCCAGGAGGGGTGGGATTGGTGCCATATTCCGGGCACGACTGCCGTGGAGATACCTATGGAGCGCATGGAAGCTACGGTGCTGAACGTCGATACCTGCTCGGGTTACGAGGAGATGCTGCTCTCGGACGAGGCTTTCTGCGGCGGTGCGAGCCACCGCGGACGCCAGGGTGCTTTCGGCATGATCCTCCACGAACACGACAAATACAACGGCTCGCTGCGGGCCCGCAAGTCGTTTTTCTTCTTCGATAACCGCGTCGTGGCCTTAGGCAGCGACATCGAGAATGCGGCTCCGGGCGGCGTGCATACCACGCTGTTCCAGAATGCGCTGGACGAGACGGCCGGAGTCGACGGCCGCACGACGTTCGACGACGGCGCGCGCCTGAGCGACCGCTTCGGCAACGTGTGGTTCGTGCCCCGCGGCCGCATCTGCGTGACGCGCGGGCGGCAGCACTCGCTGCACGAGGAGACCGCGAAGCCTACGGAAGGCGATTTCGAGCGGGCCTGGATCGACCACGGCGAGGGTGTCGTGCGCGACGGCCGCTACGAATACCTGATGCTCGTGCATCCTACCGAGGAGCAGGTGGCAGCCTGCACCGAGGCGCTGCCTTACGAGGTCTGTACCTGGGATCGTACGCTGCATGCCGTGAAGGACCTCCCGAGCGGGGTTTATGCCGCCGTGGCCTTCGAGGCGACCGACTGCTTGCGGGGCGGGGATGCCGTGGCGGCCGTGTCGCGCCCCTGCATCCTGCTCGAAAGCCGCGACGGGGACGGCGTGCTGACGCTGAGCGTCGCCGATCCCGATCTGGCACTCTACGAGGGTCCGAGCGACGAGCGGTTCGATGCCGACGGCAAGCGCATCGAGCGCAGCGTCTACTCCCGCGACTGGATCGACAACCCTTCGGCCGAGCATGCCGTGACGGTGACGCTGCGCGGACGCTGGAGCCTGGCCGGAGATTGCGACTGCGCGACCGTAGCGCACGACTCCGCCACGACGCGCCTCGTCGTCGCATGCCGCGAGGGGGCGACCCGCGAAATCCGACTGAGAGAAAACCGATAGCCATGAAACAACGCAATATCCTGCCGCTCGTCGGCGCCGCTTCGGCGCTCTGCCTGCCTTCGCTTGTGCGGGCCGAGCAGCCCAATATCGTCTACGTCTTCCCGGACCAGCTGCGCAACTGCTCGCTCCATTTCTGGAACGATGCGCCCTACGACACTCATACGCGCTGTGCGGCCGATCCGACCTTCACCCCGGCGATCGACGCCTTCGCGGCGGAGTCGGTGGTGCTGAGCGAGGCCCACAGCACTTGCCCCGTGAGCAGCCCCTATCGGGGGATGATGCTCACCGGCATGTTCCCCGAGCGCAACGGCGTGACGCTGAACTGCATGAACGCGCGTCCCGAAAGTACGCTCGCACCCGATGCGGTCTGCATCAGCGACGTATTGGCCGCCGCCGGTTACGACTGCGCCTACATCGGCAAGCTGCACGCCGACTATCCGACGCGCAACAATCCCCAGCGGCCGGGCACCTATGTCGTCGACGGCGACGAAGTGTGGGACGCCTATACGCCTCCCGAGCGGCGCCACGGCTTCAATTACTGGTACTCCTACGGTACTTTCGACGTGCACAAGCATCCCCACTACTGGGATACCGAGGGCAATCGCCACGACATCGACGAATGGTCGCCCAAACACGAAGTGGACCGTGCCATCGCCTACTTGAACAACGAGAACGGTGTGCGCGATACGTCGAAACCTTTCCTGATGATGATCGGCATGAATCCGCCCCATGCTCCCTACTCCTCGACCGAGGACTGCATGGAGGAGGATTACGCCCTCTACCGCGAACGTTCGCTTTCGGAGCTGTTCGTGCGGCCCAATGCCGATACGACGATGCGCAAATCCCGCTCGGCAGCCTATTATTTCGCTTCGGTGACGGGCGTCGACCGCGAATTCGGCCGTCTGCTCGAAGCGCTGAAGGAGCGCGGGTTGGATCGCAACACGATCGTAGTCTTTACGTCGGACCACGGCGAGACGATGTGCAGCCATTCGCTCCAGGACCCCAAGAACTCGATCTACCGCGAGTCGTTCAACGTGCCGTTTCTGATCCGTTATCCGGAGGTGCTGCGGCCGCGTGTGGACGATCTGATGCTCTCGACGACCGATATCATGCCCACGCTGCTGAGTCTGGCGGGCCTCGGCGACCGGATTCCCGCTTCGGTCGAGGGACGCGATCTCTCGCAGGCGTTGCGCGGATGCGCCGGAGGCGAGCGGCCCCGTTCGGCGCTCTATATCCGCAACCTGAACGGCAAGCGCGACAGCGACGGAATGGTCCGCGGCATTTTCCCCGAGGCTCGCGGCGTCAAGACCGACCGCTATACGATGGAGATTGCCATCGACCGCAAGCACGCCGTGAAACGCATCCTGTTGTTCGACGATGCGAACGATCCTTACCAGCTCCGTCCGCTCGACGCTGCGGCGCATCCCGAGTTGATGGCCGGGCTTTGCGAAACGCTGGGCGAGGAGCTGCGTCGCAGCAACGATATTTGGTACCGCGAGCGGATATTGGCCGAGATGATTCCCTATGAAAAGTAAATAAAAAAAGACAACTGCATAAACTTTACACGAAACGGAATTAAACCCCCAATAACTTAGCGGGCTGCACCGAAAGCCCCTCCCGAGGGAGGGGTTGAGGGAATTGTAAACGCGGCCAAGGGCCGCGAGGCTTCAGCGGTCCGAAGCGATTCGGCAGGCAAGAAACCAATGAGGATAAACCCGGAAATAACTTAAGGCAACTACATACAATTTTACACGAAGCCTGTCTTAAAACCCTTTCACTTTGCGGGTTGTAGCAGAAGTCCCCTCCGAGGAGGGGATTTAGGGGAGGGTCGGATTTGTAAACGCGGCCAAAGGCCGCGCGGCTTGAGCAGTCCGAAGCAATTCGGCAGGCAAGAAACCAATGAGGATAAACTTGGAAATAACTTAATATCAATAACCAACCAAACCAATGATCTTATGAAACGAATTTTTGCACTGGCGCTCGCGCTGTGTTTCGTGACGATCGGCTGTTCCAACGACCTCGACGACCTGCGGGCCGACGCGGAGGCGCTGAACCAGCGGTTGATCGCACTGCAAACGGACGTCGCGGCGCTCAACGAACAGATCATCGGCGTCTATACGCTGATGAACGAATCGACGGTCATCGTAGGTTGTACCGCTACCGCTACGGGGTATCGGCTGGAACTGAGCGACGGTCGCACGATCGTCGTATGCGATGGCGCGAAGATCGAACACGCACAGCCCATCTACGGCGTGAATGCCGAGGGGTGCTGGATCGTCAGCCTCGACGGCGGTAAAACCTTCGCGACGGTGACCGATGCGTCGGGGGCTCCCGTGAGCGCCCGGCCGAAGGACGGCGCTACGGGTGACAAAGGTGCCGCCGGCGTCACGCCGAAGGTGAAGATCGACGCTTCGGGCTACTGGATGGTCAGCTACGACGGCGGCGAAACCTATGTCTATCTGACCGACGGCGAGGGCCGCTATGTCAGCGCCGTGAGCGGATCGTCGTACAGCGGCTTCTTCTCCGAAGTCGGCTACGATGCCGAGAAGGGGTTGCTGACGCTCAAGACGCTTGCGGGCGATACGGTGCAGCTTCCCGTCGTGACGAATTTCGCGCTTTCGATCGAGCATGATCGCGACATCGAACCTTTCCTGGTCAACGAAAAACGTACCTTCGCCGTCGAACAGATCGGTGTCGCCGAGGCGATGATCCAGGTTCCGTCGGGCTGGGAGGCACAACTCGGTGAGACGTCGCTTGCGGTGACGGCTCCGTCGGGCGAGAGCACCGGCGAGATTCGCATCGCCATCCTTTCCGAGAAGCAGTACGTGCGGATCGTCACGATGCAGGTCTCCTGCTCGCAGGGTACCCCCGCATGGCAGGCCTTCTACACCGGCAGCGAGGACAACGTCCTGCTCGACTTCTCCTATGCCGGATACATGCACGGCGAGACGGCGCCCGCCGAGGTTTCGACGCTCGGTTACGACGTTTTCAACGTCTGCGATTACGGAGCCGTGCCCAACGACGGTAAGTCGGACCGCAAGGCGTTCCTGGCCGCCGTCGAGGCAGCGAAGGCCAAGTCGGGAGCCATCATCTATTTCCCCGAGGGCGAATTCGAACTCCACGCCGCCACCGACGACGAGAAGAATTACAGCGAAGGCATCATCATCACGCGCGGCAATCTGGTGCTCAAAGGCGCCGGACGCGACAAGACGACGATCCTCATGACGGCGCCCAACATCCCGGCCAACCCCGAGATCATGTACAGCTCGGACGTGCTCATCAACATCAAGCACAACAGCGGTCTGGCCGATATTACGACCGTTACGGCCGATGCGGCCAAAGGATCGTTCTCGGTCGAGGCGGCTTCGGTCGCAGGACTGAAGAAGGGCGACTGGGTATGCCTTTCGCTGGTCAACAACGATCCGGCGCTGGTACTCCAGGAACTCGGTTCGCAGCGGCGTTTCGACAACATCAACAAGTCCGGCTACCAGATCGTTACGGAGGGTATCACGATCTACGACTACCACCAGATCGCTTCGATCAGCGGCACGCGCGTGACGTTCGTCGAACCGCTCATGCACGCCGTGGAGTACAAGTGGGGCTGGAAGATCCGGAAATACAACCACTACGAAAACGTCGGTGTCGAGGATATCACTTTCAAGGGCAACGCCAAGGCCGATTTCAAGCACCACGGCTCGTGGGAGGACGACGGAGCCTACAAGCCCATCAACCTCATGCGTCTGACCAACTCGTGGATGCGTCGCGTGCGTTTCACCGACGTGAGCGAGTGCTCGTCGATCGTCAACTGTGCCAATGTCTCGGTTTACGACGTCGAGATCACGGGCAAACGCGGCCACTCGGCCATCCGTTCGCAGGGTTCGTCGCGCGTGTTCATCGGCAAGGTGACCGACCTGACGTCGGGACCTGCGGTCTCCAACGCCTCGCTCATCCTGGAGGGTGCGGGACAGTACCATGCCGTCGGCATTTCGAAACCTTCGATGGGTGCCGTGCTGTGGCGCAACAGCTGGGGCAAGGACAGCAACTTCGAGTCGCATGCCACGCAGCCGCGCGCGACGCTGTTCGACTGCTGCCGCGGAGCGTTCCTCTCCTCGCGTCAGGGCGGCGATTCGAATCAGATGCCCAACCACCTCGACGACCTGACGATCTGGAACTTCAACGAGACCGTACCCGAACCGGGCAACTACATCAGCTGGTGGAACTACTCGTCGCTCTACTGGAAATTCCTGCCGCCGACGATCGTCGGATATGCCGGACAGGTGAAATTCGATCCCGAGACCGTGAAACTCGACGAGAACCACGGCTCGAACGTCTATCCCGAGTCGCTCTACGAGGCGCAGTTGCAGAAGCGTCTGGGCGCCGTTCCCGCATGGCTGCTGGAACTCAAATAATTGTCGAACGAAAAAAGCCTAAATACCATGAAAAAACTTTTTAGATTCCTGCTTCCCGCAGTGGCCGTTCTGGCAACGGTCGCCTGCCAGCAATCCGATATCGACGATCTCGAACGCGATATCGACGATCTTCGCTCCCGCCTGACCGCACTCGAAACGCAGGTCGACGTGCTCAACGACAACGTGGAGGCGCTCCAAAAGCTGCTCAACGGCGCTACGGTCAACTCCGTCGAGGAGAAGAACGGCGTCTATACGATCACGCTCTCCAACGGTGAGGTGCTGACGCTGACCCAGGGCAGCGAAGGCGGCTATTATACCCCGACCATCGGTGTCGATGCCGAAGGGTACTGGACCGTCAGCTTCGACAATACGACCTATACCCGCATCACGGGTGCCGACGGAAAGCCCGTGCGCGCCATCGCCGAGCCGGGTGCTACCGGTGCGAAGGGTGAGGACGGCGTAACGCCGCAGTTCAAGGTCGACGCTTCGGGTAACTGGCTCGTCAGCTACGACGGCGGCAAGACCTTCACGCAGGTGCTCGGTGCCGACGGCAAGCCGGTCAACGCTACGGGCGGTACGGTGCAGGACAAGTTCTTCGCCGACGTCAAGGTCGAGGGTACGATGCTGGTCGTGACGCTGCTCGACGGCAAGACGTACGAGATTCCGATCGTTTCGAACTTCAAATGCGTCATTGCCGGTGCCGGGGAGATCGTAACCTTCGCTTTGAAGGAGACCCGCGATTTCGACGTGACGATGGTCGGCGTAGCCGCTGCCGTCGTGACGGCTCCCGAAGGTTGGTCGGCAGCGCTGACCGCCAAGGAGGGTGCCGCAGCGGATGCCCCGACCCATACGCTGACCGTAAGCGCTCCGGCCTCCAAGACGCGTGCCGTGGCCGATTCGCGTATCGACGTCTGCATCCTGGCCGTAGCCGATAACGGACTCTCGACCATTGCCAAGTTGCAAGTTGCTACGGGCGATATGGTACTCCATACGCCGGTGGTGAAATCCGTGACGGTGGATGCTTCGAAATCGACCGAGACGTCGTTGACCTTCAGCGTCGTGACCGACGATGCCAACGGTTGGAAGTATATTTGCCGTCCTTCGGCGGAGGCTGCTCCCGAAGCTGCCGAGGTCTTCGAGAAGGGCACGGCGGGCGGTGCCGACGCCGTGACGGTCGAGGGCCTCACGCAGGGTACCGCTTACACGATCTATGTCGTCGCCTACTACGATTCGGCTGTCGGTACGACCGTCGCTACGGCCGAGGCCCGCACGGTCAAGGCTGCCGTCGACTACTGGGAGCAGGGCGTAACGCTTGCGGGTGTCACCTACGACAAGAATACGGCCGGGGTTCAGCTCGTTACCGCTACTACGGAGATCAGCAAGCCGGGCGTCTACTTCCTCGATCCGGCCGACGGTGCGCAGATCACGCTGGCCAAGTGCACGGCGACCGAACTGGTGCTGATCGGTCGCAACAGCAAGACGCGGGTGACGGTTCCCGTGACGAGCGGCCCCATTTCGCTCGGAAGCGGCAAGGGCTTGATCTTGAAGAATGTCGAGTTGGATGCGGGAAGCTATAATAACTATCTGCTCAACTTCGCTTCGGGAACCGTCGATTGCGAAAATCTGATCTTCGAAGACAGTAAGTTCATTACTCCGGCCGACAAGCAGATTTCCTATTTCAACAATGCGTCCGGTAAGATCGACAATGTCGAGGTGACGAACAGCATCGTCGAAGCCAAGGCTACGGGCAACGGTAAGGCCATGCGTTTCATCAACCTCAATGCCGGCCTGCTCGGCAAACGTATGACGGTCTTCAACAGCGTATTCTATACGAATGGCTATACCACGCACGGTACGCTGCTGCATGTCAATAACGCGAACCAGACGTTGCCCGAGGTGATCGTTTCCGTGAAGAACTGCTCGCTGGTCAACTACATCGGACAGCCCAACGCTTACTTCAACCTCTCGACGGTCAAGAAGGTGGAGTTCTCGCGCAATATCCTCTGGAGCCGTGCCTATAACAAGGAGTCGTTCGTCTTCAAGTTCCTGGTGAAAGACCCCGGTGCCGAACTGGACTACAAGGACAACATCGTCTACGGTCTGGCCGAGGATAACAACGGCTGCTGGAAATACTTCCAGTCGGGCAGCCTCTATATTCCCGAGGAGGGCGGCTACGTGAAGGAGGATTCCGACCCGTTCCGGACGATGGATTTCGCGACGGATACGTTCGTTCCGGTCAACAACGCCTACGGCGCGGAACTGTAACGGATAAACCGTGGATCGATAGGGTGGGGAGTTTTCGGGCGAAAGCTCGGAAACTCCCCGTTTTTTTGTAACTTCGCAAAAACCGAATAGCATGAAAAACCTCTTTCTGACGCTTTTGTTCGCCTGCGGCATTCTTGTCGCGCGGGCCGAAGAACGCAATTTGCTGCAACATGCGGCCGATCGCGACCGGGTGCGCGCCGCGCTGGTCGCCGGTCGCGAATGGGTGCCTTATCCCGCCTATGCCGATCGCAAGGCATGGGATGCCCTCACGGGCGAGAATCGCGAAATGCTGATCCGCCGCGGCGAAAAGGGCCTCGACTTCGAGTGGAAGGTGATCCGTGCCACGGACTACCTCGAATTCGAACGCTCGGGCAACCGCAAGATCATGGAGGACCGCAACAACGCCAACCTGAAGACGTTGGCCGACCTGGTCGTCGCCGAGCTGGCCGAGGGCGAGGGCCGTTTCGTCGATCAGATTCTCAACGGGGCGTTCCACCTCTGCGAAATGACCTCGTGGGCCCTCTCGGCCCATACGAAGCTGCAACGCAGCCATCGTTCGCTGCCTGCGAAGGACGACCACGTGATCGCCCTCGTGTCGTGCGAGGCGGGCGCCATGCTGGCCTGGATCGATTATTTCTTCGCCGAGACCTTCGACCGGATCGATCCGTCCGTTTCGAAGCGCATCCGCCGCGAGGTGAAGGAGCGTATCCTGGACACCTACATGTCCCGGGGCGAGCGTTTTTGGTGGACGGGCTTCCGCGAGGACGGCAAACACACGATCAACAACTGGAATCCGTGGTGCAACTGCAACGTTTTGCAGTGTTTCCTGCTGCTCGAAGAGAATCCCGACCGGCTGGCCGATGCCGTATACCGTACGATGCAGTCGGTCGATAAGTTCTTCAACTATGTCAAGGGCGACGGTGCCTGCGAGGAGGGACCCGCCTACTGGGAGGCTGCCGGAGGCAAGGCCTACGATTACCTCCAGGTGTTGAGCTGGGCGACGAACGGCGGGGTTTCGCTCTTCGAGGAGCCGATGATCCGCGACATGGGCGAATATATCTCGCGGTCGTACGTGGGCGACGGCTGGGTCGTGAATTTCGCCGACGCCACGGCCCGCGGTGCCGGTCCTGCGCCGCTCATCTACCGCTACGGCAAGGCGGTCGGGAGCGACGAGATGATGCATTTCGCTGCGGCGCTCGTCGCCGAGAAGCGCAGCACGCTCCTCGGCTTCGGCCGCGACATGCTGCGCACGCTGGAGAATATCCGTTTCTGCGGCGAGCTGGCCGCGACGACTCCCGAACTGCCCTCGCACGCCTTCACGTGGTATCCCGAGACGCAGTTCTGCTACATGCGCCTGGGCGATCTCTTCCTGGCGGCCAAGGGCGGCCATAATAACGAGAGCCACAACCACAACGACATCGGCACCTTCACCTTCTACGTCGATCGGGAACCGGTGCTGCTCGACGCCGGAGTGGGAACCTATACGCGTCAGACCTTCAGCAGCGAACGTTATACGATCTGGTCGATGCAGAGCGATTATCACAACCTGCCGAAGATCAACGGCGTATCGCAGCACCAGGGTGCCGAATACAAGGCTTCGGACGTCGAGGTCGACGCTCGTCGCCGCACCTTCTCGCTCGATATCGCGAGGGCTTATCCCGCCGAGGCGGGCATCCGCTCCTGGCGGCGCGGCTATCGGTTGCAGCCGAACGGGGTGACGCTCACGGACGATTTCGCCCTTACGGCCCCCGCGACGCCCAACGAACTGCACTTCATGTGTCGGGGCGAGGCCGATATCGCTACGCCCGGTCGGATCGCGATCACTACGCCGACGGGCCGACGGGCCGTGCTGCGCTACGATGCCGCGCTCTTCGAACCTTCCGTCGAGCGGGTGGCGCTGCCCGATCCGCGCCTCTCGAACGTCTGGGGCGACGAGGTGCTGCGGCTGAAACTCCGCGCCCGAAAGGTGCAGGCGAAGGGAAGCTACAAAATCGCTGTCGAGGCGGTGAAATAAGAGATCGATACGGGGCCGGAGAGGCCCCGTGTCTGTTTTGAGGGGGCGAAATGAAGAATTCGATACGGAATGCGCTCCGATTTCCGTAAATTTTCCTATATTTGTCAATACGGAGCGCTTCGCCGATCGATACGGCTGCCGACCGACCTTTGACCATGAAACGATTCGCCGCCTTTCTGCTGTTGCTGCTCGCGTCGCTCGCGGGAGCATCCGTTGCGGCCGCTCACGAGTTCAACTACCGGCATATCGGTGTGGCGGAAGGTCTGTCGCACTATTCGGTGATCTCGATGTATGTCGACGAACGCAACCTGATCTGGATCGGAACGCCCGAGGGGCTCAATCTTTGGTCGGGATACGACTTCACGGTCTTCAAGACCGATCCCGACGATCCCGAATCGCTCTTTTGCGACAATATCCTGCGCGTCACGGGCAACCGTGACGGGAAAATCTGGGTCCAGACGCTCGACGGCGTCGCCCAATACGACATGCGGAGCAATCGCTTCACGACGCTCCGCACGGGAGAGGGCTACCAGATCTGCTATGCCGACGGGCTCTACCTCGCTCGCCGGAATCGGATCGAACGCATGCGCGGCGACGAGATCGAGCCGCTTTATGCGCTTTGCGACGCTTCGGTCGAGATTTCGGCGCTGCTGGTCGATCCCGACGAACGTCATCTGCTCGTCGGCACCCGCAATCACGGTCTCTATCTGCTGCGCCGACGCGCCGATGCCGCCATCGAGGAGTGCCGGTTGATTCCCGATCTCTCGGTGACCGCCATTTATCGCGATACCCGCGGCCGTTTCTGGATCGGCACGGAGAAGGACGGGCTTTTTCTGTCGGAAAACGGATTGCGGAGTTTCGAACGGTTCGCCTATTCCGCACGCGATCCCCGCACGATCGGTTCCGATTTCGTCCGCACGTTCTGCGAGGATGCCGCCGGAAGAATCTATATCGGCACTTTCGACGGATTCTGCACCTTCGACGAGCAGACCCGCACGTTCTGCCGCCACTCCGCGCTGGGACGTTATGCCGACCTGGGACATGGAAACGGCATCGGCTCCACTTCGGTCTGGAGCATCGTCGACGACGGACAGAACAACCTCTGGATCGGAACCTATTTCGAAGGCATCTACCGCTTCGATCCCGATCACAACTCCTACCGCAAGTACAATGTTTCGGACGATGAGCACGGCGGGCTGAGTTCGCCCATCGTCAGCGGCATCACCGAGGACGAACGCGGCAACCTCTATATCGCCACCGAGGTGGGCGGTTTCTGCCATTACGACCGCACGACGGGGCATTACCGACAGGTGCGCACGCTGAGCAATCCCGTTGCGGGGGGGGGAGATTCTTACAACAACATCAAGAATTTCTATTACGACCGCAGCCGCCGGGCGCTGTGGCTCGGCACCCACCTGGGCGGACTTTTCCGCTACGATACGGCCTCGGGGCGCTTGCGGCAATACGTGCCGCCGTCGACGGGGCCCAAGGATGCGCTTTCGCAGATCGTGCGGCAGATCGTGCCGTGGCGGGATCGGCTGCTGCTGGCCACGCACGGCGGGGTGTGGGCTTTCTCGCCCGAGACGGAGCGTTTCGAACGGCTCCCCGGAGCCGATCATACGGGCCTCATCAGCGAATTATGCCTCTCGAACGAGGGCGGCGGGTTGTGGCTCGCCGGGAAGGACCCGATGCTTTACCGGTACGACTTCGCGCAGCAGCGAATGCTTTCCTACCGTTTCGGGAGCGATAAATCGCTCTCGGGAAATCTCTCGGCGTCGCATCTCTACGAGGATTCGGCGGGACGTATCTGGGTCGGCACGGAGAACGACGGCGTGTATCTGTTCCATCCTGCGCAGACCCGTTTCGAGCACCTGAACAACTTCTCCGGCAACCGCATATGCAGCATCGCCGAGCTCTCCGACGGGCGGTTCGTCGTCACGGCCAGCAACGGCATCAACATGCTCGATTACGATGCGCACCGCATGCTCAAGCAGCAGACGCGCCGCGAAGTGCCGTTGCAGATGATTAACCAGGATGCGCTGTTCATCGCTTCGGACAGCACGCTCTTCGTGGGCGGTATCGACGGCATGGTTTCGTTCCGGATGGAGGATATCACCGTGACGAAACCCTCTACGCAGATTTTCCCCATGAGTCTGCGCATCGACGATCGCGAGCAGGCTTTGGCGCTGCTCGACGGCTCCGAAGACGGAAAACGCAAACCGGAATTGCGCCTTTCCTCGTCCCGCATGTCTACGCTCGCGGTCAAATACGCGGTTCCGAACCTGGCGTTCGCCTCGACGAGCCTCGAATACCGGCTCCATTGGCGCAACGACGATGCGTGGGCTTCGATGCCCGACGGCAATACCGTCACGCTGGTCAACCTCCAGCCGGGGTGGTACGAGTTGCAGGTGCGTGCCATCGATAAGAACGGGACGGTTTCGGCCACGCACTCCTTCGCGTTGCGCATATTGCCGCCGTGGTACGACCGTTGGTGGGCCTGGATGCTCTATGTCCTATTGTTCGGTGCGCTGCTTTTCCTGGGTATTCGCTCGCGACTGAACCACATGCAGCTGCTTACGTCGCTGGAGTACGAACGCAAGCGCAGCCACGACCAGGAGGAACTGGGCAAGAGCAAGCTGCGGTTCTTCACCAACGTGGCGCACGAATTCCGCACGCCGCTGACGGTCATCATCGGACATGTCGAGTCGATGATCCAGTCGCGCATATCCGATCCGAGGATCTACAAGAAATTGATGCTCATCTATAAAAGCAGCATGAGCCTCCAAAGTCTGACCGGCGAGCTGCTCGACTTCCGCAAGCACGAACAGGGCTTCATGAAGATTCGCGCCACGGAAAACGATCTGGTGCGGTTCCTGCGCGAGAATTATACGCTTTATCGCGAATATGCCCGGACGCGGGGCATCGAGATGCAATTCCGCACGACGCAGGAGCGTATCGCGGTGTGGTACGACGAACGTCAGATGCAGAAGGTCGTCAACAACCTGCTGTCCAACGCGCTGAAATACACCGAACGGGAGAAGGGCCGCATCGTGCTCAGCGTCTCGGCCGATGCGCACGAAGCCGTCGTTCGGGTCGAGGACAACGGTAAGGGCATTCCGGCCGGGGAGCTCGACCTCATCTTCCAGCGCTTCTACCGTACGGATACGGTACATGTCGGTTCGGGCATCGGATTGGCCCTCACCAAAGGTATCGTCGAATTGCACGGCGGCACGATCGAGGTGGAGAGCGTCGAAGGACAAGGTTCGGTCTTCATCGTGCGGCTGCGTCTGGGGCGCGCCCATCTGAGCGACGGGCAGATCGCCGAGGGGGAAAGTACGCTGGTCGAGAGCCGTCCGTCGGTCGTCGTTCCGCTCGTCGAGCCCGAGCAGCCGGATGCGGAGTCCGTCGCGGTCGAAGCCGAACTGGCGCAAACCGCCGATACGATGGCTGCGGAGCAGTCCGGACGCAAAGAGAAATACCGGATGCTCGTCGTCGAGGACGACGAACACCTGCGCGAACTGTTGAGCGACGTGTTCCGCGACTATTACGAAGTGGAGATCGCCGTGGACGGCATCGATGCGCTGGAGCGCATGAAGAATTTCGTGCCGGACATCATCGTCAGCGACGTCGTGATGCCGCGCATGAACGGACTCGAACTCTGCAAGGCGGTGAAGACCGATTTCGATACGAGTCATATTCCCTTCGTCGCCCTGACGGCCTATGCTTCGGCGGCGAACAACATTCTGGGGTTCCAGGTCGGGGCCGACGACTACATCACCAAGCCCTTCAATGCGAATATCCTGATATCACGGTGCAATAACTTGATAAACAGTCGTATCGTGCTTCGCGAGAAGTTCCGCCATCAACAGCACGTCGAGCCGCAGAATTTGGTCTACACCAAACTCGACCGGGAGTTCCTCGACCGGGCGATGGCCGTTATCGAGGCCAATATCCGCAATCCGGAGTTCAATATCAACCAGTTCGCCAAGGAGATGTGCATGGCCCGCACCAAGCTGTTCGTCAAACTGAAAGCCATTTCGGGGCAAACGCCTTCCGAGTTCATCATGACCATCAAACTGCGGCGTGCGGCCGAGATGTTGCTCAACAACGACGAACTCAACGTTACGGATATCTGCGATCTGCTGGGCTTCAGCACGCTGCGTCATTTCAGCAAATGCTTCAAGGACATGTACCGGATCAGCCCCATGCAGTATCGTCGGCGTCGAGGCAAGGTCGACGAGGAGGAGGCTTCGTAATTCGTAATTCGGAATTCAGAATTCAGAATTCAAAATTAAGAATTAAGAATTGTCCGGCAATAGTAAGAGCGGGTGTTCTGTGGAGAGCGAGTTTTCGCTCGGGGGCGGTTACGGCTCGCGCAGTCCGAAGAATCGCAGTTTTCCGGAATCATCATCTTCGGCGGCCGGTTGCGTCGCACCGAAGGTGCAACGCCTATGGCGTTGAGTTTGCGGAAAGGATTGTGGAGGGCGAGTCGTAGCCTGCGGGGCGAGTATAGCGAGCCTCCGCCGCCCGGAGGCTACGGCTCGCGCGGCTCCGAGAGCCGCAGTTTGCGTCCGGAGACGGCAAGGCGCAGCCTCGCTCCATTCGGACCCAACAAAAGGAGGTACGACAAAACAGATGTTCTGTCATACCTCCTTTCGGTTGCGGCGGATGCCTTATCGACGCACCTGTTCCTTGATGTGGTCGTAGGTCTCCGAAGCGACCTCTTTCACCTTGTGGGCAGCGTCGGAAACGTTCTCCTTGACGGTCTCTTTGACTTTCGAACCGTACTCCTTGGCTTTGTCGATGCCTTTGTCCATGCCCGATTTCATCGTATCCTTGATCCCTTCGCCCTGTTTGTCGGAGCAGCCGCACGGCTTCTGGTTCGGGGTACTTGGGCCGTACTGCTGGCCCTGGCTCTGCTGTTTTTTGTCCTGACCTGCGTAGCCGGACTGGTTGCGGGCGGTGTTCATCCCGTCTTTCTCGTTGAAATTGGTTTTCTTGTCCATAATGCAGTTGTTTTTAATGATTGGATGATTGCGCGATTTTGCGAAGAACGATATCCGCGTCCGGGCCCGATCGCTCTGCGGCTCCTTCGAAAGGGCGCAGAACCCCTTCGGGTGTATCCGGGAAGCGGAAAACCGTTCCGTGCAAACATGCGCGTGTTTTCTACGGTCTATTTCGCCGGTTTTGGATGCCGTGTGAACAGCGAGACGATCCACAGCAGCACCACGGCGCCGATGACGGATGCCAGCAGCGTGCCGCCCGTGCCGGTCGGTACCCAACCGAACCACGAGACGATCCAGCCGCCCAGCAGGCCGCCGATTAATCCTACGATCAGGTTGACGACGAGTCCCGATCCGTTACCTTTGACGATCAGATTGGCGATCCATCCGGCCACCAAGCCGATAAGCAAATACCATAAGAAGTACATAACGTTTCATTTTTTCGATGATATGTCGTTCCTGCAAAATCCGTACCTGCGGGTTCTTCGGCGAAAAAAACGTTTTCGCCGGCCGGGCGCTCGAAAATGTCACGGGATTTGGAAAAGCCCTCGGAAATGATTATATTTGTATAAGTAACGTTGCACAGTCTCAGTCTTTCGATCGCAATTGCGTTTCGGGTGGCTGAAGTCTCGCGCCCAAAGGCCGCGTTTGCAACCCCTCTCGCCGCAGGCAGGGGCTTCGGGTGCGACCCGCAAGGTGGCGGGGTTTGAATGATGTATTTTAATTTCGAATAGAACCGCCGATGCTGCTCCCGCTCGCCATATCGCTGCCGACGCTGCCGATCGAGGATCCGATTCTGAAGTTTCTGTTGATTCTGACGATCATCCTCGCGGCACCCCTCGTGCTCAACAAACTCAAGATTCCCTACCTGCTGGGGCTCATCATCGCCGGGGCGGTGATCGGGCCCCACGGGTTGAACCTCGTATTGCGCGACAGCAGCATCATTCTTTCGGGTACGGCCGGACTGCTCTACATCATGTTCCTCTCGGGCCTCGACATGGATATGTCGGATTTCCGGCACAACAGCCGCCGGAGCCTGGTTTTCGGACTCTATACCTTCTGCATTCCGCTCGGCATGGGGATTCTCGCCGGACGTTACGTGCTGGGATTTCCGCTCTATTCGTCGGTGCTGCTCGCGGGTTTGTTCGCCTCGCAGACGCTCGTCGCCTATCCGATCGTGAGCAAATTGGGCATCTCGCGCGACAAGGCCGTGACGATCGCCGTCGGCGGTACGGTCATCACCGATACGCTGGCGCTGCTGTTGTTGACGATCGTCGTCGGGCTGGCCACGAACAGCGTCGAGGAGGGATTCTGGTGGCGGCTCGGATTGTCCGTCGTAGGCTGCATCGCCGTGATCGTCTTCGTGTTCCCCCGGTTGGCGCATTGGTTTTTCAAACGGTGCAGCGACGCCGTGTCGCAGTATATTTTCGTGCTGGTGCTGGTGTTCCTGGGGGCGTGGCTCGCACACCTGGCGGGGCTGGAACCCATCATCGGGGCTTTCCTTTCGGGACTGGCGCTCAATCGGTTGATTCCCGGGACCTCGCCGTTGATGAACCGCATCGAATTCGTCGGCCATGCCATCTTCATCCCGTTCTTTTTGATCGGCGTGGGGATGTTGATCGACTATCGGGCTTTCTTCCGCGACTGGGAGAGCCTGGAGGTCGCCGCCGTGATGATCGTGTTGATTACCGTGGCGAAATACCTAGCCGCCTACTGCACGCAGAAGACTTTCCGCCTCTCGCGGGATCAGCGTACGTTGATCTTCGGACTCAGTTCGGCGCATGTCGCCGCGACGCTGGCCGCCGTGATGGTCGGCTATAACGTCATTCTGGGACATACGCCCGACGGGGAGCCGATCCGCCTGCTCGATGAAAGCGTGCTGAACGGCACGATCCTGATGATCCTGGCGACCTGCACCGTCTCGACCTTCGCCACGCAGCGCGGCGCCCACAACATCGCCCTGCACGATGCCGCGCAGCAGCCCGAGCGCGTCGCCGGGGAACACGTGTTGATTCCGGTGTCGTACGAGGAGGATATCGCCGAGCTGGTGGGGTTGAGTATCTCGCTGACCAAACAACGCCACCGGAGTCTCTACGGGCTCAATGCCGTAGACAGCAGCCGGGACGATCCGCAGGTGGAGAAGCGGGCGCGGAAGCTGCTCGACGAGGCCGTGCGTGCCGCCGCCGGGGCCGACATCCATCTCCACAGCCTGTTGCGTTACGACGTGAATATCGTCAACGCCATCGTCAATGTCGTGCGCGAACGCAACATCACCGATCTGGTGCTGGGCATGCACCGCGACCGGGCGACGTTCGGATCGGTCATGCTCCCGGAGATGTTGATGGGTACGGCGTCCGCTCTGGGCAAGACCATTCCCGCCGTGCTGGCGCAGAGCAACGTCACGACCTTCGTCTACCGTTCGCGGCAGCCGATGGCGACGGTCAGACGTCACCTGGTCGTCGTGCCCCGCAAGGCCGAACTCGAAGCGGGATTCCAGACCTGGCTGCTGCGCATCCGCCACCTGGCCCACGATGCGGGAACGCCGCTGCATTTTTTCGCCCCCGCGACGACGATCGAGCACCTGCGCCGCAACCGCCGCAAGCCCGATATCGCCGGCTACACGGTCTGCGAACAGGGGTGGGACGAGCTGCCCGCGCTGTTGGGCGAGGTGCGGCCCAATGATTGCGTATGGCTGGTGATGAGCCGCCGCGACAGGCTTTCCTACCATCCCCTCATGGCACGTGCCGCCGCCATGCTCGAAGAACTCGTTCCGGAGAACAATTTCGTGCTGGTATTCCCCATTCAGGCGGGAGATACCGAGCGGCTGCTTTCGATCTGAGGGTCGCGTTTCGCCAATCGGAAAGTTTTTCGTACCTTTGTCCGTCTAAGAGGGGCTTTATGGGGAAATAGCAGCGAATCGTGCTCCCAGCCGCCGAAGATGGCAAGGTAAAGCCTTGCAGTTCGCAGCAACGTAAAGTCAACCCTAAACCCGGCTTTTAGCCGGGCGTTGAAACGAATAATAATAAACAAGATATAAAAAATGAGTCTGGTAGCAATCGTCGGCCGTCCGAATGTCGGCAAAAGTACTCTTTTCAACCGTTTGGTGGGCGAACGCAAAGCCATCGTCGACTCGACGGCCGGAACGACCCGCGACCGTCATTACGGCAAGACGGATTGGAACGGCAAGGAGTTTTCGGTGATCGATACGGGCGGTTACACGGTCAATTCCGATGATATTTTCGAGGATGAAATCCGCCGGCAGGTGATGCTCGCCATCGACGAGGCCGATGTGATCCTCTTCTTGGTGGAGGTCTCGACGGGAATCACCGATCTTGACATGTTGATGGCCGATATCTTGCGCCGTACCTCGAAGCGGGTGATTCTGGTCTGCAACAAGGTCGACAACAACGACCAGATCTATTCGTCGCACGAGTTTTACGCCTTGGGGCTGGGCGATCCCTACTGCATCTCCTCCATGTCGGGAAGCGGTACGGGTGATCTGATGGATGCCATCCTCGAAGCACTGCCCGCGGATGCCTTCGCCGAGGAGCAGGACGACCTGCCGCGCATCACCATCGTCGGGCGTCCGAATGTCGGCAAGTCGTCGATGACCAATGCGTTGCTGGGGCACGAACGCAACATCGTTACGTCGATTGCGGGTACGACGCGCGATTCGATCCATACGCGTTACAATAAGTACGGCATGGATTTCTACCTTGTCGATACGGCCGGTATGCGTAAGAAGGGCAAGACGATGGAGGACCTGGAGTTCTATTCGGTGATGCGTTCGATCCGTGCCATCGAGAGCTCGGACGTCTGCATCCTGATGCTCGATGCCCAGCAGGGGTTGGAGTCGCAGGACCTCAATATCCACAACCTGATCGTTCGCAACCGCAAGGGCTGCGTGATCGTGGTCAACAAGTGGGACCTCGTGGAGAAGGACAACAACACGCTGAAGGAGTGGACGGAGTTTTTGAAGAAGAAACTCGCGCCGTTCAACGATATTCCGATCATCTTCACCTCGGTGCTCAACAAACAGCGCATTCTGGACGTGTTGCAGACCGCACTGCGGGTCTATCAGTCGC
The DNA here is from genome assembly GCA_947573795.1 of uncultured Alistipes sp. GTDB lineage: Bacteria > Bacteroidota > Bacteroidia > Bacteroidales > Rikenellaceae > Alistipes. The sequence goes on along the minus strand of CANPHE010000010.1, from coordinate 9,061 downwards.
GCAAACGCCGCATCGCCACCTCGGAGCTGAACGAATACCTCTTGCCGCTCATTGAGAATTATCCGCCCCCTGCGACGAAGGGTAAGTATATCAAGATCAAATACATCACGCAGCTGCCGACGCCGACGCCGCAATTTGCGTTCTTCGTCAACCTGCCGCAGTACATCAAGGAACCCTACCGGCGTTTCCTGGAAAACAACATTCGCGAGCATTGGGATTTCTCGGGTGTGCCGATGCAGATTTATTTCCGGCAGAAATAATAGGAACCGCGCAGCCTGCGGAGTATTCTGTGTCTCGAAGTTTGAAGGTGAAAGGGGAGTCGGACCCGCTTTTCACCTTCTTTTTTCGGTTCGGCTTGTGGGGTGTGTTCGAGAATTTTTTTCGACGGCCGGGAAGGTCGTTGCGGATTCTTGTGAAATGTTTTCCTGTTGTATGTTAGTGTGTTGTAGATATTTGCCGGGACTACGGCTCGCGCAGTCTTACAGACTGCATTTATTAGTGGAAGACGCAACGCCGAGGAGCCGCAGTTTGCAGAACAAGCAGCCTGCGAAGTCCGGCTAAACAGAACCGCCCCTTCGATTTCTCGAAGGGGCGGTTGCGTATGCGGGCGTCCGGCCGTTACTGGACGCTTCCCGGGGATTATTCGTCGTCGGTGTCGGTGTAGGCCTTGAGCAGCTTATCCTGCACGTCGGCGGGAACCTGTTCGTAGGAGGCGAATTTCATCGAGTAGGTCGCCGAACCCGAACTGAGCGACGAAAGCGTCGTCGAATAGCGGTAGAGTTCGGCCAGCGGCACCAGGGCGTTGAGGCGGTCGAACCCTTTGTCGGACTCCATGCCTGCGATCATCGCACGACGGTTCTGGAGGTCGGACATTACGGCACCCATGTACTCGCTCGGGGTGAGGACCTCGACGTTGTAGATCGGTTCCATGATCTTGGGTCCGGCATTGCGGAACGCCTCTTTGAAGGCGTTGCGGGCTGCGAGTTTGAACGAGATTTCGTTCGAATCCACCGGGTGCATCTTACCGTCGTAGATCACTACGCGGATATCGCGGGCGTAGGAACCCGTCAGCGGCCCTTCGTCCATCTTCTCCATGATACCCTTCAGGATGGCGGGCATGAAACGTGCGTCGATGGCACCGCCGACGATCGCCGAGTAGAACTGCAACTTGCCGCCCCACGCCAGATCGTATTCCTCTTTGGTCTTGACGTTGACCACCATGTCGCCCTTGCCCGGCACCTTGTAATTCTTCGGTTCGGGCATCCCTTCGTAGTAGGGCTCGACGATCATGTGTACCTCGCCGAACTGTCCGGCGCCGCCCGACTGCTTCTTATGGCGGTAGTCGGCCTGTGCGACCTTGGTGATGGTCTCGCGGTAGGGAATCTTCGGCGCGATATATTCGTAGACGAGTTTGTTCTCCGACTGGATGCGCGAACGCAGGATGTTGAGGTGGTGTTCGCCCTGGCCCTGGATGATCGTCTGCTTAAGCTCCTTGGAGTACTCCACCAGAATCGTCGGGTCCTCGAAACGGGCGTCGTTCAGCACCTTGCCCAACTTCTCCTCGTCGCCCTGCTCCTTGCACTTGATAGCGGCGCGGTAGCGCGGCTCGGGGAAGACGATGGGTTCGATCGTCACGGGCGTCGCGGGCGCCGAGAGCGTGTCGTTGGTGCGCGTGCCTTTGAGTTTCACCGTGCAACCGATATCTCCGGCCGAGAGTTCCGTGACCTTGATGCGGTTCTTGCCCGCCACGGCGAAGAGCTGCGAGAGTTTCTCCTTGTTGCCCGTGCGGGTGTTGGTCAGCTCGGTGCCCTCGGTGATCTTGCCGCGGATGACGCGGAAATAGGTGATTTCGCCGATGTGCTGCTCGACCTGGCTCTTGAATACGAATGCCACGGCGGGAGCCGCTTCGTCGGCAGCGATCTCCTCGCCTTCGGTCGTGAGGAATTTCGGGGCCTTCAGCGGTCCGGGGGCGACGTTGATGATGAACTCCATCAGACGCTTGGTGCCAATGTCGCGTTTGCCCGAGGCGCAGAAAATGGGCATCACCTCGCGGTTGGCCACGCCGATCTTCAGACCCGAGCGGATGTCGTCCTGCGTGAGCGTGCCTTTGTCAAAGTAGAGTTCCATCAGGGCCTCGTCGTGCTCGGCGGCCATCTCTACGAGCTCCTTGTTGAGTTCCTGGGCGCGTTCCAGCTCCTCGGCCGGGATTTCGAGCTCCTCGCGGTGGCCGTCGTGATCCTTGAAGCGGTACATTTTCATCAGCAGCACGTCGATGAAGGCGTCGAAGCCCGAACCCTGGTTGACGGGATACTGTACGATGACGGGCTTCACACGCGAAGCGGCCTTGATCGACTCGAAGGTCGATTCGAACGAAGCCTTGTCGGCATCGAGCTGGTTGATGACACCGATGACGGGTTTGTTGAGCATTCGGGCGTAGCGGGCCTGGATTTCGCTGCCTACCTCCCAACCGTTCTGGGCGTTGAAGACGAAGACGCCCACGTCGCCGACTTTGAACGCCGAGAAGAGACTTCCGCAGAAGTCGTCCGAGCCCGGGCAGTCGATGATGTTGAGCTTGCGATCCATGAACTCGGTGAAAAGTATCGTCGAATAGATCGAGCGTTTGTATTCGTGCTCGATGTCGGTGTTGTCCGAAAGGGTGTTGTTCGTCTCGATGCTGCCCCGGCGGTCGATGACCTTGCCTTCGTAGGCCATCGCTTCGGCGAGGGTCGTTTTCCCCGAGCCGGGCGCACCGATGAGTACGATGTTTTTGATCTCTTTGGCTGAATAATTTTTCATATTCCGTGAAGTTTTATAGGTGTTCTTGGATTAACCGACTATAAATATACGAAAAAATCGGGAAAAACAAGCGGGCGGCGCGCATTTTTAGTACCTAATCATCCGAATGGGCGAAAAAATAAAAAAACCGGAGTCGTAAAACTCCGGTTTTTTCGAATCAACGTGTCGGGTGGGGTTACGCGCGCATCGTGCCGACGATCGCTTCGAGCTCGGCGACGGAGGCCGGCAGATATTTGTCGCCCAGCATGCGGCAACCCGTTTCGGTGATGAGCAGGTCGTCCTCGATGCGGATGCCGCCGAAGTCGCGGTAGGCTTCCAGCGCATCGTAGTCGACGATGCCTGCGTAGAGCCCTTCGGCGCGGCATTTGTCGATCAGCGCCGGGATGAAATAGAGCCCCGGTTCGTCGGTCATTACCGTGCCCGGTTCGAGGCGCCATGCGGCGCGGTAGATGCAGGTGCCCGATGCGGCAGCGCGTTCGGCGATCTGCGCGAAGTCGAACGAGCGTTCGCCCATCGCCTCGCAGTCGTGGACGTCCATACCCAGTCCGTGACCCAATCCGTGGGGCATGAAGAGGGTCATGGCGCCGGCCGCAACGGCATCCTCGGCCTTGCCGCGCAGCAGTCCTGCGCCGATCAGCCCTTCGGCCAGCGAGAGGTAGGCGGCGTTGTGGATTTCGGTGTACATGCGGTGGGGACCGGCGATCTGTGCCACGCGGTCGTGGGCCGCCAGTACGATTTCGTAGATTTCCCGCTGCCGGGGCGTGAAACGTCCGCTCACGGGGTAGGTGCGCGTGTGGTCCGAGCAGTAGCCCTCGACGCTCTCGGCGCCGGCGTCGCACAGCAACAACCGTCCTTCGGCCAGCACCCCGTCGGCATTGAGGTTGTGCAGCGTCTCGCCATGCTGCGAGACGATCGACGGGAACGAGACTCCTGCGCCGTAGGATTTGGCGATACCCTCGATCGCACCGGCGATCTCGCGTTCGACGACACCCGGGCGGCACATGCGCATGGCCGTCGTGTGCATGCGGTAGCCGATCTCGAAGGCACGTTCCATCGCGTCGATCTCCTCGGCGCTTTTCTTTTCGCGCATCTCGGCGACGGCCATCATCAGGTCGACCGACTTATAGCCGTGCAGCAGCTCGGGGCGGATGCCCAGCAGGGCCGAGAGCTGGAGTTTGGTTTCACCGCGGTAGGGCGGCAGGAAGTGGATGCGGCGTCCGGCCTCGACGGCTTTGCGCAGACGGGCCTCCAGCGCGGCGAGGGGGAAGGTCGAGGCGATGCCGACCTGGGCGCCCAGGTCGTGCAGCGTGGGCTGCGGACCGGTCCAGATGATGTCTTCGACCGTGAAGTCGTCGCCGTAGAGCGCCTCCTCGCCCGTATCGGCGTCGATGATGCCGACCAGGGCGGGGATGTCCAGCCCGAAATAGTAGCGGAAGGTCGAATCCTGCCGGAAGTAGTAGGCGTTGTTGGGGTAATTGTTCGGAGCGAGTCCGTTGCCCGGCAGCAGGATCAGACCTTGTCCGATCTTCGTGCGCAGCTCGCTGCGGCGCGCGATGTAGGTATTGGATGAAAACATGACAAATTAAGAATTAAGAATTCATAATTAAGAATTCCCGTTGCAGTAAAAATGCTGAATTCCGGCGCTTGGTCGGGCGTCCGGGAGGCTACGGCTCGTGCGGCACGAAGAGCCACAGCGTGCGTCCGGAGATCATCTTCGGCGGCTGGACCGGTCGCGCTGAAAGCGCGAGCCGCCGAAGATGGCAAGGCGCAGCCTTGCATTTTCCCGCCTACTTCTTCACCACCAGGACGTTGGGAACCTTGCGCTCGCCCTCGTGGTCGAAACGCTTGTTGTCGTAGGGGTGGTTCAGCACGCCTTTGCGCGCGGTCCAGATCGTCGAGGAGCCGCCGCCGTCGAGATTCAACGCCTCGACCAGTCCCAACTGCTTGGCGATGAAGGCCGTTTCGGGGATCGTCGTGCCTTCGCCCGTGGGGAAACGCCCGTCGATGACGGCCATCACGACCGTGCCGTCGGCCCGCAGGCCGATCAGCGTGCGGGGATGGCGTCCCGTGTGGAAGCTGCGCTGCGAATCGTACTCCACCGTGCGGCCCCGTTCGACCAGCACGGGACCGGCAGCCAATGCGGTGCGATAGCGGCGTGCGACGCGCGCGTAGTCGGCCGTGTCGCAGCGGAAAATGTCGATCTTACGGCCGCGCTTGTCCTTGAAGGCGATTACACCGTTCGTGCGGAGCGCATATTCGCTGGGGGTGGTGCTGCCGACGACCTCTTTGTCGAGCAGCACGTAGGTGACGGGCTCGAAGGTCTTGACGTTGAAATAGCTGCCGTTCAGGGCGATTTCGGCATCGGCCTCCTTGCCCAGATCGCTCGTAGTCCGGGCCGTACGGTCGAGGTGCACGAGCTGCGTCGAGAATTTGCGACGGGGGTAGCTGGCTACCGAGATGCTTTGGTGCGAACCGAAAAGGTCGATCTGCGCATAACGGCATTCGGCGCCGTCGCCCAGGTCGGTGGTCTCCCAGGTGGCCGAGGCGAAGGCGATCGAGTCTTGCGGCGTCTGTGCCGCAACGGTGAGGGTACAGAGGAGCGCGCAGGCGCTCAGGAAGGTTTTGTTCATGGTATTTTTATTTTAGAGGGGTTTTTCCGTTGCGGGATTCGAGGTAGGCCTCGATCGCTCGGGCGGCGGTGCGTCCGGCCCCCATGGCGAGGATCACCGTAGCGGCACCCGTCACGGCGTCGCCTCCGGCGAAGACTCCTTCGCGGGTCGTGGCTCCGTCGGCGTCGGCCGTGATGCAGCCGCGGCGCGAGGTCTCCAGCCCGGCGGTCGTCGAGGCGATGAGCGGGTTGGGCGAGGTGCCGAGGGCCATGATGACCACGTCGCACGGGATTTCGAACTCCGAACCGGGTTTCGCCACCGGCGAGCGCCGTCCGCTTTCATCGGGCTCGCCCAGCTCCATCTCCACGCAGCGCAGGGCGCGGACCCAGCCCCGCTCGTCGCCCAACACCTCCACGGGGTTGGTCAGCATCCGGAATTCGATGCCCTCCTCGCGGGCGTGGTGCACCTCCTCGGCGCGTGCCGGGAGTTCCTTCTCGGAGCGGCGGTAGACGATCGTCGACTCGGCGCCCAGACGGCGGGCCGTGCGGATGGAGTCCATCGCCACGTTGCCGCCGCCGACGACTGCAACGCGTCGTCCGACGTAGATCGGCGTGTCGTAATCGGCGTCGTAGGCGTGCATGAGGTTCGCGCGGGTGAGGAATTCGTTGGCCGAGACCACACCGTTGAGGTTTTCGCCCGGAATGCCCATGAAGCGGGGCAGTCCGGCGCCCGAGCCGATGAATACGGCGTCGTAGCCCTCCTCGTCGAGCAGCGAATCGACCGTGAGCGTGCGGCCCACGATGACGTCGGTTTCGATCTCCACGCCGAGCTGTTCGACCTGGGCGATCTCGCGTGCGACGATCCGCTGCTTGGGCAGACGGAATTCGGGAATGCCGTAGACCAGCACGCCGCCGACCTTGTGCAGCGCCTCGAAGATCTTTACTTCGTAGCCCTTCTTGGCCAGGTCGCTGGCGCAGGCCAGCCCTGCGGGACCGCTGCCCACGACGGCGACGCGGCCCGCGCGGCGCTCAGCGGCAGGTTGTACCGACGCGCCGTGTTCGAGTTTCCAGTCGCCGACGAAGCGTTCCAACTTGCCGATAGCCACCGGTTCGCCCTTGATGCCCAGGATGCAGGAGCCTTCGCACTGCGTCTCCTGCGGGCAGACGCGGCCGCAGACCGAGGGCAGCGAACTGTCGCGGGCGATCGTGTCGGCAGCCCGTTGCAGATCGCCGTCGCGCAGTGCGGCGATGAACTCCGGGATCGAGATGTTCACCGGGCACGCCGCTACGCAGCGGGGATTCTTGCATTGCAGGCAGCGCGTGGCCTCCAGCATAGCTTCTTCCTGGTTGTATCCGTAGCAGACCTCCTCGAAGTTGGTCGCACGGATCGCGGGGTCTTGTTCGCGCATCGCGACGCGGGGTATTTTGTTTGCCATGATCGTTCGTCTTTCGTTTATTGATCCAGTCCGATGCGGCACTTGTGGCCCGCGGCGCGTTCGGCCTCGATGGCTGCGCGGCGCTGCTCCTCGCTGCGGTACATGCCCTGGCGGCGCATCGCCTCGTCGAAATCCACCTCGTGGGCATCGAATTCGGGTCCTTCGACGCAGGTGAAGCGCGTTTTGCCGCCCACCGTCACGCGGCAGGCGCCGCACATGCCCGTACCGTCGACCATCAGGGCGTTGAGCGACACGGTGGTTCGCAGGGCGTATTTCTTCGTCGTGAGGGCGACGAATTTCATCATAATCATCGGGCCGATGGCCACGCATTCGTCGTAACGCTTTCCTTCGGCGATGAGTTTTTCGAGCAGCTGGGTCACCAGTCCGTGGAAACCCTCCGAACCGTCGTCCGTGGCGATGTAGAGATTCGTCGCTACGGCGCGCATCGCGTCCGTGAAGATCAGCATGTCGCGCGTCTTGGCGCCGATGATGACGTCGACCTGCGCGCCGTGCTCGTGGAGCCATTTGACTTGCGGATAGACCGGAGCCGTGCCGACGCCGCCGGCGATGAAGACGAAGCGTTTGCCGCGTAACTCCTCGTCGGACAGAGCGATGAACTCCGACGGGCGGCCCAGCGGTCCTGCGAAGTCGGCGAGCGATTGGCCCGCGTCGAGCGAGCAGATGCGGCGTGTCGATACGCCGATGGTCTGCGTCACGATGGTGACGCTGCCCTGTGCGGGGTCGTAGTCGGCCACGGTCAGGGGAATGCGTTCGCCGCGTTCGTCCGTGCGGACAATGACGAACTGTCCCGGTCGTGCCGACCGGGCGACGCGCGGCGCGAGGATCTTCATCAGGTAGATGCCCTCGGCGAGCCGCCGTTTTTCAAGGATGGGGTACATGGTTGTCTCTTCATTTTTTCCCGAAGGGTCCGTGTGCTGCGGAACCAGAGTCTACTGCTCGACGAGCGCCGTGATTCGCAGCCGCCGCATGGGCCGTTCGGGGTCGTTGGCGATCAGCACGATGTAGTCCGTCGTCAATCCGTAGTCCCGCTTCGAGGGGTCGAGCGTCGCTTCGGCGTCGAACGATTCTCCGGGGCGGATGCGCATACCCGCACGGAGCGTCGTGCCGAGGCCTTCGCCGCACTCTACGGCGCGGACGATCAAATCGCTGTGGCCCGTGTTGCGGAGCGTGAACGGAAGGCGCCGGATCGGTCCGTCGTGTTTCACCGCTCCAAATTTAAGCATATTTTCCGAGATAACGGCCTTGGGAGCACGATCTTTCGCTCCGGAAGGCGGATCGATGCCGATTCCGTGGGCCGCGAGGATCGTGCGGTCGGTTTTTCCGTCGACGAAAATCTCCAGGGCGTCGCGGATCGTGCCGTAGCGGGGTTCCTGCGCCGGAATGAGGTAGCCCAGATCGATTTCGCCCCGCTCGCCGGGGGCGATCGTCTGCGGTGCGTTTACTCGGAGCAGCCCGCTTTGCGTGCGGGGGCGCAGTTCCAGCCGCAGCGGCCGGTCGCTCGTGTTGACATAGCCCACCGAGGAGTGGACCTCGCGCCCGGGGTATAAATAGGTAAAGGCGCAGAGCGTCGAATTGAGCCGCAGGCCTCCGGTCGTCGCGATGGGGTAAAGCTCCTCGATGCTCCGCGGGCGCGGCTCGACATTGCCCCGGATGGTCAGTTCGGCGATTTTGCGCCGCTCGGAGGAGTAGACGCCGAGTTTTTTGGTGAAGAGCCCCGGACGGTTGTCGGGATCGAACGTAACGACGATTTGCGTTCGGCCGCCCGGAGGGATGGGTTTGCGCGAAAATTCCGGCACCGTGCAGCCGCATGTGGCGACTACGTCGAGGATCACCAGCGGCTTTTCCGTGCGGTTCACGCCCGTGAACGTGTGGCTGACGCGGCCGTTTTCTTCGCGGATGTCGCCGAAATCCCATGTCGAAGGCGAAAAATCGAGGCCAGCTTGTGCAAAGCATGTCGTAATGCTTAACGTCGCGATTATGAATGATATGAGTCGTTTTGTCATGTCGTTTCGATCGGTTGTGCGAGAGACAAAGATAGGTTTTTTTGTAAAAAATCTTGCAAAAATTTTGCAGGAATGGATTTTTGCCCTATATTTGCACCCGCAATCGGATATCACACCGAGTGTAATGCCTGAATAGCTCAGTCGGTTAGAGCACATGACTGTTAATCATGGGGTCCTAGGTTCAAGTCCTTGTTCAG
>CANPHE010000009.1 GCA_947573795.1 uncultured Alistipes sp. | reverse complement strand
CGAGGTGAACGACATGTCGCCGCCGCACAGCCGCAGGATGCGGTAGGGCAGTCCGAGCGACTTGACGATCCCTTCGACATGGGCCACCATGCCGTCGAGCGCCTCGTACGACACTTCGGGGAGCGACAGCTGCACGATCTCCACCTTGTCGAACTGGTGCAGACGGTTCAGACCGCGCACGTCCTTGCCGTATGATCCGGCCTCGCGGCGGAAGCAGGGGGTATAGGCGGTCATTTTCACGGGAAAATCCGACTTGTCGAGGATCACGTCGCGGTAGATGTTCGTCACGGGAACTTCGGCCGTGGGAACCAGGTAGAAATTGTCGACCGTAGCGTGATACATCTGTCCCTCCTTGTCGGGCAGCTGTCCCGTGCCGAAGCCCGAAGCCTCGTTGACCATCACGGGAGGCTCGACCTCGAGATATCCGGCTGCGGTGTTGCAGTCGAGGAAATAGTTGATGAGCGCGCGTTGCAAGCGGGCTCCCTTGCCCTTGTAGACGGGGAATCCGGCTCCGGTGAGCTTCACGCCCAGGTCGAAATCGATGATGTCGTATTTGCGGGCCAGCTCCCAGTGGGGCAGCGGATTTTCGGGAAGCGCGGTATAGCTCTCGACGAGTTTCACCACGAGGTTGTCGGCGGCGGTTTTGCCTTCGGGGACGATCTCGGCCGGGAAGTTGGGCAGCGAGACGATCGCAGCTTGCAACTCCTCCTGCACGTCCTTCGACTCGGCTTGCAGACGGGCCGACTGCTCCTTCAGATCGCCGACGAAGCGTTTGCGCTCCTCGGCCTCCTCGCGGCGGCCCTGACCCATCAGGGCGCCGATCTCCTTGGCGGCTTTGTTCTGGGCGGCGAGCGTCGAATCGAGTTCCGCCTGGATCGCCTTGCGGCGGTCGTCGAGCGTCAGAATGCGGTCGATGACGGGTGCGGCGTCGACGCCTTTCTTGGCGAGTTTGCGTACGGCGGCTTCGCGGTCGTCGCGGATTTGCTTTACGGTAAGCATGGTATATCGAATTTTGGATGTTTCTCGTTACGAGACGCAAAATTACAAAACAATTCACAAATTTATCTTATTTTTGCCGAAAATTGCATGATTGTGAAATCCGTCGAATTGCTCGCACCTGCCAAAGATTACCGATCGGCCGTCGCGGCTGTGGATTACGGCGCCGATGCCGTCTATATCGGCGGCGCGCGTTTCGGTGCGCGGCAGGCGGCCGGGAACTCGGCGGAGGAGATCGCCCGCGTGGTCGAATATGCCCACCGTTACGGCGTGCGGGTCCACGCGACGCTCAACACGCTGCTGTGGGACAGCGAATTGGAAGCGGCCGAGGCACAGGCCCGCGAATTGATCGCCGCGGGGGTCGACGCCCTGATCGTCCAGGATATGGCTTATCGGAGGATGAATCTTCCGGTGGAGCTCCATGCCTCGACGCAGGTGTCGAACCGCACGCCGGAAGGTGCCCGATTCCTGGGCGAGGCGGGGTTCGCGCGCGTGATTCTCGAACGGGCGCTGTCGCTCGACGAAATCCGGGCGATCTGCGCCGCAACGACGGCCGAGGTGGAGTGTTTCGTGCACGGTGCGATCTGCGTGGGGTACAGCGGCCGCTGCTTCCTCTCGCGGTCGATGTCCGAGCGCAGCGGCAACCGCGGAGCGTGCAGCCAGCCGTGCCGCCTGCCGTGGGACCTCACGGACGGTGCGGGACACACCTATATGGCGGGCAAACACCTGCTGTCGGTGCGCGACATGAACCTTTCGGCCCACGTCGGCGAGCTGCTCAACGCGGGTGTCACGTCGCTGAAGATCGAGGGGCGGCTCAAGGATATCAACTACATTCGCAATGTGGTAGCCTACTATCGCCGGGTCGTGGACGAGGCGTTGGCCGTGCGTCCCGGGCTGCGCCGTTCGTCGGCGGGGGAGAGCATCCCCGACTTCGGACCCGATCCGGCGAAGAGTTTCACACGGGGCGAGACCGACTATTTCTTCGCCGGGAAGCAACCCGGCGTGGCGTCGTTCGATACCCCCAAAGCGGTCGGCGAGGCGGTCGGGCGCGTCGGGCGCGTCGAAGGGCGCCGTTTCCGGCTGGAGGGAACGGCGGAACTCGCTCCCGGCGACGGACTCTGTTTCCGTGCGGGCGGCAAACTCGTCGGCACGAATGTCAATGCGGTCGAAGGGGCGTGGATCACGCCCAACCGCATGGAGGGGATCGTTCCCGGGGCCCGGGTGTCGCGCAACTACGACCATCGGTTCACCCGTTCGCTCGAAGCGAGCCGCACGCGGCGGGTGATTCCCACGACGGCGCGTGTCGAGGTGTCGGCCCGGGGCGTGGCGATCCGTTACACCGATTGCGAGGGCATCGCGGCCGAGGCGGCCCGGGCCGTGGTTCTGGACCCGGCCCGGAATCCGGAGGCGAATGCCGTAGCGCTGCGCACGCAGGCGGCCAAGAGCGGCGATACGATCTTCGCCGTGCGCGGGGTCGAGGTGTGTGGCGACGGATGGTTCGTCCCGGCATCGCTCGTGGCCGAATTGCGCCGCGAGGCGTTGCAACGGCTGGAGCAGGCGCGACTTGCTGCGCATATGCGCCCGGCGGCCCGGCCCGAGGGACTTGCGGCGGTTTATCCGGCGGAGCGGCTCTCGGCCGAGGAGAACGTAACCAACCGTCTGGCCGAGCGGTTTTACCGCGATCACGGGGTTCGGGAGATCGAACGCGGTTTGGACCTCGCGCCCACGACCGAGGGGCATACGGTGATGCGCTCGTCGTATTGCATCCGCCGCGAAATCGGCGAGTGTCTGCGCGAGCGTCCGAAGCTGCGCGGAGCGCTCTTTTTAGAGCGCGGCACGAAACGCTATCGGCTGGAGTTCGATTGCGCCCGGTGCGAAATGAATCTGGTGGATTGCAGCGCCCCGTCAAAAGGCAATTGAGAATTGTTCGGCGGGTTGGCAGTTGGTTGCGGGACGTAGCCTGCGGGGCGAGCAAAGCGGGCCTCTGCCGCCGGAGGCTACGGCTCGCTGCGGTCCTGCGGACCGCATTTCGCGGGTGAAAAGTTAAATGTTAAAGGTGAAAAAGGTTTCGCGGGCGCAGCCTGCGGGGCGAGCAGAGCGAGCCTCCGCCGCCGGAGGTGGCGGTGAACTGCGCGCTCCTTCGGATTGCAGTTTGCAACCAGTGAAGTCAATTCCCACAACCTTGCGGGTTGCACCCGAAGTCCCCTCCGAGGAGGGGATTTCGGGGAGGGTCAGATTTGTAAACGCGGCCAAAGGTCGCGAGGCTTCAGCCTGCCCCGACCCACTGAAGGCCGAGAAACCGATGCGAGTAAAATGAACGATAACCATCCAATGAATTTACCATGCAGGAACAACTGACCCCCGATTTCGGGGATTATGAACTTATCGATACGGGCAATTTCGAGAAGCTCGAACGCTTCGGCGACTACGTGACGCGGCGCCCCGAACCGCAGGCGATCTGGCGGCCGACGTTGCCCGAGGCGGAGTGGCGCCGCAGGGCCGATGCGTCGTTTCTGCGCGACGTCCGCAGCGAGGAGCGGGGCGAATGGCGCCTGCGGCCCGGGATGCCGTCGCGCTGGAGCGTGGCGTATGCCTACGGTGCGATGCGTCTGCGCATGCGCCTGGGGCTGACCTCGTTCAAACACGTCGGGATCTTTCCCGAGCAGGCTGCCAACTGGAATTTCATCTATGACCGCTGCACGGCGCTGAAGACCGCCTGCGGCGAAGCGCCCCGGGTGCTTAACCTTTTCGCCTATACGGGCGGTGCGACGCTGGCGGCACGGGCTGCCGGAGCCGAGGTGACGCATGTCGATTCGGTGAAGCAGGTCGTGACGTGGGCCCGCGAAAATATGGAGTCGAGCGGTCTGGAAGGGGTGCGGTGGATCGTCGAGGATGCGCTGAAGTTCGTGCAGCGCGAAGTGCGTCGCGGCAATCGTTACCAGGGCATTATTCTCGATCCTCCGGCATACGGCCGGGGTGCGAACGGCGAGAAATGGATTCTGGAGGAGCATATCGGCGAGATGCTCGATTGCTGTGCCCGGCTGCTTGAACCGCACGGGGCGTTCCTCGTGCTGAATCTCTATTCGATGGGGCTCTCCTCGACGCTGGCCCGCACGGCCTGTCGCCAGGCGTTCGGGACTCCCGAGTCGGAGCAGTGGGGCGAGCTCTGTTTTACGGATCGCGGCGACAAGCAGCTACCGTTGGGAACCTATTATCGGTTTATCCGATAACTGCCGGCGCTCGGGGCTGCCGAAGTCGGAGGAGAGCGTTTTCGGTATTCGGTTTGTATCCGGAAGCGTCGAAAATCGGAACGAAGGAAGCAGATTTCGGACAATCGTTTTTTATTCCCGTTCGAATTTAGTACCTTTGACCGGTTTTGTTTTTAAGAATGAGAGTATGGCAGGAATCAAATGTATCGGTCTGCTGACTTCGGGCGGCGATGCCCCCGGAATGAATGCGGCGATTCGCGCGGTGACCCGCAGTGCGATTTACAACGGATTTACGGTGAAAGGCATCATGCGCGGTTACAAAGGATTGGTCTATAACGAGATCGTCGAATTCAAGTCGCAGAGCGTCAGCAATATCATCCAGATGGGCGGCACGATTCTCAAAACGGCCCGCTGCAAGGAGTTCACCACGCCCGAAGGCCGGCGTACGGCTTACGAGAACATGAAGGCTGCGGGGATCGACGCCCTGGTTGTCATCGGCGGCGACGGCTCGCTTACGGGAGCGGGTATTTTCGCCGAGGAGTACAACGTGCCCGTCGTGGGGCTTCCCGGTACGATCGACAACGATCTGGGAGGTACCGATTCGACGATCGGATACGATACGGCGCTCAATACGATCATGGAGGCCGTCGATAAATTGCGCGATACGGCGTCGAGTCACGAACGACTCTTTTTCGTCGAGGTGATGGGCCACACGGCCGGATACCTGGCCCTCAACAGCGCTATCGCCACGGGTTCCGAGGCGGCGATCATCCCCGAGATGGAGACCGAAGTGGACCAGTTGGCCGAACTCATCAACCACGGCTTCCGCAAGAGCAAGAACTCGGCGATCGTCATCGTGGCGGAGAACCCCAAGACGGGCGGTGCCACGGCATTGGCCGAGCGTGTGAAGAAGGAGTTCCCGCAGTACGATGCGCGCGTCACGATCCTGGGTCATATTCAGCGCGGCGGTTCGCCGACGGCCGTGGATCGCATCCTGGCTTCGCGCATGGGCGAGGCGGCGATCGAGGCGATTCTCGACGGACAGCGCAACGTGATGATCGGCACGGAAAACGGCCGCATCGTCTACGTGCCGTTCGCCAAGGCCGTGCGCCACAACAAAGGCATCGACCGCGAAAATCTGGACCTGGTGAAGATACTGTCGATCTGATCGACGCATAACGAAATAACCCGAACACCCTGAATAAACCAATGAAACGAGTAATAGGCATCGGCAATGCCTTGACCGACATGCTGGTCAACTTGGAAACCGACTCCGTGCTGGGGCGGTTCGATTTAGCGAAGGGCTCGATGAGCCTCGTGGATACCAAATTGCAGACCGAGATTTCGAAGTCCGTGGCCGGACTTCCCTATTCGCTCTCGCTGGGCGGCTCGGCCGGAAATACGATCCGTGCGATGGCGCGTCTGGGCTGCGACGTGGGATTCATCGGCAAGGTCGGCGAGGATACTACGGGCGATTTCTTCATCCAGGCGCTCGAAAACCTGAAGGTCGAACCCGTCGTGTTCCGTGGTACGGAGCGTTCGGGAAAGTGCGTGTCGCTGATCTCGCCCGACGGTGAGCGGACGATGGTCACCCACCTCGGTGCGGCCCTCGAACTGGGGCCTGCGGAGATCGAACCCGCGATTTTCGAGGGGTACGACTGCCTCTATGTCGAGGGATATCTGGTGCAGAACCACGATCTGATCCTCAAGGCCGCGCGTACGGCCAAGGCCTGCGGGCTGCAAGTCGCCATCGACCTGGCGAGCTTCAACATCGTGGCCGAGAATCTCGAATTCCTGCGTGCGCTGGTCCGCGAATACGTGGATATCGTCTTCGCCAACGAGGAGGAGG
This sequence comes from uncultured Alistipes sp., assembly GCA_947573795.1. GTDB lineage: Bacteria > Bacteroidota > Bacteroidia > Bacteroidales > Rikenellaceae > Alistipes. The sequence goes on along the minus strand of CANPHE010000009.1, from coordinate 73,953 downwards.
CCAAGACCTTCACGTGCGAGGCGGAACCGCTGAACGCCTTGCAGATGATTTCCGAAATGGCGGAGTTGGCCGTGGTGAAGATCGGCACGAAGGGTGCCCTCATCAAGCAGGGCGACGAAGTGGTGCATGTCGGCATCATGGCGGCGGCCAAACGCGTGGATACGACGGGTGCCGGCGATTTCTATGCGGCGGGATTCCTGGCCGGACTGTGCGACGGACTGTCGTTGCGCCAGTGCGGTACGATCGGCGCCATCACGGCCGGGAAGGTGATCGAGGTCGTCGGCACGACCTTCGGCGAGGAGGCCTGGGCGGATATTTTCCGACTGGTCAACAAGGTCAAGAACGAGAAATATCTCTTCTGAGTGCCGGACGATCGTTGTAAAAGGGGCTGTCTAAGATTTTTAGACAGCCCCTTTATCTTCTAGCGGTTCCAGCGGGCCTTCGGCGAACTGCACCCGGCTGAAAGGCGGGTATTTACTCGTTATCCGCCGAAGTCTCGGCGCTCTCGGTCGTGGCGCGGATCGACATTTTCTTGCCTCCGGAATCGATCTTCATCTCGCCCCGGGCTTTGTCTACGGATATTTCGAGCGATTTCGACGGTACGCTGATATGCAGCGTGCCTTCCGTATCGTTGTTCTCGATGTAGCTTTCGATGTCGTACTCTTCGAGTATCTCCTGGAGCGTCTTCGCTTCGCCGTCGATCTCGACCTGCGTACCCAGAACCCGCTGGATGGCGCCGTGTTTCTTCTGCAATTTCTGGCCGATATTCTGACGCACGGCCAAGCCCGAACAGAGGAGTATCGAGGCGAGCCACAGCAGGAAGATCACCAGCACGGTCTTGCCGCCCGGCTTGCGCGAAGCGATCAGGCACATCAATACGTAAATCAGCATGATTACGGGGATCAGCGCGACGAAAATGCCCGATACCGAGACCCACAGTCCCATTTCCGACAGGAAGCCCATGAATTCATAGCCGCCGAGCAATATGGCGAACAATCCGATAATCAGGGCGCAGGCGGTGAGAATCAATCCGAAGACGATCAATCCGGCGAATATCTTCATTAGGATAAGCACTACCTGTCCGAGCGCCGATACGGCATCGGCGACGATCGACCGAGCTTTCGTATCGGGGTCGCTGGCCGGAGTCGCGGCCGCGGTCGTTTCGCCGATGGATTGCGCCGTGATGCGTTCGCCGTTCATTTCGAGCTTCTGACGTGCCGTGCGGGCAGCCGGAACCGCGAACCACATGATGAGGTAGCAGACGATGAAGACACCGAACAGATTGCCCATCATCGGTCCGGCCCAGCGGAGAAACGGAATCCATCCGAAGCCGCAGAGAATCATCGGGCAAAACATGCCCAGGCGCACCCACACGGGATCGATGTCGAAATAACGACCGATGCCGGCGCAGACGCCGCCCAGCTTCGCGTTCTCCATATCGCGGTAGAGCCGTCGCGGGATACGGGGCTCTTCGGTGCTGCCTGCGACTTCGTGTTCCGAAATATCCTCGGCCGAGCCCATCTGGGCGATGATGTTCTGCACCAGCGGTTTCTCCACCACCCGGGCACCGTCCTGCACCGAGAGGATCAGTTCCGCGATGCGGGCCTCGATGTCGGCGATGATCTCTGCGCCTTCCGCCATGCCGGCGTAGGCTTTCTTCAAGCTCTCCAGGTAGCTTTCCAGGGCTTCGTAAGCATCGGCGTCCATCGTGAACGCTATGCCCGAAAGACTGCATTTTTTCACCTCTTTCATCTTCGTTCGGGGTTTTTGTCGGTTAATCGTTTTTGCGGATGCTGGAGCCGCTCGATACGCGTATTTCCGTGCGGCACTTGCCCGAATAGCGGATCGAAGAACCGCTCGATGCTCGGGCCTGCAACGTTTCGGTGCAGTTGATCCGGGCTCCGGAGGCACTCGTCGTTTCGATTTCGCAGGCTGTGACGGTGAATTTCGACGCGTCGAGCTTCGATGCCGAGCTCAACTCGGCGGAACATCGGGCGGCCGAGCCCGTCAGGGTGATTTTCGAGGCGCTGGAACCGTCGATCGAACACTTTTCGCACGCGATTTCGGCTTCGATCTTCGCGGCGCTCGACGCTTCGAGCGAGCATTCGTCGGCCGAGCCCGTCAGCTTGATTTTCGACGCGCTGGAGGCGTCGGCCGAGCACTTCTTCGTGCGGACCGTCGCTTCGATCTTCGCAGCACTCGATGCGTCGATTTCGATCCGGTCGGCCGTCAACGGGTTCTCGCAGCGGATTTTCGCGGCGCTCGATGCCGACAGGGCCCGAATCGCAGCATGGGCGGGAACCGTGACCGTGACGTCGACCGACGAGAGGCTTTTCACCGCCGGGTCGATGCCGACTTTGAGCGTTCCCTTGACGGTTTCGACCCGCACTCGGTCGATCACGTTGTCGTCGGCATCGATGCGGATGCCCGTTTGCGGAGTTTGCGTTACGATGACCTTCACGCTGCGCGATGCGTCGATGGCCTGGAAATCGAGGGCGTCGATCGTTTTCGAGACGATGTGTCCGCTGCCTTTGAGCCCTTTTTGGGCAGCGAAAACTTGGGGCATGCTCAGGCCGAGCAGCGAGCCGATGACGGCGCACAGGACCGCCAGCGTCAGTAAACCGGTAAAAAGTCGTTTCATGATGGGTTTAAATGGTAATATTCATAATTTCGGAGAATTGGCCGGTACCTCATCGGTATCGAGCCGGTTGTTTCGTTGGGGGCGGCTGCCGACTTGCGGCGTTTACCGTTTCGAGTCCGCTTCGAACCGCTCCTTCGGGAGGGGCCTTGGGGTGCGACCTGCCGTGTCGTCGGGTTACACATCTTTCCCCCCCCCGTAGCGGATCACGCCGATCTGCCCGACGAGTTCGTCCCAGGCGGCGTCGAGCACCGCGAGGTATTCGCGCCCCTTGTCCGTGAGGGTGTAGTATTTGCGGGGAGGCCCCTGCGGAGACTCCTCCCAACGGTAGGAGAGCAGCCCGGCATTCTTCTGCCGTGTGAGTATGGGGTAGAGCGTCCCTTCGACCACGATCATTTCGGCCGCCTTGAGTTCGGCGATGATCTTCGGAGCATACGAATCGCCCCGCGACAGAATCGCGAGAATGCAATACTCCAGGATTCCTTTGCGCATCTGCGCCTTTACATTGTCTTCAGCCATAGGTATTCCGGTTAAGAGACTATTTGCGGGGATTTTCCGGTATGACGATCCACAGAATGATGTATATCCAGATCGAGACGCCGCCCAGCAGTACGGCCAGCAGCGTGGCGAGACGCACGGCCGTGGAATCGAAGCCGAAATATTCGGCCAGACCGCCGCAGACGCCTGCGATCGAACGATCCTTGACGGAGCGGTAGAGACGGCGCGTTTCCGTGACGTCGGAACGGCGGGCGAATGGCTCCGAGGTCCGGGTGCGTTCGCCGAATGCGGCGGGTTCGCCCATGCGGGCCATCGCCCCGCGTACGATCTCCAGCGTTACGACCCGCATCGGCGTGGTGATCCGCTCGCTGAAAATCTCGGCCAGCCGCATTTCGATATCGGCCATTACCTCCGCCTGATCCTCCCGAAGACGCGCCCGGATGTCGTCCAGATAGTCGCGCAGGGTTTCGTAGGCATCTTCGTCGAGGACGAATGCTTGCGAGCCGATATTCACATTCACAGTCGTTTTCATAGCTTTTGCGTTGTTTCACGATGCAAATATATAACTTTATTAGGTATTATGCAATACAAAGTACTAAATTTTTTAGAAAAGTTTGTCGGGGGTGTGAAAACGAAAGGCCGCCGGCTGCCAGCCGACGACCTTTGCTATTGCTTCCGAGATCGGGTCAGTGTTTCGCCTGCGCCAGTTCTTCGGGGCGGTGTTCGTATTTGAAGACGAGTGCGAAGACGATGGCGACGACCAGGGCGTACCCGGCGAAGATCAACCACGAGGTCGACCAGCCGGCGGTCATGGCTTCGGGCGACTGCTGCGAGTAGACGAAGCGGTTGACCACGGCCTGTGCGCCGAGGGTTCCGATCGTGGCGCCGATGCCGTTGGTCATAATCATAAAGAGGCCTTGGGCGCTGGAGCGGATCGTAACGTCGGTTTCGCTATTGACGAAGAGCGATCCCGAGACGTTGAAGAAGTCGAACGCCACGCCGTAGACGATCATCGACAGGATGAACATCCACACGCCCGGACCGGGGTTACCCAGTCCGAAAAGTCCGAAGCGCAGCACCCAGGCGAACATCGCCATCAACATCACCTTCTTGATGCCGAAGCGTTTGAGGAAGAAGGGGATCAACAGGATGCAGAGCGTCTCGGAGATTTGCGACAGCGAAATCAGCGCATTGGCGTGGTTGGCACCGAACGTCGAAGCGTATCGGGGGATTTCGCGGAACGAGGTGATGAACGGATTGGCGAATCCGTTGGTGATTTGGAGCGAGACGCCCAGCAGCATCGAGAAGATGAAGAAGAGCGCCATCTTTTTCTGCTTGAAAAGGGCGAAGGCGCGCAGTCCCAGGGCTTCGGTGAGCGTTTTCTTCTCGCCGCCGCGGCTGACGGGGCATGCCGGGAGCGTTTGGGCGTAGATGCCCAGTACGAGACCCAGCACGGCGCACTGGAGGAACTGCATGTAGGTGGTTTGGAATCCGGCGGCGTCGCACAGGAGCATCGAGCAGATGAAACCTACGGTGCCCCACACGCGGATCGGCGGGAAGGCTTTTACGGTGTCGAGCCCGGCGCCTTCCAGTACGGCGTAAGCGACGGAGTTGGAGAGCGCGATGGTCGGCATGTAGAAGGCGACGCTGAGCGTGTAGAGCGAGAACAGCGTGCCGAACTGCACGTCGCTGCCTGCCGAGAGGGCGTAGTAACCGGCTGCCCCCATGAATACGGCGGCGAGCAGATGACAGTAGCCCAGAAGCCGCTGGGCCGGGATCCACCGGTCGGCGACTATGCCGACCACGGCCGGCATGAAGAGCGAGACGATGCCCTGCACGGCATAGAAAATGCCGATGTGGGAGGCGAGGTCGACGCTCACCAGATACGAGCCCATCGAAGTGAGATAGGAACCCCAGATGGCATACTGGAGAAAGTTCATGACGATAAGGCGCAGTTTGATACCCATAATGCGTTGTTTTTATGTTTGTTGTATATATGTTCGAAATATCTGTCCGCAACAATCAGAACAAATGTACAAATTTTTTTCGCTTTTTTCTTTGCATTTGAAAAAATAAGTTCTACTTTTGCATCGTCAAAACAAAAGGACACCGCATTGAGCTATGGTGTAATGGTAACACAACAGATTCTGGTCCTGTTATTCTTGGTTCGAATCCAGGTAGCTCAACAAAGCCGCAATCTCAAAGATTGCGGCTTTTTCGTGTAGGTGCCTTTTCGGTGATGGGGTGGTATACGAGATTATTCTCGCGGATATTTTGTATTGAAGTTTTCCAGAGTGGCCCGATTGCCGCCTCTTGCAAAGTTGGCTTTATGACGATCGTCTATGCTCGCGTGGCAGCGGATGCACAGGCATTGTAGATTGGATTGCCTGTTATCTGTCTTGTTTCCGTTTCGATGGTGTGTTTGCATGAACAGTTGGTCGAATGGATTCGTTATTCGCAAACCGCACTTCTCGCACGTGTATTCGTGCAGTTCCCGGTAGGCAAGGCTGATTTCGGCCCAGTCTTTTGTGTAGCCCAATATATCGACCTCTATATTGTCGGGCGCTTTTTCGTATGAATCATCGGCTTGTTGCAGGATTTTAACGAAATCGGCAGAGGTCATACTTCTCGAATATTCTCCCAGCGCCATATTCATACAATATTTGCAAAGCGGAAGATTGCGAACCTCAACCTCCCGCATGTTGCTGTCCATATCTTTGACCAGAACGGGTTCGGTATTGGCTCGCCGATATTCGGATTTGAACGTCCCTGAATTTATAAAATCTTGAATAGTCTGACATTTTCGAATGTGGAAACGCGGTTTTCCATATCGTGCCAGGTGATAATTCCGTTTGTACAGAAAGATCTGGCGTTCCTGGTCGTCTGTCTGGTCGATTAAGAAAATGCCTTTGTCCGAGAATTTGATGTTCTTGCGGATATCGTTAATATCGACATCCTCGATTTTAAGCGGTTTATATCCTACGGCTTTGTCGAGGCGATACCCCATTGATCTTAGCAGGGACTTCAGTCCTTCGAATTTATAGATCGGTTCGTCATTGGCCATTGTATGCTGCGTTTTTGGTTACGAAGTTTTCGAGTACCTCTTCGCCGCTTGTCACGATGCGAAATTCGACGCGGCGGGATGCCGTAGGATCGATCTCGCGCTTCGTCTTATAAGTATATTCCCCGTTGCAGTCGAGCGACTTCCCGTATGAAAGGCCGTTGGCTGTAAACCAGAATTCCAGCAACTCTTTTTGCTCCTCGGTATATTTTTGAAATGCAGGCATCTGCCGAAGGTATATCAGCACATTGAGTGCCCGCTCCTGAGAAAGTATGACATTCGCAATATAGGGATCTGCGTGTTTTGCGGGATAGGGGACATTGTCGGTATGCCCTTCTATGCGAATCTCCTGAATTTTGCTTCTTAAATCATCGTTAAGCAGGATTTCGAAATACCGCGGCAGGAATTCATCGAGAATGGATTTGAATTGAGGAGTCAGATGGGCGCTTCCTTGCGTAAAAAGGACCGTTGGATTGTTGAACTTCATGGATAAATCCCTTCCGATGGCCATTTGCCATTTGACGGTATCCTGCTTGAACTCGGAAACCAATTTATCGTATAGTTTGTTTTTCGTTTCGACGTAATCCGTAAGCACGGTTTGATTTTGCTGGACTCGGCTGATGTATGCGATGGCAATGAAGAGAAAAATAATCATCAATCCCGTCATCAGGTCGGAAACCGACATCCATACGTTGGATTTTGCCATAATCAACTTCTTTTAATCATCGCCTGAATACATGCGTCCAACTCGGCCAATGTGGTGCTTAATCGTGCGTAGAACTGTTTGTCCAATGCCGTGAGCTGGGTGTTGAGCGTTTTCGAGCCTTGAACAATGAATCCTATACCTTCCTCCAAACTACGTTTGGTGTTTTGCCAGAATTGTTCGTTGTAGTCGCGTAGCTTATTGAGTTCGTCCAACTTCTGAATGAGTATCTGTACTCCGTCGACGAAATTGCGCTGTTTGCGCACCCATTCGTTGAGTGATTTTGTCGACTCCTCGAATTGCAACATATTATCCTTACTCAATGTGGCTGTCTCTTCGATTTGTGTCACGATCTTGATGAATTTCTGGTCCTCGATAATGACTTGATTGAGTGCGTCAATTAGCTGCTTCAGTTTGCCGCCATCGCTTACGAGCAGGCGAGTGTCGCCGGAGACCTTCATCAGCGTTGTCGAGGTTTGCTCGAAATTGTCGGTCATCTCTTTGTACTGCCTGGTCAGAGAGTCGATCATCTCCTTGTTCTCCTGCTGCCAAATATTCAAACGCTCCACGCTTTTGTTTAGCTGTGCGAAATTTTCCTGAACCAGTTTGTTTATAAGCGAGTTCATCTGCGTCTGGAACTCTTCGGTAACACGTTTCATTACATCCACGAGTGCTTCTGTGTTGCTCTTTTTGAGGAGCTCCGAAAATTCGTCGAATTTCCCGACGAGCAGGTTGTTCGTCTCCGTCATTTTCGCCTCGATCTCGTCGACTTCGCTGCGCAATACCATGCTGAAATTTTTAATTTCATCCGATATTTCATTTTGGGCACCGGCTATACCGTTTGTGATCTCAAGGCATTCGCCCATGAAGTTGTTGATTGAGGTGACGGAGGCATCAACGCTGTCGAATTTTTTGGAGAATCCTTTCAACTCTCCGATATTGGTCGTTAAAGCTGAAATCATTTCTCCGATGGTTTGGTAGAAACGCGATTGAGTTTCCAATTGCTGTTTGTTCTGGTTTCTCAGCTCTTCGAAGGCCTCTTTGGTCGTGGTATTCATGGCCTCTACGGCCTTGCAGATTTGTCCTGCAGCCATATCTATATCCGATATGCCGCCATCTTTTTCATCCAATGCAGAGTTAACTTGCTTGGATAAGAACAGGGACCCGATCATACCTGCCAATGAGGTGAAGAAAGCCGTCTTTAATCCACTGAGAAGTATGGGGATGCCTGTGTCGAGATTGTCCGTATCGAAATGAAGAAGGCCTATTGTGATGCCTACAAAGGTGCCGAGGACTCCTAATGTAGAGATCATGGAGGGTAATTGCTCAATCCAGCGTCGTTTGGCTATAAGCGTCCCAGCCGTTTTCTGCTGTTTAACGTAGAATAAGCAAGAAAAGAATACGATTACTATGGCTATTAAGGATATATAAGTTATGAAATCGAAATTTTCTGTATTCATAAATACTACTGTTAAATAATAACTAAGTTATTATAAATACAGCTAATCTTTATATAACAATTAGGTCTAATAATAGTACACAAAGTCTTGCTTCCAAAACGCAAGAAAGAGAGCCTTTTGAACTCTCTTTCTTCAGTGACGCCGACAGAATTAATGTGTAAGTTTTCGATATGCAATTAGATGTTGTATTTGTTTAAAAGTGCCTGTTCTTTCGGGCGCAGATATAAAGGTAAATCCGATCTGTGCAAATTTTTTTTACGTGGGGAAATAAGACAATTACCTGCAACTTCCTTGATCGAGGAAATGGCCCGGATATGCGTCGGACGATCCCGAAACCTGGAAATAACCGCAGAGGACCTGTTGCGCCCGTGGACGATATACGCGTGCTCTTAATTTAGTATGATATAAATCAGGATGCTTATCATTGCACTGAAAAGGTAGGCTTTCGCGCTGTTGGGGTATTTATTCTTCTTGACGAAATACAAGATGACCCCGGCGATGGGAATAAAAAAGCACAAAATAAGGAGTCCGATACTGGCCTTATCCTCTTGGACGGAATTTTGCACGGGTGTCGGATCGGGACGGCTCCGGTCGATGCCGCTGCTCGGAGTATCGTCGGGATCGGGAGCCGGGCCATCGTCGGGGACGGGCGTCCGGATTTGTCCCGATTCGAAAATTTCGTCCGTGATTGCTTTGGCCTCGGCCAGACCGATTTGATATTTGTCCTTTATATGCTTTACGATTTGCAGTTTGCCGGCGGAGTTGTCCCGGATGAAATCCGAGGTCTCCCGATCGATGGTTACGCCGTATTTGGCGGCAAGCGAGGCGTGCAAAAGCGGTTGCCCGGACTCCGTTTGCGGATCGTTTGCGACGGATTCTGCCGGACTCGCGCCATCTGCGGGGGTGCGGTCGAAGAAACCCTGGAAATCCGGAATGTCTTTCGCCTTTTGCCAGTTCTTCATGCCTTTGGACCACACCAGGGTTTGGGGTGTGATCTCATACGATCGCAGGTCTTCCAACGGAAGCGGCCCCTGCCGAACTTTCTCTTTGTCTATGAAATAATAGAGCTTCATATGCCGATAAGCGATTGGGTGCGATTTTATGCGGGCGGGTTCCTCCTCGGCCGGTTTCTCCCGAAACCCCGTTTAAGACAGGGTTTCGGGAGAAACGGTGTGGATACGGTCTGCCGCATCTGTCGTTCCGTGCGGAATCGGATGCGATGAACCGACGAAGTGCCGGGATGCCCCGCCCTGGAATTACATCGTTCTGGCGAATTGCTCGATGTTGAAGGAGCCGTCGAGGTCCTTGACCTTCGTTTTGCCGAACAATATGTCGAAGAAGAAGGCCCGGATGCGTTCCGTCGTCAGGAGCGCCGGGCTCCCGTCCTTGTCCGTCCCCAGATCGTAGGTCTTGAGCAATTGGGGTCCCAACGCGGCCGCCGTGAGCAGGAAATGGTTCTGGAATTTGTCCGTGTCGATCAGATCGGCCGCCAGAACCTTGCCGATGACGCTGTAACTGTGCAGCGAACGCTGTTGGCCGTTGTCCGTCAGGGTGGTGCGCAAATCGTCGGAGGCCAGGTTGATTTCGATCCGGCCGCTCTCCGCACGCTCCTCCTGGTGGCGGTAAAGCGATCCGAGGTCCGCCAGAGCCAGCGAATAGAGACGGGTCGTCTTCGTGTAGTTGACGCGTTCGACGCTGAACACGGACGGGAGCAGCAAATTCACATGGCCGTCCAGTTCCACGAACGGCGATATGAATGTCCCGACGACGCAATCCTTGATGGAAAGGGACTGCGTTGCGAAGACTCCTCCGATCACCACGCAGTTTTCCAGGATGATCTCGTCGCCGTAAATGCTTCCCGAAACGAACGCATTGCACAAGGTGATGCTCTTGGCGTTGACGTCGGAGCAGAACGTGGTATTGCATTTGAGCGCTCTGGTGACTATCGAAGAGGCCGACCCTACCGCCTTGCGGAACGTCACGTCTCCGGTTACGTCGTTGTTGATATACAGTTCCCGCTGGATGAAAACCGCCCCTTTGATCTCGAGCGGTGCCGCCTCGATCGTCAGTTTGCTGGCATAGAGCGGACCTTCGATGATTGTTTCTCCGACGACGTTGACCGTTCGGGAGAGTTCGGAAATCTTATTGGGCAGGATGCCGCCTTTTACTATATTGTTGTCCAAACGGAGATTCGTGTCCGTAATATGGACCTCTTTAAGCTGATTCATGATTTTGAGATTACTGGTTTAACATTTTGTGGATCATGGCGCGGATCCGGGCCGAATGATTGTCTTCTCCGGTGACGTTGCGAGCGATTTCGGACTGTACGTACGATTTTAGCTGCTCGTTTTCGCTGACGGAGGCCGTTCCCAAATCCGCATTTTCGAGCGAGGCGCAGAGCTTTTCCTCGAGGCCGTCGTTTTTCGAAGCGTAGTAGTCCGGAAAAACGCACTTCCGTTCGACGTGCCGCTGCTCGGATTCCGTACGTAGGTAACATACCGGTACGAGATAGCGGTCGTCGCCCGTTCCGTCGATGCAGGTATCCTGAATCGTGCGTTCCGACGTGGCTTTGGAGATCAGGAAACGTTGTGCCTGGTTCATGGCCTCCAGCGCATGATGTTTCACGTTCGCCGCGCTGATCCGGGCCTGAAGGATGCTGCTTTCCTTGCTCATGGTCACGACCGACTGTACCATATCCGTATGGAGCATTCTGTCGCTTTGGCAATCGATCTCCTTGACGAAATTGAAAACCGGTTGATCGACTTCGTGGATGCGGATCGATAACTCGTTGTTCAAATCCGAGAAGATTTTCTGATACCTCGCGGTCGTCCGGGCGTAATCTTCCGCCATCGTCTTTTGTTTCTGACGCAGGGAGGCCGCCTGCTGGTTCAGCAGGGAGAGGCGCGCCTCGATGGCTTGCTCCAATTCGGCTTTTTGCGTGGAGATATCCGTCCGGATCGTGTGGAAGAAGCCGTCGATGATCGTTTGGGATATTTTGTCCGCATTTTTCGCGATCGCGACGCATTGTGCGGCGTTCATGGCTCCGACGCTTGCGGTCAGGCCGTTGACATGGCTGTTGCAGTTCGCCACGCTCGCGTCGAAAGGCGTGGTGTCGACATGGATATCCACCTCCACGTCTTCGTAGGCGGTGCCGCTGTAATTGACGGTTACGGAGCCTCCGTGCTGGGACGCCGGATAACTCACGGTCTTGGAACCGCTGTACGGAACCGCGACCCTTCTGGTGAATCTTCTACTATAACTCATAATGCGGTATTATAGTATTTCGAAATTGGAGGACGTATACATCTTTCGGATCATCTCCTTGACCCTCGAAGAGGCGTCGGATGATTCGACGATGCGCGAGAATTCTTCCGAAACGAAGGGCGATACCGGCTCTCGCACCCAAGGCATGTTTTCCTCCCCGCGAATCGTGTTGTCGATCTGGGAAACATTGATCTCGGGCAGTTTGTCGGAAACGGCGATTTCGGTCCGGGGAATACCGGCCGGATCGCTGATCGTTTCGCAGATCACCACCGGAATCCGGCAGCTTTTATCTTCGTTTCCCTCCGGATTGGAGATGAGCACCTTGCCGGCCAGCACGCGTTGCTCTCCGATCTGGGAAAGAAACTCCGTGGATTGCTCCAATGCGATCTGCGCGTTGCGCTTCATCTTCGAGACGAGGATCCGTTGACCTTGCGTCAATCCTTCCGTCTGCGAAGTCGTGCCCCATGCCGTCAGGGCGTTCATCCGGTTGGAGGAGGTCATCATGTGCTTGTTGACCAGTTCGAATACGGGTTGGTCGATTTGGCGGATTCGCGTTTCCAGCTCTTTGTTGATGCTCGTAAAGATTTTGAGGTATCTCTCCGCGATGCGCCCGTATTCCCGCTCCATATTGGACTTGATGCCCAATAACCGGCGTTTTTGTTGGCCCAGCTGCATGATCAGCGCCTCTACCCGGCTGTGTTTGTTCGCGATCTTCTGAGAAATCTGCGAACGCATCAGGGTGAAGAATCCGCGGTTTACATTGCTGCAAACCTTGTTCGCACTGTTGTTTTCGGCGGCAATGACTGCGCTCTGCATGGTTACGACCGCGGCGGTCGTTCCCTTGACGTGATTCGATACGCTCTGCATCTCGGCAGCCATAGGAGTCGTGTCGACCGAACATGGAATTAATGTTGCCATAGTCTTGTATCTCCTATCGATTATTCGTTGTCTTTCTTATCGTCCTCGTCGTCTTCGGGAAGGTCGGGGATTTCGTCTTCATCGTCTTCGTAGTCTTCCTCATCGTCATACTCCTCGTCATCTTCCTCGTCTTCGCAGTCTTCCTCGTCTTCGTACTCCTCGTCATCCTCCTCGCACGCTTCGTCGTCGGGCAGATCGGGGCATTCCTCGTCATCCTCGGGTAGATCGGGGACTTCGTCTTCGTCGTCCTCGGGAAGGTCGGGGATTTCATCCTCTGCGGCCTGCGATTCCACGGCGATGCGGCTGACGGCATCCAACGCATTTACGGCGATCGACGGGAGATTGAGCGAGAGATGTTCGTAGGTAACTTCCTCGACATTCGGTTCGGGGAGCAGGACGGATTCCTTGGCGAGCAACGGATTCGTCACTGCCAGCGGTTTGCGGCGCTCGTCGAGATTCTGGACCTCGCTGGCCGCCACGGCCATCGAGTTCGAATAACCGTCTTGCAGACGGGCGTCGTAGAATTCCACGTGGCCGAACTTCTCCGCCTTGAGCGCGATATCCTCCTGGAGACGGTCCATGTAGTCGCTGAATTCCTCCTGGACCTTCTTGAACTCCTGAGCTTGCATTTCGAAGGCGGCCAGCGATTCCGCCGTGTTTTCCTGTTTGGCCACGACCGTATTGTCGAGCGTAGCGCCCTCTTCGCCCATGCTGTCGAGCGTCTTCTGCAACTGGGCGAGCGTATTGTATGCCTCGACGTACTCGCTCAGGGTTTGCTGCATGTTGTTGATGATGTCCGCGCTTTCGGCGTGATTGGAGCGGTAGAAAGCGTCGACGTCCTGGTGCCATTTGTTCAGATAGCTGAGTTTCTGATCGTGGATCTGTCCGTAAATGCGGATGCGCTCCACGCGATTTTCCATCATCAAACGCTGAACCATGGGCGCGACGATCTCCTCGTATATCTGATGAACGCCGAACGGTACGCTCGCGTTGCTGTTGTCCTCGGCCGTCCATTCGTCGGCGAAAAGATTGTAACGCACGCGCGAGCTTTCGCGCAGCTGGAACGGTTCGTAACCCTGGATGGAGTCGGAATAGTCGAAGCGTTCGTTGCGGATTCTTCGGATTTCCTCGGCCTCCAGCAGGGGCGAATAGTGGTTGTAGGGGGCTTTGAGTATTCTGAACAGCAGGTCGTTGGATTCGTTGACCACCTTGTCGGTCGAGGCCAGTTTCATCGCCGAAATCGTCTGGACCGACATCGCCATCGTATGCATGAGGTGTTTCAGGACGTCTTCGAATTGCTCGGTGTCGTTCGACAGGGAGTCCTTGAGCTTGTTCAAGCGGCAGAAATCATCGATCTCGCTGTCGTAGCGTTTGTCGTCGAAGACTTTGACGACGGGATGATTGCCGGAATCGTTCGTCGAGAATTCCTCCAGGAATTTCAGATACTCGCTGTTGTCGGCGACCAGGGGCAGGTCCACGGACTTGACCTCCGTGTCGTTCATGCAGAACGATATCGTGCGCAGCGACCGGTCCAGTTTGCCGACGTAATCGCTTTGATTGATCTCCTGAATGGAGAGCGAATAGTCGTTGGTGTCGATGCTTTCCGGCTCGTCGGAGGTTTCGACGATGGGAGCCTCCGCGGTCAGTTTCTCCATCTGCGACATCGTTTCCACGAGCAGGTCGTTCTGACGCGACATTTGCAGACTCACGCGCGAATTCGGAACGTTTCCCGTGTAGTCGACCACGAAACATTTGTCCTCGTAGGCCATTTGCTGGGCTACGGGGACGTAGGCGACGCCCATCTTGGTAACCTTGTAGTCTCTGAAGATTTCGCTGTGCTCTTTCTTTTTGGCCGCGATCTTTTTATGGATTGCTCCGATCTGTTTGTCGTATTCGTTGCGGCGTACGAAGTACATCCAGAACGCGATGATCGTAAACCACCATTTCCAAATGTCGCTCTTTTTGAGCTCTACCTGGCGAAGGTCTTTCTCCAGATCGCGGATTTGCTGCTCGATCGCTTCTTCCTGACGGACGACGCGTTCCGCGGCCTTTTCGTAGTAATTGAATAACAGCCGAGCCTGGTCTTGGTAGATGTTGCTCGAATCGCTGAAGATTTTTCCGGTTGTAGCCATAGGTAAAAGAGTTAGGAATTAGTATTTTTTTCTTCTCGTTAGCGATCTTTCGAGGCACTCGACCTCTTCCGCGATCCGGTCCCGGTTCAGGGAGGTGTTTCGCAGGCTGACTTTCAAATCTTCGATCGTTCGGCAGCATCGGGATTCGAGGTCGCATGCCTCCGGGTTCGTCGAGGGGGTGATGAACCGCACTGATTCCCGGATGCGCTCCAGCCTGTTCCGCAGCGAGGGGGCCAGGTTTTCGAGGCGTGCCGCGTCGTCCATGAGATCGTCCATAGCGGATTGCAGCGCGATTTTTCCTTGCACGGCGAGTTGTTCCTGCTTGTGGATCCGCTGCACCTTCTCCCCGGAATGAAGCATCGAGACGTAACCGGTCAGGGCCAGGAATAAAACGGCCGTTTGCCCCAGCAGTTGGTATTCGAACGCCGCCCGACAGACGATTCCGTAGACCATGATTCCGAGAGCGAGCATACTGCATCCGGTCATCACGAAGAACCGGATTCCCAGCGTGCCGGCCTCTTTGTGGGCGGCATTCGTCGTGTCGATCCACGGAAAAAAGTAGAATCGGACGGTCGTGGTGAAGAGGAGGCACGATACGACGATATCGAGTATCTTTATCTCGTTCTCCAGCGATTTCCCGAAAAGGGTGAAGCCGCCGATGATGAGACCGTATCCCAAAAGGATGGTCGCGATGCTGAAAAATGTTTTGGCATTCATGGTAGTCCGGGTTGAGGTTACACTTTTTGCCCGCACTTCGGGCAGAATTTCGAGGTCGGCGCTATCGCGGCTCCGCAGCGCGAACAGACGGGTCCCGTCGGAGCCATCTGCTGGGGTGATCCGCATTGCGGACAGAATGCGGAGCCGGGAGCCAGCGGTGCGCCGCAGGACTTGCACGTCGCGGCTCCGCCCGGCTGTTGCAGCGGGGCTCCGCAGCTGACGCAGCGACGGGCCGATTTCGGGTTGTCGGATTCGCACCTCGGGCAGGGATTGTATTCGCTTCCGCAATGGGGGCAGAAATGTTCCGTCGTAAGATGTTTTTTCGCACAGTTGGCGCAATAAATCTCCTTTACTCCCGCCCGTCCGTCGTCGGGGCGGCCGTTCTGCGGGGAGCTCGTGCCGCCGTGTGCTCCGGAGAAGGTCGGTTGGGCGTTGTGCGTTTGCATCAATCCGGACGACAATCCGCCCATTCCGTTCCCGCCGAACATGTTCATGGCCATAAGACCTGCAATGAGTCCGTTGCCGGCGGAAGCGTTTCCGATCTGGTCGACGGCGTTGTTGGCCATGTCGAACATCTGTTCCTGCTGCCAGGAGTGTCCCGTGATGGACATGGAGGCCTGACTGGCGAGCGCGTCGGATATTTTCCGGCCCTCCGCCGTGCTCGTATCTATCGATATGTCGTTGATATAAAACTTGGTCATCGTAAGCCCGTACTCCTCCCAGAAGGGGAGCAGACTCGTCTTGATGTATTCGGACAGGGCATCCAGATGAGCCGATATGCTTTTGAACCCGACGTTTCGACCGGTCATGAACTGTACGATCGCGCTTTTGGATTTCGAGGAGAATTCGCCGTAAGCCATCGACAGCATATCCGATTCCGTAAAGACCTCTTTGGTTCCCACGGCCTTGAGGAGGAATTTTTCCGAATCGGAGACCTGCAATCCGTATTGTCCTTTAGCCTGCAACGGGAGCATCGTGCGATAGTCGGCGTCGTGAACGGCCATGCTCCGCACCGCCCAACTCAGATTTGCGGGATATAGCTTGTTCACGATCCATATCTCGGCGGTAAAAGGGTTTTTTCCGCCGAACGGAATTCCGAAAAGCGATCGCAGGATCGGCAGGTTCTCCGTATCCAGCGTATGTTTGCCCGGAGGGAATTTGCCCATCAGCCGCCCTTTGCTGAAAAGAAGCGCTTCCTGGGATTCGTAGACGATGAGTTGAGTGTGGGTGCTCAGGTTCGTTTGGGGGAAGCGGTAGGCGAAAACGAACTCGTCGCTCCGGGGCTTCCAACTTGCACAATCGATCAGTGCCATAATTGCGGCCATGCCTCAGATACCCGATGAGGCGGTTAAAATTGGGGTTTCGATTGACTACGCGATAAAAAACGTGGGTATCCGCTTCCGCTTATCCTGCGATTCAGCCCCTTATCGTAGTAGAAATGAAAACAAACTGAAGAAATTCCGGCATCGGTATGTCGAAAGTATTCTGCCACGCGTCCGTTCGGATGCCGATCCTGGTTCGTGTCGGGGGAATACGTGAATAACAGACCGCTCGCAAGTATTCGCTTTCAATGTTGTCTTGACCGATTCCGGTTTGAATCTGATGGTTTTAGTCCGCCAAATGGATAAAGTATCCTGTAACGCTTTTATCGGAGGTAGTGTTTCGCAGCGGCATTGCTGTCATCTTTCCGGTCGCATTCCGGGAATCCCGTGATTCCGTGGAGCTGTTTTCCGGCGATGGTATTGCTACGACTTTTGCAAATATAAACAAAAAAGCCCGAATTATTGTATTTTAAGGGTTTAATTTTGTTTAAAATATAAAAATAGGCTTGTTTACGGTTGTTTTTTTAGATAAATGTTCGCGATTTTATGCGAAATTTGTCTCGGGACCCTGTAATTTTATCGGATGTATTGGAAAATCTCCTCCTAAGAGGAGGCCGGGCGGGACGGAATCCTGAATGCGGCGTTCGGTCGTGCGATGCCGGCCATGTATGCCGCAGTGTATTTCGGTCGGAGAAATGAAAAAGAGGTTACAAATTATTTGTAACCTCTTCGTTTTCAGAGTGACACCGACAGGACTCAAACCTGTAACCTTCTGATCCGTAGGCATAATCAATATATTTATATACAATATATTAACTGCTATTATAAAATAATTGCAAGTTTTTTGCAGAAATGTTTGAAGAAGTTTTGCAACGTCGATAATCTATTCGATGCAAACAAATCGGCTCACTTCCATATCTTTTTATTAAATACGTTGAAAATAATTGGCAAAACATTTGCATAATAAACAAATGTTTATTATATTTGTATTGTCAATAAAGCAGAAAGGATATGAAGAAACCGAGTAAGGAACAAAAAGAGTTCGAAGCAGAGCTAATCTATTATCTGAGGCTCTATAATGAACTGAGAGGAAGAGAGGGAGCCGCGAAGGTCCTATCCTCAATCGAGGAGGAGATCAACAAGTTGGTCGAAATTCTCAAAGAATTGTAAAACAAAGCTCCCCGCCTTGCGGGGCGGGGAGCATAAACAAGATAGACTATGGTTACCAGACGAGAAATGGACGACTTGAAACGTCGTTTTATAAGTGCAAATACGGAAGAAGAACGCAATGAAATCGGTAAAGAGATTTCCGCCGCAATCAAACAAGATGCCGGAGAGGTTGCCGAGATCACTCTTTCGCAGATCAAGGAGACGAATGAACGCGCCCAAGATGAATTAGTGCGCAATCGCCTCAAATCGGTGCTTCCGGCAATTTCGTTGTCGTACATCGCCAAGACGTATTTCAATAAAAGCCGCAGCTGGCTGAATCAACGAGTTAACGGCAACATGGTGAATGGTACGCATGCGAAATTTTCACAGGAGGAGTTGGCTACATTCGATTTCGCGTTGAGAGATATTGCCGCCAAACTTGCAGAAATTCGCGTTTCTTAACTTGCTTTATTGACATTTCGCATAGTGAAACGCGATGCCCCGGCCATTGGTCGGGGCATTTTGCTTATCATTCAACCGCCGATACAGGTTGAGCGGGCTGGCGGTCCACGATGTTTACCGCAGTTCCAGATACAATGATTTCACGTACTATGTCGTTCGATTCATACTTTGATATAACATGGCTTAGATTGAGAATCGCGTTTGCTCCCATCGCTTTTGCCTGTTCGACTAACTTGCTAAGCGCTTCATCTGCTGTCGGATAATATTGCTTTCCGTCTTTAAATCCAGGGATAACCCGATATTCAATTTCTGAAATTGGGTCATATACCTCATTGATTGACGAGGCGGGAGTGATGAAGAATCCTTCGTCGGCATACACTTTCAGGTTGAGTAAATATATCTCCTCGCTGTATTTGCGATACATATTAAAGTTACACGAAGTTGCGCCGAAGCATAGCGCGCAGAGTAATAGAAATCGTTTCATAAATTGTCGATGATTTTCAAGTAGTCGAACCCGATTTCGTCGAAAGCTGCGATAAGGTCGCCTTCGGTCCATATGTCG
Organism: uncultured Alistipes sp.; assembly: GCA_947573795.1. Lineage (GTDB taxonomy): Bacteria > Bacteroidota > Bacteroidia > Bacteroidales > Rikenellaceae > Alistipes. The sequence continues at coordinate 55,067 of CANPHE010000009.1, read as the reverse complement.
ATCAAGACGCCAGCGTTTCGTAGCTTCTCGATCGCCTCCATCTTCTTGGGGCCGGGCAGTTCTCCGCAAATGACGATGTTTACGCGTTTAGATATGCTGGACTTGATTGATGCTCCGAACTTTTCCAAGATCACGGAGATGTATTCACGCTCAGGAAAGTTTCGAAACACACCTGTAACGACTACGCCTTTCCCTTGGAAAAAGGGAGCTTCCGGGAAGATTTGCGAAGCGAAGGCTACGTCGACCACCTCCTGTATCTCGGCAAGTCGATCTTGCTTTTTTTGTGCGGGTGTTCGCCGTGCAAGAGTTGCGAGTTTGATGTACAGATTCGCACACGCCTCGGCATCGCACATTGCGTCGTGGTGTGTCTTGAACTCGATTTTGTAGCTCGTGCAAGCCTCGTTTAACTTGAGGCCCGTTAAGGCATACGTGCAATGCCATTCGCGAGGCTCAGGGATCGGCAGCCCGTGTTTTTCGAACGAGGCCCACAATACCGATCGGTCGAATGATGCGTTGTGAGCGATGACGTTCGCCCCGTTGAGCATGCCGTATATCTCATCTGCGTATGCCGCGAGTGTCGGCGCATTAGCTGTATCACTGGGCATAATGTGGTGTATTTCGACGTTTGTCCGGTCGTAATCATTTCCGGGCGGCTGAAACAAGTAAGATCGTTTGTCTACGATCTCGTCGTTTACGACATGCACGATCGCCAATGCGCATGCTGAATAGCGATACCGGGTTGCGGTCTCGAAGTCTATTGCGTAGAAATCCGTGTAAAAATCGGTAACCATCGTCTTTATTTGGGCTTGTGGGTATTTGCTTGATTGTGATTTGGTCGAAGGATTTCGGGATGAATAGACATGCTTCTCAGCGGTGATCGTATATTGGGGAGTTGATTTCGCATCGGCATCGTTTGGCATGATACGCGATATTATGACTATGATTATAGCGATGACTATTATAATAACATACATATAAAATGAGCCTATTTATTTGATATAAGCTGTTTTATAGCGTGTTTTTACGTGAATCTACGAGGGGGGGGGAAATTTGATATCCCGACGACTGGATGCCGTGTAAATGCTCGATAACGCCTATTAGACGCTTTTGTTGATCCAGCAATTCATCTATCTGCATGTCCCGTCGTTTTAACGCCTCGAAAAAACGGTTTTGCGTATCTTCAAAGATATTCGGGTGACCATCTGAATTACTTATATTATTACTATCATCCATCGGAATTTCTCCGAAAATTGTAACTAACTTGTGTCTTAACTCATCTGGCATAGGGTCTTTTCCTGTCTCTATTTGAGAAATAAAAGATTGCCCGATACATAATTTTGCGGCTAATTCCTTTTGGCTCAATCCTTTATCTCGTCTAAATTTCCTCAAGTCAAAAGTCATAAGAAATATTTATATAAAAATTAGTACAAATTGTGTGATATTAGAAATATATTTCTGATATTTGCATGGTCTAATAAATCATACTGCAAAGGTATGATACAATAGACAAAAATTTAGTGTAAAGATTTACAAAAAAACGCAATAACGCAAGTTTTTCGGGAATTTTTTGCGATCACAAGTGCGATTTTCGGTAGATCGATATACGAAATCCCAGCGAGTATGATACGTCAGACAAAAAATATCCGATTTTATTTGCAAAACGCAAATGGATATAGTATATTTGCATTGCCAAACCGCTGTGAACTCACAGCTTCGATTAATATACGAACGTCTCATGGACGTATCCTTGTTTCGTATCTACTCTGTGTAGTTACGGCGGTTTGGCGACTGAAAGGGTACGTCCTTTCTTCTTATATAATTAAACTTTTGTCAAACAAATGCCAAACCGCGACAAAAGTGGAATTCCGGCACAAGGTGCCCAGACCACCGTATCGTCCACGAAACGGGCGAATCTCAACAGCATTGAGGGTGTTATCTCACGTCCGGTTACTCCTACGCAATTCCACCGCGCCGCGATGTCGATCGTCTCGCGCTGGTGCACCGATGTCGTCAACGGCCGCAAGGCGTCGTTACGCGAGGTACGTCGCCAGCTCGCGGCCCTGGAGTCGCTTTACCTCGACGGCGAGGGTGCCGGGGAAGGAGTCGAGCTATGACGCAGGTCGTAACGCTGGCTGTTATGCTGTCTCCCGTCGCCGCGGTATTCGGATGGACGTATTCTTCCCCGGCACGCTACCGCCGCATGGCTCAGTGGTTGAACCGGGTATTCGAGGAGTTCGAATGAGACGTATGTAGACTGAGGCGCCCTGCAAGTTGTTTCGTGTGGCTATTGTTGGGATATGGTGTTTGTGTGCACGCGGGGCGCCTCTTTTTGAAAAATATGAAAACAGCCGAGAAAACAGCTGAGGATACGGACAATACGCCTATTCGCCGAGACGCGATGATCTGGCCGCTATGGTATATCCGCCGTGGGCTGGCGCCGATCGGTCAGAACCGCAATATGCATTGGTGGGAGGATTACGGGCGAAAAGCGTGGATCAAGAAGAAGGATATCGGGCCGCTGTACGACTGGCGGCCGGAGATCGGAAATATCAGGTAAACGGCAACATCATGATAGGTTGGACAATACGGTGTATGCTGAAAGCAGCATCAACCCGATTAGCAGAGATATATAGGCGCTTATTCGTAAGCCCTTGGATGCGTTGTCATCACCCGGCTCAGCGATGTCCGTATGGTACGGGATGGAGGGGGAGCTTATTATACGATCATCTAAGCGCCTCAGGAGTCTCCGCCATTGTACTGAACAGCTATACATGGCTAACGCGAGAAGTAGTATTCCAAGTACGAACGCGAGAACTGCAACCAGATATACCAGCCGGATGTATAGCGGAGATTCGCCTGTTCTATGCAAGGCGACCAGTATCCCGAGTATACTTGTCGATGATAGGAGTAAGGCGGAATGGAACTCTGACTGTCTACTGGCTGCTTGTCCCGCCAAGTAGGCCCGCCTTGCCAGAAGTTCCTGGAGCGGATCGGAAACGTTCATAACATCTATTTTTTAAGGTTTAACGACGCAAAAATAGATGTTTCTCCGCGAACCGACAAGCGGTTATCCGGAGCGATGCCGGCGCGGGAACGAATATAAGGATATGAATTATGACACAGCAGGAGATCGAAGAAAACGCATTTGCGAAAGGCATCCGGGAGATTGCAGCGCGGAGCTCGCGGGAGGCGAGCATCGCCCGCGCGGAGATACAGAAGGCGCTGGGCGTGAAGAAAGCTGCCTACTACAATCGGCAGAACGGATTTGTGAAGCACACGAACATCGAACGGGATGGGTTGCTGCGCATCTTCCGCCGCCACAAGGTGACGCAGCCGTGGGGGCTATGAGACGGTGTGCGGATGAGCTATCGCCGGCCGAGTGCCGGGTGATGCAGGCCGTGATCGACACGCGGGGCGGGAACATCGCCCGGGTCGCCGGAAGTCTGCATGTCACCTACCAGGCGGTGGCGAATACCCTCTCGTCGATGTACGACAAACTGGGCGGTGACCTGGACGGGAATCGCACGATGCAGGCCCTCGTCGACTGGTACTATCGCACGGATGCGGGCCGGAGGCTCGGGGCGTTTTGCCTGGCGGCGCTGTTCTGCGTTTACACCTTCAACGGCGGGGATTTCGAACGGGCGGCGCGCCGCTCGGGGCGAGGACGAAGAAATGAATACGAATACATAATCGATTGATAAGATGAGCACACGTAAGCGATCGCGGGATATTCCCGTGTTATTCATCCGAGGCAGCGAAGAACTCGGCCAGGCGACCGGGTTCACGGACAAGCGCATTCATGCGAAGTGGCGCGACGAGGGGCTGCCATACAGCGTCATGGACAACGGCACTTTTCTTTACGATCCGAAAGAGGTGTCGGCATTCATCAAGAAACGATACGCTCCCCAAGAGCTGAGCGCGAAATTAACGAATCGAATGAGGACATGACTGCGCCGCCTGCGAATAAGATCATGATCGTAGATATCGACGGCACGCTCTCGGTCGTCGGGCCCCGACAACGGTTCATCGAAGGTGAGACGAAGGATCGGGAGGCGTTCTACGCCGATGATTTCGACGATCTGCCGATCCCGAATACCTGTCACATGGTGCAATGGATGTCGCGGTTCTACGAAGTGATCTTCTGCACTTCTCGACGGGAGTGCGCTCGGGAAAAGACGCAGCGATGGCTGCGACGTAACCTCGGGTTGCTGCCGGTGCAATATCGGTTGATTATGCGCCCGAACGATGACGATCGGCAGGATGCCGTTTCGAAGCACCATTGTTTCATGCGCGAGACGACCGAGGAGGAGCGCAGTCGTGTGGCCTTTGTCCTCGAAAATAGCCACTGCGAGGCAGCCATGTGGCGGATGCACGGATATATTTGTTTTCAATGTAAATAACCTTTTAAACCAGCGATTTATGAAAACACGATTATTAAAGAAGCTGCGGCGGCAGGCTGCGGCACGGATAACGGTGACGATGGGCCCATACGGTTATGAGGTGCGCCGTGACGGATATCCGGCGAGCTTAGAATGGCGATATCCCTCGCTCTGTGCAGCGATAGATGTTTGTTACAGGACGCGTCGGGCGTGGATTGCCGAAGAGATAAACAATCGGCGCGGTGTCTTATATTGATAGAGTATGGCGCGTCCGAAGAAGCAGGGGTTAGACTATTTCCCCTTCGATGTGGACTTTTTCGAGGACGACAAGGTAGAACTGATAGAGGCGGAATTCGGGTATAAGAGCATCGTGATTATCGTGAAGCTCTTGTGCAAGATTTACAAGAATGGATACTTCTACAACTGGGGTGATGACGAGTGTTTGCTGCTGGCGAAGCAGCTGGGTGCTGGATTTGTTCCGAAGTTTGTAGATGAGGTTGTAGCGGGGTTGGTCAGAAGGTCGTTTTTTGACAAGACGGTATTTGACTCGTTCCGTGTCCTCACGAGTCGCGGTATTCAGCGCAGATACATAGCAGTTGCGAAAGATCGTCAAAAGGACGATCAGCCCCCGAATTACTGGTTATTGGACGTTTCCCGCCCGGAAACCCCAGTTTTACCGCGGGAAACCCCGGTTTTCCGCCCGGAAATGCCACAAACAAAAGAAAAGGAAAGTAAAGTAAATAAAACTACAGTAAATAAAACTACAGGAAAGTATATCTCTTCGCGCACGCGCGAAGATTTCGATCAGAGAGAGAGAATTTTTAAATTTTTTCTTTTTGAAAAGAAAATTCGCTACGCGAAATCCGAAAGTCAGCGATTCCTGGATGTATACGTGGGCCGGGTGGATACATGGCCGGCGGAGGTCCTGGATGCGAAATTACGGTTGTGGGAGATGAAGTCATCCGGCAAAAGTATTGTGGCTGGCGCTGAGTTTTGGGAAGCCTGGCGCACGCTCTACGACTTTTGTGTGCAAAATAAGACTGTGGTCGATTACACAGTATTCGCGGAGGTCGACAATGTTGAGTACGACGCGTATAGCCGAGAGCTGCGTATTCGCGGCTCGGTGAAGATTAACCGGTTTATCCAGGGACACGCAGTTCCCCGTCGACTTTTCGATGACGGATTATTAAAATACAGATTTACAACTTATTAATCGTTCTAATTGAGAAAATGAAAAAAGTTCTTTTTTTATGCACTGTCATATTGGCCATTTTTCTGGTTGTTCGCGCCTGCATATATGGCTACTATGGCGCATATTTCCGCATGGCATTGTTTTTAGCAACAGCACCGGTAGCTGTTTTATTCTCGATTTACTGGTATCGCTGCGCGACCGTCGAGGCGAAGGTGCTGTATTACATCAAGCGGAACCGCGAGCGTTTCAAGGAGCGGCTGCGATTGGGGCTGATGGCAATATCGGATGCGGAGCGAAAGCGAGATTCATTCAAAAACTGAACGAATAATGGGAATGCGAGGGACACGGGGCGGAACCCCGCCCAAACCGAAACACACCGAGGAGAGCATCCAGCGGGCGTTGTGCGAGAATCATCCGATTCTGACAAAACCCGTATTCGAGATGGTCGGCTTCATCTTCTATGCGTGGGAATCCGATTATTTGGCAATCTCCAACGCCGGATACGTGTACGAGTGCGAAATCAAGATCAGTCATTCGGATTTTCTTAATGAGGCAGCCCACAAGCAAGAGAAAATGCGACTGCTGGGAGGAGAGGACATGACGGTCGCAAAGTACCACAGCTACGACAAATACGGTATAGAGTGCGGCAAGGAACCGATGCAAAAGCCGAATTACTTTTGGTATGTCTGTCCGGAGGGGATCATCTCCGAGGCCGAATGCCCGAAGTTCGCAGGGCTGATGTACATCACCGATTCGGGCGCATTCCGCTGCATCAAGACCGCCCCGTGTCTCCACAAGACCAAGTACGAGACGCAGACCAATCTGCTCCGACGGAATATGCAGGATAAGTTCTACTATGCGATGTGGAACTGGATTCGTCGATATTGGCGCAACATCGGCAAGGCGAAAGACATTGCCCCACAGACAGCTGCCGCATACGAGCGAGCGTTGTATAAGCAGGCTGAGAAAATATCCGACCTAAAATATCGGATTTCTTCCCTGATACAATGGCGTAATCCGAAGAAGGATCTGCCAAAAGAAAATACAAATGTAATTATAAGATATTCGGCTGACAAAGAGGGAATATGCACAGGGCGCTATAACGCCAACAAAGAAAGATGGGAATTGAATGATATGTATTTATGTCATTTGAGCACAAGGGTGCCTATTCATGTCGTTGCATGGCGGGATATTCACGAGTAGAGATTATGAAGAAATATTATTTATGCTGGTTTTCTCTGTCGTATGGGCTGTCGCTGGGGCATTTGCCGTAGGAGTATATTTCGGACATGGAGAACATGATAATGTCATTTTCTGTATGGTTTGCGCCTTGGGTAATGTTATGTGCGGTTGCGTGTGGCATTTTCGAATCGTGAATAAAAAATAAACGGTAATGAAAACAAGTGAATTATGTATCGGTGACTGGGTGCAGGCGCATCTGGTGACCATCGAGGGCGAAGAACGGTTGTCGCCGCCTATGTACATCGTTGCTATCAGCGAGGACTGGGTGCAGACCCGCGTCGACCCCGAGCAGGGCGACCCCGATGAGTACGATATCGAGGATATCCGACCGATACGGATCACGGAGGCGTTCATGCAGTTTAATTTCTCGGGATGGGAAAAGGGCGAGCCCGGGTGGTGGTATTGTTTTTCGACTGGCGACTCCACGTGCCAAGACGAGGGCATCTATATTCTTTTCAAAAACGATGCCGCGATTTCCTGTTACTGGAATGACGTGACCTTCGAATCCCAACGACACGTAGATATACGAACGCGATTTGTTCATGAACTCCAGCACCTCCTCCGCTTCGCCGGGATCGAAGATGAAATCAAAATACCTCGTTCGTTATGACACATGATGACACAATGCCGCTTCGCTTAGAAGACGGGAAGTTCATGCGAGGCAACGTCGAAGTTCCGCCATGTATCGGCGATCGGGAGCAAATAGCGTTGCTTCAACGGCTCGAACGGTAATCTGTTGATCGAGAACGAAAAGCCAAATCGGGGTGGTTGGACGTCGATATCGAAGTGAAAAATATTCGTTATGATGCGATCTGTTCGTTCAAGTGTATTTGCGGAAACTTGGTAACGGATAGTCTACGTGATCTTGAAGCTTACAATGTCGATCCTATCGATGGTTGTGGAGACTTTGATGAAGAAATTATTCGATGTCGCCATTGCAATCGAGAATATGAAATAAATGGATTTTACGCAAAATTGATAACTCGAAAATGATGAGAATAGCCAAAGCAACGCCGGAAGACTTCCAGGCTGTACGCGACCTGCTCCAAACGATGGATGCATTGTTTGATAACCGTTACTTCTCGCTCGAAAGCGATTGGTTAAACTGGAGCGACGATGATGCGGATAAGCAGGAACTACTGGATATTCGGGCCGAACTTGCCCGATCTGAGCATGAAGACGAAGAATATGTAGACAATCGTCTGATCCTTTACGAATTCATCAAACGCCGGTTCAAGCTTGCGAACCGCGGAAGCTGGCAACGCGTGGTGATCGCTGCCGAAGCCTTGATCGGTGCCTTCTGCGACCCGCACGAGGATTGTTTGGCTTGGAGCCCGGAGTTGGCACGAGCTTCCGAGAATATGATGCTGGGGGAATGAAGACGCTTTACCTGCCGCTTAAGAAGAAGTGGTACGAGATGATCGAGGCCGGGATCAAGAAGGAAGGGTATCGGGAGGAATCCCCGTATTGGAGGAGGCGGTTGATCGAATGCTACGCGACCTTCAATTGGTGTAATATGTGCGGATTCGACGGTCGGTTATGTGGCGGTTGCTCTGTGGGGCCGAGATTCAGTCGCTTCGATGCCGTGTGCTTCTCCTATGGCTATACCAGTCGCAGGATGACTTTCGAGTGCAAGGGGATTACGATAGGACAAGGCTGTCCGGAATGGGGTGCACCCGATCACGAAACGTTTATCATCAAATTAGGAAAAAGACTATGAAAATCAACAGACAAATAAATGAATGTCATTGCGAAAACTGCCGAAAATACGAAGAATGCCGAGCCAAAGGAGTATTCGATGGCGATTCGGGCTTCGACTTCTGCGTGAACTATGAGGATGTGAGCTATACTGATGGCGATAATGACGAAAATGATTGAACTATGGAAAACAACATAAAAAACGGGATTGCTCCAACGACAACTGTAATCCTTAATCACAACATGGATTTTTGATTCAATTTCAAATAAACGTGATTAAAACTTGCTTCGCAGAGGGGATTGATCCTCGCATGCTTTCGGCGATGCAGGATATTCTACATGTCCTCGAAGCGGTAAATGAAATCGGAATTTTAACGGAATTACCCACCAGGAAAGCTAATAACCATGGTTGAACCTCTAATCTTCTACGGCGTTACGTGCGACCGTTGCGGGGAGACCCTCATCAATAGCAATGATAATAGTGCATGGCATGACCGTAGCACATCTGAAGAAGAAGCAGATGAGGCGGATTGGCACTCGGTAAGCGATCATCATTATTGCCCGAACTGCTATCGGGAAGATGACGACGGGAATCGGACGATTAAAGCGCCATTCCCCTACTATGTGCAGAAGATCAACCGATTCATGAATTGGGTAGCGAAATCCTACCCATGCCGTATTGTTGAGGAAAACGATCATTTCGCTCTTCTCGGAAACACGAAGGAGGGCAAGCAGCTCGCTCCATGCGACGAAGAATGTGTTCGATCTTATGCTGCCGATAAACTCCTCGGCATTCAGATAATCGACCGAGGATGCGCGAATGCCGAATATATCATCCGATTACGCAAAGAGTTGTCTTATGAAAAGAATTGAGAAAAAGGCTGTTGAATATGCTGACGTCGCTGTCGATGATCCTACGATGGGGACAGAGTTGGAGGGGATTGGTTTCTTTTTCAACCGTGAAAACCTTCAAGATGCATTTGAGGCTGGCGCTGAATGGATGCGCGCGGAGCTGTGCCGTTGGCATAACCCGAACAAAGAATTTCCTAATCCCCGCCAGAAAGTCTTGGTTATGGCTACGCACGATCCTTACGGGAATTCTCGCGATTACTTTGTCGCTTCGCGGCAAAAGGATGGGGTTTGGATAGTCGAAGCATTGCCGAAAAACTACGAGATCATCGCCTGGCGCGAAATTCTATGAGTCATGACGCACGCATCGTTATTCAGCGGTTTTGGCGGTTTCGACCTGACGGCGGAGTGGGTCGGATGGACGAACTTGTTCAACTGCGAGATCGACCCATTCTGCCGTCGGTTGTTGGCTTATCATTTTCCTCACGCAAAACAATATGCAGATGTTCGAACAACGGACTTTTCCGTTTGGCGAGGACGCGTCGACGTCCTTACCGGCGGATTCCCCTGCCAGCCGTTCAGTGCAGCCGGCAAACGAAAGGGTACGGCAGACTCTCGTCACCTCTGGCCGGAGATGTTGCGAGCAATTCGCGAGATTCGGCCACGTTGGGTCGTGGGCGAAAACGTTCTCGGCATTATTGATTGGTCGGGCGGGGTGGTCTTCGAACAGGTGCTTGCTAACCTGGAAACTGAAGGGTACGAGGTCGAAGCGTATGTACTTCCAGCTTGCGGTGTCGGAGCTCCCCACCGCCGGTATCGGGTGTGGTTTGTTGCCCACGCTAATGACTCAGGGATTGAAGGTGCACACTGCGAAGGGCTCGTATCCGATCGACCCGACGATGCTGCCGACGCCCACAGCTATCGATGCGGGCTCGGGGCGGGTGAATCGAAGTCTGTCGCCGCATGCATCAGCCCGGCCGACGCTTGCGCTGGCAGCCCGTCTCTGTCTATTGCCTGCTCCGATGGTCAACGATGCGACGAATGCGTCGTTGCCTCGGGCTTTGTTAAAACGGAAATCGGGGCTGGCGAAGTCGGCAGCGGAGTATTGCTACCAGACTGGAGTCGGTTCCCGACTCAATCCCCTGTATGTCGCGGAGATGATGGGCTTCCCGATCGACTGGACGATATCACCTTTCCTGCGTGGTGCCGACACTCGATCAAAGGCTTCGGAAACGCCATCGTCCCGCAGGTATTTTTACAAATCGCTGAATCGATAAATGAATATGAGAGAACACCTGAATGACCGTCCGATCTTCATCGCCTCGTGTTCGTTCGGCAAGGATTCGATCGCAACGATCCTCCTTGCCCTCGAACATGGCGAACCACTCGACCGGGTGGTGTTCTCGGAGGTAATGTTCGATCATGAACGCGGCATCAGCGGCGAAATCCCGGAGCATATCGAATGTATCTACAACACTGCGATTCCGAAGCTGCACGGCATGGGTGTCCATGTCGACGTGGTACGCGCCGAACGGGACTATTGCTATTGCTTTTACAACGTCATTCAGAAGGGGCGTCACGCAGGGAAAATTTACGGTTTTCCCATCGCAGGTAAATGTTGCATCAATAGTTATTGCAAAGTCGCGCCCATACGAAAATACCTCGCCGAAATTGCGGGCGGCTCCCGACGCGTCAAAACGAGAATCGTGCAGTATGTCGGTATTGCCGCAGACGAGCCGCTGCGGCTTGCCCGGCTCACAGGAAACAAGGTCTCGTTGTTGGCCAAATATGGCTATACCGAGCAGATGGCAAAACAGCTTTGCGCTGCCCACGGGTTACTATCGCCGATCTATGCGACCGGAACACGCGGCGGATGCTGGTTCTGTCCGAATTGTCGACTGCAACAATTCATCAATCTGCGGCGCAGCCATCCCGAACTATGGGCGGAACTGGTTGAGTTGAGCCACACCCCGAATCTGTGCAGCTATGGATTCAAATACGGTAAGACGCTACAAGAGATCGAGCGACGAATGGATTGGGAAGAACGCCAACTAAAACTTTTTTAATTTGAAAATATAGGAACAATGATGAATAACAGTTCTATCGCCTACGACCGTGCGCTGCTGATGAAGCGGACGGCTTGGCGCAATATGCAGCCGCGTAAACCGACCGCCGAGGATGAGAAGTACGTCGGAACAGCGGTCAAGATGCTGACCTATGTTGCGTGTCTGAACTATGCGATGTGCGATTTGGAGGAAGAATTGCGTGACTCCGGGATGTTTCGGCATGGCGTGAAACACGCTTTCGTGCGGGCGCAGCAGACCGTGCAGAGTGTCCACCAACGGGCGTACGATATGCTCGGACGTGTCAGCGTTACGGCCGCGCGCCAGTATAACGACGCGTTGGACCGGACCTGGCAGCAGATCGACGGGGCGATACTTCTCACGCCGCCCGAACGGGCATACAGCATCGTTGCCGCGTTGTGCCGGTTGATTGAACAGGCTAACAAACGTCTGACCGGTCGTTATGATTTCGTCCCAGCCCGCGTGCTGTACGCGCTCCCGAGGCAGCTCGCCGTGTGCGGTCTGGAGGATCGGAAGATCGACCGAATCATCGAACTGAATGCCGATTGAGCTATGCCGATTTTTCCCAAATCCGTGCGGCGCCCGTGGCAGCCGGAGCACAAGCCCCAGGAGGGGCGCAGGCAGAGTAATGCGAAGTTCTACCAGTCGACCGCATGGCGGAAGCTGCGGGCCTTGAAGATCGAGGTGCAGCCGTTGTGTGAGGAGTGTCTGCGCCGGGGCATCGCGACCCCGGCACGGGTCGTCGATCATATCGTGCCGATCAACAAGGGCGGCGCGGCTCTTTCGCTCGCCAACCTGCAAAGCCTCTGCGATGCGTGTCATAACCGGAAAAGTGCTACCGACAAATGAGAACTACCCTGAAGCTATCGGAGATCGTCGAGGAGTGGCTCGACAGTTCGGACATCATGCCCTCGACCCGATCGGACTATCGCCGCAAGATCGGGCAATGGTTCCGCTGGCTGTCTGCCAACAAGGTCGATCAGCGCAACCCCGAGCGACAGCACGTTCTGCTGTTCAAAGACTATTTGGTGCGCTCGAAAAGCCCGTATACGGTCAGCTCGCTGGTGACGATCGTGAAGCTCTTCTACGCATATTGCGATCGGCATCGCTATTATAACAACATCGCCGCAGGGATCAAGAGCAGCAAGCGCCGCGCCGGTTACAGCAAACTGCCGCTGACGTCTGAGCAGGCGGCCCGGCTGCTCGATAGCATTGCACCCGACACCATGATCGGACGACGCGATCGTCTGCTGATCTCGCTAATGCTGTTCAACGGGCTGCGCACGTGCGAGATCGAGCGTATCGATATTGGGGACTTCGATCTGCGTGAGGGCGAGCCCGTCCTCTATGTGCAGCGCAAAGGGCACTTGTCGAAAGACGACACGGTGGTTCTCCATCCGAAGACGGTGGAGTGGTTCGAAGAATATATTGCCGATCGTCAGTTCACAATGACTTCGCCGCTGTTCGTCTCGCATCGCATCCACTGCAACAATCGTATCGTGCGCCACACGATCAGCCGCATCGTTAAGCTGCGTCTGCGTGCGATCGGGATCGACAACCCGAAGTTCACGGCACATTCGCTGCGCCATACGTTCGGATGCTTGTTGATCGAGCAGGGTTACGATATCGAATCGGTGCGCGATATGATGGGACACAGCGAGACGGACACGACGCGTATCTATGTCGATATGGCGCATCGACGCCGCTTGCTGCACGATTCGCCGACGCGTCGTATCGGGGATATGATATTGAACGAATGACGCGGGGGATGGTCCGAGTACACGGAATTACTGGACGAAGCTATCTATTTATTAATTAGTTTATTAAATATTTTAACGAATAGTGCGAAATGATACGGGTAGGGGGTCGGAATTCTTTCGGGCCCCGTCGATATCAACCGCTGCCCCAATCGTCAACTCGCGCATGCAAAATTGGAGAAAATGGGAAAAGGACGGAAGAAATTGCCGGACCAGCTGAAGACGTTGAGGGGGACGGACCAGCCGTGCCGGATGTCCGGCGGCACGCAGATGGCCGGCACTGCCGTCGTGTCGATTCCGAAATCGGGATTGAAGGGTACGGCGAAGAAGGTATTCGAGGTCGTAGCCTCGGAGCTTATCGCAAAAAATTTGCTTGATGTCGTCGGCGTGGACTTGCTCGTGTCGTACGCCCGGGAAATCGCACTTTATCATGACATGATGCGCGACCTGGAAAAGGAGGGCTACACGATCGACGTGGAGACGAAGTTCGGCACGTCAACGGTCGTCAACCCCAAACGCAAAGTCGCCGAGTCGGCACTCGCTACGGCGAAGGCACTCGCTGCGGAGTTCGGAATGACCCCGGCCAGCCGCAGCCGTGTCACGTCGCTGATGTCCGATGCGGTGTCCGAGAACGATTTTGCTGAATTCGAGGAGGTGTAGTGATGGCTAAGAGCAAGACATATCCGGCAGAGAGCTATGCCGACGATGTAGTCAAGGGTAATATCGTCGTGTGCGAGTACGTGCGGCTTGCCGTGAAACGCTACTTCGAGGACCTGCGCGACGCCCTCGACAAAGGTTGGTACTTCGACAAGAAGGCCGCAATGCGCGCGATTAGCTTCATTGAGAAGCTCAAACACACGAAGGGCGAGTGGGCCGGACAGCGGTTCCGGCTCGAACCGTGGCAGCAGTTCGTGCTGTGGAACATCTTCGGATGGAAGAACGCCGACGGCACGCGTCGATTCCGATACGCCTACATCGAGATCGCCCGCAAGAACGGCAAGACGGCGCTGTCGGCGGGCGTCGGTCTCTACATGCTTTTCGCCGACGGCGAGTCCCGACCGGAGGTCTATTCGGCCGCTACGGTGAAGGATCAGGCGAAAATCTGCTTCTCCGATGCGGTGGAGATCGTGCGGGCAACGGCCCTGAAGGAGTACCTGACGCCTTACAGAGGATCGATTGTTTACGAGCAGAAGGGCGGGATGATGAAGCCTCTGTCTTCGGACTACGGTACGCACGACGGTCTCAACCCTTCGTGCGGCATCATCGACGAGTTCCATGCGCACAAGGATTCGGGAATGTTCGACGTCATCAAGTCGGCATTCGGCGCCCGCAAGCAACCGCTGATGTTCATCATCACGACGGCCGGGTTCAACAAGTCGGGCGCTTGCTACGCCTATCGTGATAACGTCATCAAGGTGCTGCGGGGCGTGAACCGCGACGATTCCCTGTTCGGCATCATCTACACGCAGGACGACAAGTCCGAGTGGGACGACCCGCGGATGTGGATTAAGTCGAACCCCAACCTCGGAGTGTCGATATCGCCGGAGTACCTCGCCGACCAAGTGAAGGACGCGAAGAACCGCCCCGAGGCGGTGCGTAACGTCATGACCAAGAACGTGAACATGTGGGTCGACGCAGAACGCACCTGGATACTCGATGATGCGTGGATGCAGTGCATCGGCGATACGTCGCCCGAGGACCTCAAAGGATGCGAGTGCTGGGGAGGTCTCGACCTTTCGAACGTCTCCGATATCACGGCCTACGTGCTGGTCTTCCACGAGTACGACCGCTTCCAGCTGCTTCCTTTTTTCTGGATTCCCGAAGAACGGATGCTGGAAAAAATACGAAAGGAAAATATCAATTACGACCGATGGGTGTCCGACGGATACGTCATCGTGACCCCCGGCAATATCGTCGACTACGACTTCGTGCAGGCCGACATCCTGCGCATCAACGAGCGCTACGATGTGCGTTCGATCGCTTTCGACCGATGGAACTCCTCGCAGACGATCATCGACCTGCAAAACGAGGGTCTGACATTCACCCCCTTCGGTCAGGGTTACGGTTCGATGTCGGCACCGACCAAGGAGTTCGAGAAACTCGTTCTTGCCGGGAAAGTCGAACACTTCGGCAACCCCGTGCTGCGTTGGATGCTGGCTTCGACGGTCGTCATGACCGATCCGGCCGGAAATATCAAGCCCGACAAGGCCAAATCGTCGCAGAAGATCGACGGCATCGTTGCGTCGATCATGGGTCTGGGTGAGTGGATGACGGCCCAGGCCAAGGAGGAGAGCAATCCGTACAACAAGCGAGGCATGAGATTCTTATGAAACGAACAACAGACACGCAGACTCGGCGCGACGACGTGCTGGCCGAGTTGTCGGCCCTCCAACCGATGGCCGATGCGGTGCGCAAACTGTCGACCGCGGCCGGATTCATCGAATACTTCCTGCGTCTTGAACCGCTCTACGCCACGCGGCGTGAGGCGTACGAAGCCCTCGAAGATCGCTACGCGGCGATCTTCGGTCGATTCCGATACTCCGAATGGCGCGCTTTCCAAGTCGTATTGTCGCGCCATCGAAAAAAAAATCGTAAGAATGTTAACAATGTTTACGGTTCGAAATCGAATATCGATGTACATTGCCGAAAATTGAACGACGATGCGGTGGCCATTCGGGATAATCGAGAAACGGAAGAAAGCGGCAGTAGCCCCGGTTAGTACGGGTGGTGGTGCTCTTTCCGAGATCGAACAGGCCTTGAATAAGGTTTTGACCGAGCAGACCGTATTAGACAACGTACGCAAGCCGTATATCACAGAGGAGGGATCGCTGGCCCTTTCTGCGGTATGGGCTTGCGTTCGTATTTTATCCGACACGGTAAGCACGTTACCGATTCACCTCTACAAGCGCACCGATGCGGGGCGCGTTCAGGACAACAACCATCCTTGCAACTGGGTCGTGCGTCGTCCGAACGACTACACGACCAGCGCGCAGTTGATGCAGCATTTGATGGTGTCGTGCACCCTATGGGGAAACGGCTATGCCCGCATCTACCGCGACCGGATGTATCGCCCCGAGCGGCTGAAGCTCTATCATCCTATCGAAGTCGAACCGATTCGCACCGATTCGGACGCGCTGTTCTATCGGATCAACGCCACGGGCGAACTGCTTGCCTGCGACGACATGATACACCTGCGGGGTCTTTCGACGAACGGATACAAGGGCAAGAGCCCGATCGCCGTGCACCGCGACAACCTTTCGCTGTCGATGGCTGCGCAAATTTACGGCGAAAAGTTCTTTAATCAGGGCGGCAATATGTCCGGCGTCTTCAGGTACCCCGGCGAGCTGAAGGACGAAGCCTACAATCGCCTCAAGAAGCAAATCATCGAGCAGGCGACCGGCTTGCACAACGCCCACACGCCGATGCTGCTCGAAGGCGGCATGACTTACGAGCGGATATCGATTCCGCCCGAGGATGCGCAGTTCATCGCTACGCGGAAGTTTCAGAAGACTGAGATCGCCACGATCTTCGGCGTGCCGCCCCACATGATCGCCGACCTCGATCGGGCGACGAACAACAACATCGAGCATCAGGGCATGGAGTTCGTCCAGTATTGTCTGATGCCCTACATCAATAATCTCGAATCGGAGTTCAACCGCAAGCTGTTGCGCGATGACGAGTTCGACGAATATTACTTTCGTTTCGGACTCAACGGACTGCTGCGCGGCGACGCGAAGACGCGTTCCGAGTATTACAAGAACATGAATCTGATCGGGGCTATGTCGGCGAACGAAATTCGGGACCTCGAAGAGATGAATCGCTACGACCGCGGCGATGAGTTCTTCGTACAATCGAATATGCAATCTGTAAAAAACGTTTCTAATGGAGAAGAATAGTTCAGATAGTTTCTCCCTGGAGGTGCGGAACCGCGTCGCGGGGCTCCGGGTCGAACAGCGTGCGGACGAGACGCCCAGCCGCACGATCGTAGGTTATGCCGCGGTGTTCGACTCGTGGAGCGACCCGATTAACGGGTGGTTCAAAGAGAAGATCGACCGCCATGCATTCGATGACTGCGATATGTCCGATGTCATCATGTGTTTCAACCATTCGATCAACGACCTGCTGGCCCGCACGACGAGCGGCACGTTACAACTGTCGATCGACGATCACGGTCTGCGGTTCTCCTTCGAGGCCCCGCACACCGCTCGGGGGGATGAGATGCTCGAACTCGTGCGCCGCGGCGATATCTCGCAGTGCTCCTTCCGTTTCTCTGTAGCGGAGGATGTATGGGCTTATGCCGACAACAGCAACGCGCTGGAGATGAGCGAACGCACGGTGCTGAAAATCGCTAAGCTCTACGATACCTCGCTGGTCGTCTATCCGGCATATCCCGATACGGAGGCCTTGATGCGCTTAAAGCTCTCAATTCAGCAAGATGTAAGAGACTTGATCGCATCGGATATCTCGTCTATTATAAACGCCCGTTATTGCCAATTTTTGGAATTAAAAGAATAATAAAAATGAGCAAAATCAAACAATTGAAAGAAGCCCGTTCGAAGGTCTTTACGCAGATCGACGATCTGCGTAAGGCTACCGACGGCCGCTTGATGACGGCCGAGGAGCAGGCGAAGTGGAACGAATTGCGTGCGGCCTACGACGTGGCCGACCGTGCCGTAGACGCTGAGGAGCAATTCCTCGACATGGAGCGCCGCCAGGCCCAGCAGGCTGAGGAGCGACGCAACCCGGCGGAGGGCGATGCCGCCGAGCGCTACGGCAAAGCGTTCCTGTCGTACTTGCGCGGCGGCGAAGCTGGCCTTTCGGCCGAGGAGCGCGCTGCGTTGGCGCCCCGCAACGAGGTCCGTGCCGGAACCGTCGGCCTCACCCTCACCGGGCAGGGCAACGGTGTGATCGTACCCGAGACGTTGGAGTCCTACGTCGAGACGGCCCTGAAGAGCTACGGCGGGATGTTCGAGGCCGCGACGGTGTTCTCCACGGCGACGGGTGCCGACCTGGCAGTGCCGACCATCAACGACACCACATCGAAGGCGACGATCATCTCGGAGTATAGCTCGACGCCGACCACGACCTACACGTTCGGGTCGAAGGTCATGAAGGCTTACACCTATCGCACGCCGCTGGTGCCGGTCTCCTACGAATTGCTCCAGGATTCGGCGTTCTCGCTCGAAACGATCTTCGGCGACCTGATGTCCGTCAGCTTCAGCCGCGGCGCCAACGAGCATCTGACGACGGGTACCGGTTCGAACCAGCCCCAGGGTATCGTCACGGCGGCGACGGATGCCGACGTAGCGGCAGCAGCTACGTCGATCAAGTCCGACGACCTCTACGACTTGATCGAGTCGGTCGACTCGAACTACGCGCGCAACGGACGTTTCATGCTCAATCGCAAGACTCTGTTTGCGCTGGCCAAGCTCAAGGACAACGACGGCCGCTACCTTTGGCAGCAAAGCCTCGCTGGCGACCTGCCCGCGACGATTGCCGGATATGGCTACGTACTTAACGACGACATGCCCGACATCGGCGCCGGGAAAGCCTCGGTGCTCTTCGGTGAATTGTCGAAGTACCGCATCCGCATGGTTCGCAGCTTCTCGATTCTGCGCCTGAACGAAGCACTGGCCGCGAACCTCGCTGTCGGGTTCTTCGGATTCGCGCGCCTCGACGGTGCGCTGATCGACGCCGGGACGCATCCCGTCAAGAAACTCGTACACGCAGCCAGCGCCTCGGAATAGCTATGATTACGGCCCGGAAGCAGAAGGAATATCCGCGGCATATCGCGGAGCGGATCATCGCCACGCAGATGCGTATGGTCCCAGAAGACGGCGAACTCTACGAAAACGCGATCCGCAATGTCTATGCGGCATTCGATATCGCGGAGCAGTTCACCGGGCGGATCATCGTGCGCAGCCTTGTGACGTTCGGATTCGCCGAGGCCTCGGCATGCCTCGATATTCCGACGGCTCCCGTGCTCGAAGTCGTGGCCGTGCGCTACTACGACGCCGACGACAACCTGGCGACGCTCGATCCTGCCGACTACGAACTGATCGCCTCCGAAGACTGTACGTATCTCGATATCTACAGGTCCCTCGCCCTCTCGACCACGCGGACGCGCAACCGTCTGCTGGTCGAAGCGTGGTGCGGCTACGACGACTACCGCGACGTGGTGCTGCGCGTCCCCGAGCATGCGGACGGCATCGTGCTGCCCGGAAGCATCGAGGCAGCTGTACAGCTGACGGCCGGGACCCTCTGCGAAGCCGACGGAGATGCGATCATCGGACGTTCCGTGAACTCGTTGCCGCTGACTGCCGAACGGCTCCTGCGGCCTTATCGCATGTCGCCCTATGGCGCGAACGACTAAGGCATTGCTGCTGCGACCCGCTCGGTCGCAGGATGCCGGCGGCGAGATCGTCGGGGACCCGACGCCGTGGCGTCACGTGTGGGGCACGAAGACGGAGAGCGGAGGCCGCGAGAACCTCTATGCTTCGCGCATCGTTCACGAGAACAGCGCCGTGCTGTCGATCCCTTACATTCGGGGCGTTACGCCTGACCTGTTGATCGAGATCGACGGACGCCGACGCCCGATCGAAGGCGTATACGAAGAGGGCTTTCGCAAAACGCTGCACATTCTGTTCACCATTAGCGATCTGCAATTCGATGGCGGGTATTAAACTCGAAGGCTACGAACGGACGATCAAAGCCTTCGCTAACTTGCAGGAACATATCGTAAAGCGAATCGGTCGCAAAGGCCTCAAGGCAGCCGGTGAACCGATTGCTAAGGCTGCACGGGGATTTGTCCCGAAGCGTACGGGGGCTTTGGCGAATGCTATTCAGGTCATTTCGCTCCGCAAGGACTGGCATCCCGGCAGAATCCCCGTAGCCGTAGCGCCTATTTTTGAGGATTACAAGTCTGGTAAATACAACCTCTACTACGGACGATTCGTTCATGACGGCACTAAGGATCGGAAGCCAACCAAAAAAAAGTTTCTGGCGTTCAACGACGGAAGCGGACCTGGAACGGCCAAAGGCGGGAACACCGTTTTTATAAAGACGGCGCGAGGCATGAAGGCGAATCCGTTCATGGATCGCGCGTTTGATGTTTCGTCGGAGGAGTCGGTCAGAACAATGGCTGAGACGCTTTCGAAAGAAGTGGACAAATATTTGGCAAAACACCCTAAGGGATGAGAGCGACGGACACACTGGTCGAGATGCTGACGGCCGTACTGCCTTCGGATAAGATATATCCGGAGGTCGTGCCGCCGCCCGTCGGCTTGCCGTATGCCGTTTATACGGAATCGGCGGAGCCCTCGCCGACGTATGACGGCAACGGAGGCGACGTCGTGACGACGACCGTATCGGTCTTCGCTGCGACGAAGGCCGAAGCGGCACGCTTGGCCGATCGGGTCGTCGAGGTGCTCGACGGCGCGCAGCGCAACGGCTATGCGTTCTATTTCCAAGGTCCGCGCGGATATCGCTTTTTCGACGCGGAAAGAATTTCGAATTACGATCTAACATTTTCTATCTTATGACCATGAAAACAGGAAACGGCCGCAACCTTACGATGCTTGCCGCCGACAAGAGCGTCTACCATGCACAGACGCACACGTTCACGATTACTCCCGAGTTCGAGGAGTGGGAGACGAAAGATACGGACGGTAAGGAGTACGAGCTCACGAACGTCGCATTCACGGCGTCGGTCGACGGTCTCGTCTGCATCCGCGAGGGAGAGGCTGCCGACGGCGAAACCGATGCTCTCGACACGCCCGACATGATCGCCCAGGCGCTCACCGGTCAGGAGGTCGATATCATCGCCCGCATCGCCATTGCCGGGACTACCCCGCGCGATTACACGACCAAGTGCGTGATCGAGAGCTTCGAGGTCAGCGAATCCGTCGCACAGAAGGCGACCTACCGCGCTTCGTTCAAAGGATACGGTTTGAAAGCCATCGACACGTCGGTCGTGGCCAAGCCTCAGTCGGAAGAACCCCACCAAACCTCCGTCGACGATGTTGCAGCAGATTACGAGTAACGACCGCACCTATCCGGTGAACTTCGGCATTCGAACGATCGCAACGACGGCCGACGCTCTCGGCATGTCGATCGACAAGCTGGCGCGCGAGTTCACGATGCCCGATCTCGATCTAAGCGAGCTGGTCGACATGGTGACCCGCGTGTCGGCTGTGGCAATGACCGAGGGCGCCCGTAAGTCGGGCACACCCCACGTCTATACCCAGGACGATGTGGTCGATCTGATCGATGATGACCCTGCATTGCTGTCGCGGTTCATCGAGCTGTTCCGCGCCTCTCTCGGCGACGGTTCCGCGGTTTTCACGAAGGCGGCGCCGACAAAACGCGCGGGCATGGTCGCCGCCAGAAAGCCGCAGGCGAAGAAGTCACCTACCGGCGGCTCTATGCCGTAGGCGTCGGAATGATGGGGCTTGCCCCCTCGGAGTTCGACGATATGACCCTCGCAGAGTTCGACGCGGCCGAACAGGGGTTCATGCGGCGGCGTGAGGACGACTATCGCACTGCGATGAATATCCAGCGGTGGGCCAGTTTCGTAGCGCTGTCGGGGCTCGTCGACCTCAAAGGGCAAGGCCCTGCGGAGGTCCTGCCCCTGCCGTGGGACGAGAAGCCTCGGGCGCAGCGCCGCCGTACCTCCCGCAAAGAGTTAGAGCAGATGCGTTCCGATGCGCTCGAAACCGTAAAAAAATTCGAATCATGGCAAAAAAGAAAATAGCCGAACTTTTCATCAAGCTTGGCTTCGATACCGTCGAGGCTGAGAAGATGGCTACGTCGGTTCGGAAAAAGCTGTACCTGCTTCAGAGGGATTTGAAGACGTTCGGAATGGCCTGGTCGAAATACGTCACTGCCCCGCTGACCCTCGCGGCGGGGGTTGCGGTGTCGGCTGCCGATAAGCAGTTGAAGGCCGAACGGAAACTACTCGTTGCGCTGAAAGGTCGGCAGGATGTGCAGCAACGTCTGTTGATGTCGGCGAGTGAATTGCAATCGCGGTCGCTGTTCGGTGATGAGGATATTATCGCTCAGCAGGCCTTTCTGGCTGGAGCAGGTCGTACCGAGGGCCAGATATACCGTATTATAGAAGCTGCTGCGCAGCTGTCCTCGGCTGTCGATAGTATATCTTTCGAAAGCGCCGTGAAATATCTGAACAGTTCGTTAACCGGTACTACCGGCGAATTGGGAGAATCAATCGGGGAGATTAAGCAATTTACTGCTGCACAGTTGAAGGCGGGCGCCGCGATTGATTTTGTCCTCAGCAAATACAAAGGATTCGCCGAGGCTGCGGCTGATACCGGACTGGGTCCGATGCAGCAATTGAAAGGTGCCGTGGGTGACCTCGCTGAGGAGTTCGGAAAGGTGTTGATGCCGATCATTCAGAGTATATCGAAATGGCTTAAAGAACTGGTCATTGATTTTCAGAAAACACCTCCAGCAACGAAGATTGTCATTACCGTCATTGCCGGACTTGCTGCGGTCGCTGGACCTGCGGCGCTCACGATTAGAATACTTGCACTTTCTTTGCCTTATTTAGCCTCGGCATTAGCGGCTGTAATATCTCCGCTGGGGGCTGCTGTCGCGGTATTGGCTGCCGCAACGGGCGCAGTTTATGCCATGAACAAATCGATCGAGAAAGCGTCGTTCAATCGGATATCGAAAGAGGCTAAGAAATTGATCGATAGCGAGGTGTCTATCAAGGAGCTTGAACGGCGCCGCGCTGAATATATGGCCCGAAACCAGGCCGCTCTCGATCGATATAATCGGGCATCCGAGCGCCTTAATCCGTTCAAAGCCGACTACATCCCTGCTTACGTAATGGGATTCGCTGGCTATAAAAAGGATAAAGAAAAAGCGAATGCCGAACTGCAATACTCGTATGAGATGGTTAAGGCTATCGATGAAGCTCTTAAGTATCAAAAGTCGATAACTCCGATTACGGTTGTAGACGAAAGCGAAGTAGGCCTTATCAGCGATTTGAAATCTCAAATAGAACAACTCGAGAAAAAAAAGCTGGCGGCGAAATCTAAGGCCGAAATCGTTGCGATCAACGACGAACTTGACCGGCTCAAAACCAAATTGAATGATATCTCAAATGCCTCGTCTCTCGGGCTTATCGAAGCTATTCAAAAGCAGATTTCCAAATTAGAAAAAGCCAAGAACAAAGCTACCGATGTAGAGCAGGTTCGGAAAATTAATAAGGAGCTTAAAGTTACAAAATCGTATCTCGATCATATACAGGGCGGTCGAGATGAAGGTCTCGGGCTATCTTGGGGATTTTCGGACGACATAATCGAGAAACAGAGGGAAAAGGTTAGACGACTGCGCGGACTGGCTAAGGAGTTTTCGCAATACACTGCTGCTTTGCAAAAAGCCGAATCGGAGTTATTTTACAAGTCGTTATCCATGAAGCCTTCGTCGAATGTATTGTCTTCGGATAACCTCGAATCTCCTCAAGATGTTTTAAAACCATATACTTCTACTTCTTTGCTCCAGTTCGAACAAGCTAAGAAAGAATATGTGACTAATCTGGTCAGTCAGATACAGGAAATATCGGCTGTGATTCAGGCTGCATTTTCAGACTTGGCGATATCTATCGGCGAAGGCCTCGGTAGTATTTTCGCAGGCGACAGTACATTCGACGACCTGCTGGCCTCATTCGGTAAAGTGATCGGACAATTCTTGGTGAACCTCGGAAAGATGATGGTGACGATTTCTGCCCAAATGCTAATTCTGAAGAAAACGGCTAAGCAATTGTGGTCAAATCCAGTGACTGGCATTCTCGCCGGTATCGCCGCCATCGCGGCCGGAACTGCATTGATTAGCGCCTTCAACAAACGTGCGAGCAAGGGTGTAGCACTGGCGAACGGAGGTCTGGCCTACGGCCCGACGATGGCGCTCGTGGGCGACAACAAGGGCGCCGGAAGCGACCCCGAAGTAATCGCCCCGCTGTCGAAGTTGCGCCAGTACGGACTGGGGCGTCAGGCCATCGAGTTCGTCGGCGGAGAATTCCGCCTCAGCGGCTCCGATCTTCTTCTGTCCATCCGACGCGAAGATGCGCGCATAACCTATGTAAACGCTCTGGCATAATGGCGGCATACGGCTTGAAATATCTTTGCGAGTATCGATCGAAGATGCGCGGGCGGTTGCTCTACCGCATCGAAATCGAAGAGCGCGGTGCCGTGGCCGAGACCGATGCTACGGTGCACCGGATGCGTCCCTATTCGGACGTCTTTACCATCAAATGGGGCGGCACGGACGATGCCGAGTATACGGCCGTGAAGGGTAGTACGGTGACGCTGAAAGTGCTGTGTGTCGACGACATGGCCTATCTCGATCTGTTCACGACCGACCCGCGGCAGTTCCGCATGACGATCTACGAGTATCGCGACGATGCTCAGGGCAACCCCGAGAAGCGATTCCTGTGGCGCGGCTTCCTGTCCGCGAACAGCTACAAGGAGAGCTTCGCACGTCCGCCGTACGTCGTGACGATATCGGCGACCGACGGGCTTTCGATTCTCAACGCGATACCCTTCCGCAATGCGCTCGGTGCGAAATATACGGGCGTGCACTCGCTCTACTACCTCTATACCCAGCTGTTCGAGCTGCTCGGCCTCGACATGCCGTGCATCGAATGGACGGGGCTGATCGATGATCAGTCGGCCGAGGCTGCGCCGTCGTTCTTCTCGATCTGCATCGATACGGCCCGCATCTACCGGACGAAGCCCGAGGCAACATGGCGCGACATCCTGGAAATCTGCTCGCAGACTTTCAACGCGCAGGTCTTCCAGGCCGGCGGGCAGTTCCACATCCGCCGTATCATGTCGCTGCGCGACTACCGCCGCCCGTGGTTGCTCGACGACGGAACCCCGCCCGGAGGCGGGACTCCGGAGCCGCTGATCCGCGAGTTCTGGAAGGGCGGATGCGACATGAACTCGTCGACCGAATTGAATCTCCTTGCTCCTTATAAGAGCGCCGAGGTGTCGGTAGATGTGGATGATATCGACGAGAACGAATTGTATTACCTGGCGGATAACTGGTTGACGTTCAACGCGTCGCGTCGTTTCTTTAAAGATCGAGCACTGTTCAGAACGATTTTGGGCGGATTACTACCCGGTGAACAGCTGTTCCCCGGAGGATGGGCGCGCCTCGATATGTCGAACGTGATTCCGGGACGGTCGGCAACCGTCTCGTTATCGGAGACGATATACAACGGTTCAACATACGATATATGGGTACGCGTCGCCCCGTTCTGCAAATCGGGTGCGACGGTGCGGTTTTGGAATCTCGAACAAAAAAAATGGGTATCGTCGTCGGATGATCTACCCAAAACGAAGATATCGAAGTCAGAAGAATCGGCGACAGATTATTATCCGTATAAAAATCTGGAGAATCAGAAATTCGATTTCGAAATCACAAATATTCCCGATATCGTATCGACGCAAGACGGTACGGTAACGCTCGGACTCGCATCTTTCTTTGATCGCACGGATGAGACGATTGCCGCAGGCAGAACTATCCGACTATTTATTGCCGAGATCGAGATGGAGGGCCGCGAAGGAGAAGCGACGTCCGACATGAAGGGGTTGACCTTGGAAATCGGCAGCGGATCGGCGGATTGCAAATGGTCGATCCCTACCCGCGACGGAGGACATGTCGCCGATGCAAAGACGATCATCCCGACCGTACTTATCAACGCAGACGAAACACCTATCGAACGATGGGTAGCGCCCGTAGAGCGCGGCACACTGATGGGTATTCTGACCGACGATATCCGCCGCCTGCGATCGAACATCGCGCGACAGCTCTACGGCGAACTGCGATGCCCCGAGGGGGTCGATATGAATACGTTGTTCGCCGATTACAAGTTCACGAAAGCAGTCTACTACATCAACTCGCTGGAGTTGCTCGCGTCGCGGCAAATCTACAAAGTTCAGTTGCGCGAACTGCTCGACACGACGCGTTACGTCGAGCCCTTCAAATGGCATGTTGCTGAATCGTTCGCCAACAAGCCGCATATCAAAGCCTCGCTGAACGACGTACTGGTACTCCTCGTAGGCCCCGAAGACGGGGTGTCGCAGGTATGGCTTTACGATACGGTGATCGGGAAGCCGGCGATATTAGGTTATAGAGGCGAGCAGATCGATATCCGCAAGGGTTACGGTTCGGTTGCCGTGCAGATCGTCGACACGAACGAACTCTATGCCATAGACAACGTGGGCGGGGTGCTGTCGACCGTGGCGTCGGAGTACTCCGATGCGCTGAACTTCGCAACGGCGATCTACGACGCCGACCGCGGGGTGTGGGTGTCGTTCGACACCGAGAAGACCCCCGGGAAAACTACCGTCACCGTATTCTCGAAGGATATGGAGTTGTTGACCCTCGAAGAATTCGAGGCAGTGGCGACTCGTCTGTTGTTGATGGCCAACGGCTATGTCTTGGTAGACGACCTTACCGACTCGACCTGGTGGCATAGTTACGAGCTTCATGCGTCCGATACGCTGCTGGCGGTGAACGACCCTAGCGATCCCGTATCGAACGATCAGTGGCCGGCGCTGAACATATCCGATACGTTGCTTCTGAAGCTGGTCGGCGAAGATCGCATCCTCGATATCGGCTATCGTTATGGGCTGAAGCTGCACGCTACGAGCGTGTCGTATGGCCTATACGACGGATCGGGCGTGATCGATGACGTAGTGTGCAACAATCAGATCGCTGCGTGGACTGTGCGCCGTACGATGTCAGCTGCGGTGCGCGAGGTCTGGTGCGTCGACACGAAGAGTCGGAAGAACTATCATATCTCACTACCGGTAGTGTACGGGGTGGCAGTATGCGGCGAGAAAGTCTATGCACTGGGACTGTCGAACGACGGTTTACGGCGCGAGCTGTACTGCCTGTCGTTCGAGGAGAATTGTTTGACGAAATCCGTGAACAAATATGAATAACAAGATAGAGATCATCGCCGGAGAGAGCTTCGGCGTTACCGTAATGATCTATCGTAGGGCTGACGGTCGTATCGCCGCATGCGGTTGCGGCGAAGATACCGGCTGCGATGGTGAGCCGATGGACATAACCGGACTGGGCGTTCGATGTCAAGTTTCGACAACGCCTCTCGGCGACAGGTTGCGAGGAGGCGTGCCGTCCGAGGAGGGCGACGACTTTGTCGTGGAACGCCGCGCCGCGGCGAACAACGCGTTCTATTTTAACGTCGACCGCGCCGCAACCGCACGGCTGTCGCCCGGGGAATTAACGCTGGCGATCTTCCTATCGACAGAAGAGTGGATGGATATTGCCGAAACGGTGATCGGTCGAGTCGTAAAACTGAGATAGCATGGCGGGTAGAGACATTCATGTATGCGTAGGAGTCGGCACCAGTGTCGGCCGTGACGGCGTCGGAGTTCCTCCCGGAGGTACGACCGGGCAGGTCCTCGCGAAGAAAAGCGATCGAGATTTCGATTGCGAATGGGTAGACGTCGCGGCCGATGCCGTCTATAATGTCAACCGAATGCTGTCGACCGACAAGAGCTTCGGCAGTATCGTCGAAGCGGCGTCCGCAATTATCAATGCCGGAATTACCGAGGCGGTAGCCGACGGCGTAGTTCTCACGTTCAAGGGCGCGAACGGATGGCAGACGCGACAGTTCGCTGGCGAGGCATCGGCCGAGGAGTTCGTGAAGGCTGCGAATTGGCGAATGCTCGAAGGCGGCGGCTCGATAGAACTCGTCCAGGAACCCGGTGACCGGACCGATGCGGCCATGTCGCAGGCTGCTGTGACGCGAGAGCTCGTCGAAATCAACACGGTGCTGTTTACGCAGTACACAACGGCGACGCTTACGCGCACTCCGGCCGTGATCGAGCGCGGGGTATCGAAAGAGATCACGCTGACATGGACGACACGTTTCAACGGCAAGGCCGAAACTCCTACGTCGCTGTCGATCAAGAAAGACGCGACGGTGCTCACTTCGGAGGCTAAGGCGGACGGTACGGTCAAAGACACGATTTCCGAGACTACGATATACAACCTTACGGCTGTAGTGAAAGGCGTCACGAAAACAGCCTCGGCGACGGTCAATGCCTACTATCCGAAGTATTTCGGGTGCCATGCGGTAGACGGAGTTACCGAGCAGATAACGGCCGCTATCGTCACGGGACTCGTGAAACAGGCTCTCACCAATACGGTCGTCGGGTCGTACTCGATCCCCGTCGCCGAATCGAACGCCACCTATGTATGGCTTTGCGTTCCCAACTCGATGTCTATCACCGAGGTGATGGCCGGAGGTCTCGAATTCGATCTTTACCAGGAAACGCCGAACGTGAACATGGCTTTCGAGGTGAGCGTAAACGGGGTTGCCTACAAGTGCTACCGCTCGAAGAATAAGCCGAATGCCGGAGTGGTCAATATTCAAATAGTCAAATAATTAAAATTTATTGTTATGCCGAAAATTTATGGAAAAATGGTTCCCGACTACGGGCATCCTTTAGTAGATGCCGTCGCCGTAGATGCCGACGCTGTAAAAGACGACGCGCTTGGCTCTTTCCAGAGCCAGATCAACGCTGCGGCCTTCGAGGTCGGGTCCGACGGACGGATCAAGATCAAGTCGGATGCGCTTCCGGTGGACACACAACTCAACATTCAGGTCGTCGCATCGCTACCCGAAACAGGTGATGCGCGCACGATTTACCTTGTTCCGTCGCCCGACGGGACGGACGACAACACGCACGAAGAGTACGTGTGGGTGAACAAAGCAGCTCTTGGCGATCCGGATAACTATGCGTGGGAACGCATCGGGGCTGTTTCGATCAATAACGAATCGGAAACGTTCATCGTAGAAGGGAATACGGGTCACGCATTAAGCGATGATGATATTGCGAGACTGAAAAAAGCAAAATTTCTAATTATTAAAGGCTCCGATGCATTACAGGTTGTTTTTACAAGGTCCACTAATGTAACTAATGGTTATATAGGATTATGGGTTACTTATAATAACCAGAGATCTGGGTTATATACCAATGTTTCAGAGCGTAATATCGAACCATATCACTCGATTCCACTCGAGGATATGTACGCTGTGAAATTTAATAAAGAAACAGAGATATCGCCTGCATATCAAAAAAATGCCAGACATAACATAAATGCAGCTGCCAATGGCTTAGTAATTCATATTACCGGTACTTCAAACAGTTTGTCGCTTGGGGGTTCCCAAGGCAGCGCGGAAGCTCATGAAGCTATTGTCGCCAACACAACAGGGACCAAACTTCGTATCAACTACATCGACTCAGAGTCGATAGGATGGCCGTTCGCGGCTGAAGCTATCCAGCGTTCGGAGATCGTCGAAGGCGAAAGCACAACGTATTATTTAGTCACCGGCATCGGGCAAATCAGCGATGCCGTTTACCAAATTTCGTTTAAGGCGACGTACACCAACGAAACTCTATCAATCACCGACAGCGTGCTGGAGAAAATCGGCAGCACAGAGCAGTACGACTTGCAAGTCAGCCCGGTTACGGGTACTTCGACGAACGACACGAACAAAGCCGCGCATGACCTTCTGGCCGCCGGGTCATTCCCTCGGATCACGATCAACGACGGTGTGGAAACGTATGCCGTAACGTCGTACGCGCATGCTGAACCGGTTTTACCAGAAACAACCAGCTACTATATTCTGTCTGTCGATGGCGCTTACGGGTCGAATATCGAATCTGTTTCGGGTGCTCGGATTTACGAGAAGAAATTCAAGCTCGACGCAACCGGAAAGCTGAGCCGTTATAAGGTTCAGGCCGCCGACGAGGTTTCGGAGCACGACCCGCTGCTGATCGATGGTTTGGCCAAACAGTCGGATATCGACGATATCAATCAAGTGCTATTTACGCAGTACACGGCGGCGACGCTTACGCGCACTCCGGCCGTGATCGAGCGCGGGGTATCGAAAGAGATCACGCTGACATGGGCGACGCGTTTCAACGGCAAGGCCGAAACTCCTACGTCGCTGTCGATCAAGAAAGGCACGACGGTGCTCACTTCGGAAGCCAAGGCGGACGGATCGGTCAAAGACTCGATCTCCGAGACTACGACATACAACCTTACGGCTGTAGTGAAAGGCGTTACGAAGACCGCATCGGCGACCGTGAACGCCTACTATCCGAAGTATTTCGGGTGCCATGCGGTAGACGGAGTCACTGAGCAGATAACGGCCGCTATCGTCACGGGACTCGTGAAACAAGCTCTCACCAATACGGCCGTGGGGTCGTACTCGATCCCCGTCGCCGAATCGAACGCCACCTATGTATGGCTTTGCGTTCCCAACTCGATGTCTATCACCGAGGTGATGGCCGGAGGTCTCGAATTCGATCTTTACCAGGAAACGCCGAACGTGAACATGGCTTTCGAGGTGAACGTAAACGGGGTTGCCTACAAGTGCTACCGCTCGAAGAACAAGCCGAATGCTGGAACGATCAATATTCAGATAACGAAATAGGGCAATGCCGAAGATTTACGACAAGATGACGGCCGCTTACGGCCAGGCTGGCGTCGACAGAAAAGTTGCCGATGCCAGCCAAATCTTCGACGAGGAGGCCGGGCGTTTCCAGAACGCGATCAACGCGTCAGCCGCCGAGGTGATCGTCATTCCTTATGGGTCAAATCCTCAGACGGATGAGGAGGAACTTCGAATATCTATGGACGAATTTCGGGCTATAGCCGAAAAATACGATCGGAACAGACATGTCGTCTTTATCGGTCATATCGATGACGGAGCTTTTTCCTCGTTGATTCCGGCCGAATTCTACGTTCGAAAAATCGGAGGTGTCGTCTTTCATGCTTACGCGAAAGCTTGGGTCGTGGATGATGATATCCCGAATGTCACGAGTTTGTCGATACATGAAATATCGTACAACAAGGACGACGATGAATTGTCCTGGAGTAGAGATTACCGACAATTGCCTGTGGTCGTGAACGATTTCGGGAACTCGTCAAGTGTCGTCGTCAGCCAGTGGGCTGTTTCTCGACGATTCGATAACCTCGAAAAACGTCGTCGCATTCGTGCGACCTTGACATTTGCAGTCGGAGGAAATAATAGCGTAGCACTCGACTCATCTGCCCGCGAAATTCAGACGATCGTCTCGGACCTTGAAGATGCGGACATGAGCGGAGACGTGCAACTCGTTTTGTCGTACTCCCCCGCAATAGTCGGAACAATGCCCGAGCATATCCGACTCTCGTCTATACAGGTCGATAAAGGAGACAGCACGTCGATCACGAAGATGCTGTTCTCCGGTCTGCAAGGCTCTTTTCTCGTAATCCTCAGCGCCGAAAGCGGCGTAATATCTGCAACCATTGAAATCGCAACATCATGAAAATCATCGAGAAATTCTGTACTATCCCGAAAGATAAGTTATTGCATGATATGCTGGGCGTACATATCGCGGCACTCGTGTTCGTAGCGTCGTTTCTGCTGGCACGACCGTTCACCGGCTCGGAGGTCGCATTCGCCGGGGCTATGACCGCATCGGTAGTCTGCGTCATGGCAGCAGCTCTGTGGAAGGACTTCGTATATGATACGCGACCCGATTGGGTCGATATCGTGGTGACGATCGCCGGGGGCATTCCCGTGTGGGCCGTTGCCGTAACCGTATATCTTGCGATGTAGCTATGGACTGGACCACCGTTTACGGAAGCCTTATTTCGTCTATCGCTTCTTGCGGAGGCTTCTCCGTCTTCATGTACTACCGCGAGAATAAGCGGCAGAAGCAGATCGCCAATGAAGCGGCCGCCGCCGCGCAGTGGCGCGAGTTGTATCTCGAAGAACGGGCGACGAACGATCGCAAGGACGATAAGATAGACGGGCTCTACAAAACAGCGAATGATCTGCGCGAGCTTCTCAACGAGGAGCGGCGGCAGAACGCTGTGCTAAAGGTCTGGAAATGCGAGAAGGTCGGATGTCCGGACCGAATGCCTCCATTCGGTGCAAAGGAACGGTGCCGTAAATGCGGCTCCGAGGAATCGAGCAAACAATAAATGAACTAACCCATGAAACATTTCACGATCGAAGAATTCACCAGCTCGGTGACAGCCAGGGCGAAAGGCTTGGACAACACTCCGACGGAAGAACATCGGCAGCATATCGAGGAGATGGTGACGCTGCTTCTCGACCCGCTGCGTGAGGCGTGGGCCATACGGTGCGCTCGCGAGCAGCTGGGCACGCCGCGACTGAAAGTATCGTCGGGGTATCGGAGCTTTCAGCTCAACCAGGCTGTCGGGGGCTCGGCGACCTCGGCCCACTGCGTGGGTTACGCCGCGGACCTCGTGCCGATGAACGGCCGCCTGGCCGAGTTCAAGAAGTTCTGCCGCGAATGGCTCGCTGGTCGAGACTTCGACCAGCTGATATCCGAAGACGAGGACGCGAATCGTGTGCCTGTATGGGTGCACATCGGATATCGAAACACCTCGGGGCAACAGCGTCGGCAGATGCTCTCGAAGCGTGCCGTGAAGAACGCATATACACCGATAACGGCATGACGCGGATCGGCATAATGGCACTCCTGCTCGCTGTCATCGGAGTGTTACTGTTCGGCTGGGGATACCGCCGGGGCATCGCATCCGTGGAGGTTCGGGACAGTGTGTCGGTGCAACTCCGGCCGCTGCCTTCCGTGACCGTCACGGTGCGGGAGCCGTGGCCGGTAGCGGTGCGCGAACCCGCCGACACCGTATGGGTGACGCTTCCGGCTGATACCGCAGCGATCGTTGCCGATTATCTCCGGATGCGGGAGTATCATTTAGACTTCTCGTCCGACACTACCGGGCGCTATACGGTCGATGCCGTCGTGGGGCAGAACCGGCTGCTGGAGATAACCCCGACGATCGAGCCGCTGATACGCGAAGTTACGCACACACGCACGCAGGTCGTCACGCACAGCCCGCGATTCGCTGTAACGGCGGGCGTCGGTGTAGCCTACACTCCGCGGGGTCTCCAGCCGACGGCGGGCGTGCAGGTCGGCGTCGTACTGTGGAGCCGGTAGTTTCTCTGAACATTTACACGCTTTTCAAATGCTTTTCGCAAATATGAAGAATCTTATGTCTCGATTTCTGCAAATCTTCGTGTGGCTGTGGCAACTCCCGCAGGTTCTCGCCGGATGCGTGTGGTGCATCTTCGCCCGGCCCCGATACCTCTACAAGCATCATCATGTGTTGTTGTTTACGTGCAGGTTCGGCGGCGGTGTCTCCTTCGGCCCGATGGCCTTCTATTCGGAGCGCCACCGCGAAGCGCTGTTGTCGCGTGACCCGCGCGTGATGCCCTACATCAATCACGAGTACGGCCATTCGATGGATAGCCGCAAGTGGGGGCCGCTGTACCTGCCGGTGATCGGGGCCCCATCGGGGTTGCACCTGCTCGTGCGGCGCTGGTTCAGGCATATCTGGACGAGCCTTGAAAACTATTATGACTTCTACACCGAGCGGTGGGCGAACCGCAGTGCGGGTGTCGAGGTCGTGAAGACCGCCTACGGCTACGTTTTGCGAAATACCGACCAAGCCCCGAAGTTATGAAGAAATCGGAAGAATTAGCCTATATTCTCGATGTCGTCTCTCAAGAAACAGAGATTACGCCGGAGGAGATCACTGGTGGGAGCAAAAAGTCTGAGATATTAGACGCGCGATTTATATTCGTGTACATGCTTGCTCGACGAGGGTTTCGATACAGGGAAATAGCTCGATATACAAATATTACGAGGCAGTCTGCATGTCGGATAGTCAATTATTTCTGTATTCGAGAAGCCAAGGGAGGCAAAATTTTTGAACTTAATTTGAACGCAATTCGCAAACGTCTTGAAAACAACTGATTGCCCGTATCCTGGTCTTTGACGAATTTTGCAGAGTGAATCGCGATCACCTCAATCGCCGAAGAGTTTCAGAGGCGGGAAATCTTATCCAACTATGGACGAAAAAGAAGTTGTAAACAAGATTTATTGTTCCGACCGCAACGACGGCGCATTGACGGCGGCAGCTTTGATGCGCGACAACGACGGCGGCGGCATGTGGCCGATGATGGCCATGATGGGCGGCGGCATGAACGGGCAGTGGAACAACCCCTTCATCTATCTCGTGTGGATGATGTTCGCGCAGCGGATGTGGGGTGCGAACGGTCTGGAAAACGGAGGCTGCAATCCGCAGATCGCCGCGTTGCAGAATCAGATGCAGGACAATCACAACTCCGATCTGATCCTTCAGGGCATCGGCGGAAACGAGAATGCCATCCGAGAGGTTGCAAACCGCCTCGGCTGCGACCTGAGCGCAATTCGCGAGTCGATCTGCGACGTTCGGGGCGGCATCGACAAGCTGGCCGGACAGATCGGGTTCAGCGCCGAGCGCGTAATCAACGCTGTTCAGTCGGGCAACAGCTCGGTGATCTCGAAGTTGCAAGACTGCTGCTGCGAGCAGCGTTTGGCAACCTGCCAGCAGACCAATCTGCTGCAAAGCGCGATCAACACGGTAGCGGTAGGTCAGGAGCGAGGGTTCGCACAGATCGGCTACGACACGCAGAAGCAGACGTGCGACATCATCGCCGCTGGAGATCGGAACACGCAGCGTATTGTCGATGTGCTGAACAACCACTGGCAGGCAGACCTGCAGCAGCGCTACAACGACGCGCGGCTTGAACTCAGCCAGCTGCGGCAGAAC
This sequence comes from uncultured Alistipes sp., assembly GCA_947573795.1. GTDB lineage: Bacteria > Bacteroidota > Bacteroidia > Bacteroidales > Rikenellaceae > Alistipes. Next base: position 20,167 of record CANPHE010000009.1, on the reverse strand, counting down.
GCGACGCTTATCGCGGCGCTCAAAACGACGACTACGCCTGCGGCGTAGACTCGGCGATCCGTTCGGGGGAGGAGGCCGCAAGGTCTCTTCCCTTTTAACTTAAAAAAAATAAAATGCCATGTTCAAAGACCTCAGACCCGGATATCCGGTGTACGTATTCGATCGCAAGGCGATCGCGGCGTCGCAAGGAAAGATCGTACGCGTTTCCGAACCTTATTTCGAAACGCCGAAACAAGAGACGTCGTTTTCGATGCCGGTTGCACAGAGTACGCAGCGCGTCGTAGATGTGACGATAGAACGAGAGGGACGGACGGCTACATTCGTGATCTGCGAAAATCTCGAAGTAGCCTACGCGGGAGACTTGACGATCTCGACAAACAAGGCGGGGATAACTCGGGAAATAGAAGTCCTTAAAGTTCAAAGCCAGGAAGCAGTAGCCTCGGTCGAGCATCACAAGGCTGTGATTGAGAAGTGCACCGATCTCCTTGGGGAATGGGACACAGACTACCGCGATCGCGCCGCCACCGAGAAGCGGCTCGCGGGTGTCGAAGACTCCGTGCGAAACATCGAAAAGCTATTGAAAGAACTGACCGCCACGAAGGAGTAAGCGATGAACGAGACCCTTACGAAACGTTATGAGGAGCTATACAAGGATATGGCGACCTCGAAAGACGTCGAGAAAATGCACGCCTTTGGTCGGGCCGAAGGTTGGGCCTTCCGGCAGTTGGTCGCAACGAATCCCCGCCTGGCGCAAATGTGGCTTGACAAGCTCGAAGCCGTGGCCTGGAAGAATTATTTGTCGCAGGCCGAAGCCGAGGAGATCGTTACGAGGTTTGTCGATCAGGCAGGGAATAGAGGTCCGCACTGGAGTTTCGAGACATTCCGCCGATTCGTCGAATCGGTCGGTGGAAAAATGTGCGATGAACCCTATTACAACGCTTATGCGCTATGGGTTACCGCTGCCATGATCTACTCGGATCATGCGCGCAGCATCGCCGAAGATATGGGTGCGGACGAAATTTCTTCAATCGCAAACGACAAGATGGCTCTATCGTGCTACCGAAAGGCGGTCGAGAAACTGAAGGACGTTGATCGACCTCGATTCGTCCGGGAGTACTTCGAGGTGTGATTACACCTCGGAGACTCCGTTAACGTAGTCGATAACCTGACGATTTGCTCGGTCGACTTTCGTCCAATCATAGGCTATGTAGTATTTCCCGGCAATCGATGTGTCGGCATGACCGAGACCCTTGCCGATCTCTTTCTCGGCAATACCGATGCTGTCGGCGATTGTCGCCCATGTATAACGGGCCCAATAGAAGGTGAGCCCTTCGATATTCAGATGCCGAGCCATTCTGCGCACGCCTTTTTGCACGGAATTAGCAAACGTCTGATAACAGGTAGCATCCTCTGCGAATCTGAGTAAAAGCGTATCGCCGGCATATTCGGAAATGATAGCCGCGGCTTCCGGTTGGATAAGAATGGAAACGGGGTTTTCGTTTTTGCCCGACGTCTTCGTCCGAACGAAGACGATTCGCCCCTGCTTCGATTTCCCGAAATTGTAAAGGTCTATAAGGTTCGCGCCGCACAGGTAGAAAGATAACAGGAACAAGTCTCTGGCGATTGATTCGGCTTTCGATGAAGGCCTATACGCAGTGATTTGCCGAAGCTGCTCGACTGTCAGTGCCTCCTTGTCTTTGCGACTCGCTGATATCTTGAATTTACGAAACGGATACGTTTCTATCCCGATTACATCTTCTTTGATCGCACTATTGAACGCAGCTCGAATGTTTCGAAAATGGATGGCTCGGGTATTAGTCGAGATGCCGCGGGCTGCCAGTTCTACGTCGAAAACCTTCAACCAGTTGGACGTTATATCGCAGAATGCGATATCATCTCCTGCGAAATCTCTAATCACCTTCAATGTGTACAGACAGGCCTCTGTACTTTTGTCCGTCCGTCGGCTTTCGGCGTATCGAGTCATATAATCAATGAAACGAATCTTGCGTGAGGAATCTTCTTTTTTTTCGGTCAAAACTTTACGCAGTTCGGCGACGCTGTACGCATGTCCACGGGCATCGATCTCACGAAGTCTATTCGAATACTCGAAGTATAATTTTTCGATACTATCATTTATCGCCCGAGCATTGGGGCATTGCGGCTTAACGGCTTTGTTGATTTCGCCGATCCAATGCTCGGCGCGAATCGATATGCCGGTGCCGATAGAGGTCGTGCGACCTTTTATCGATAGTGTGAACTGAATCGGGAACAGCCCTTGGGCGTTCGCCCGGCGGGTGTCTAATCTCAATGAAATAGTAGCCATTTTTTTGCAGGTTTTTTGCAAGTGTACGCGGTGTTATAGCGCACCGCATATGCCTCGTAACGCACTATAAAGGTGCGCAATATCGGTTTAAATAGCAAAAAAATATACAAAAAAATCACTTATCAAGTGATAAGTGATTGATTTATAGGTAGTGACACCGACAGGACTCAAACCTGTAACCTTCTGATCCGTAGTCAGATGCTCTATTCAATTAAGCTACGGTGCCTGCTTGCGGGTGCAAATATACGGCGAAAATTCGATTCGTGCAGATTTTTCGGCAAAAAAATTACGAAAAAATGCATAATCTGAAATACCGGGCTTTGTCTGGCCATTTTCGGGGCCCGGATAAGGACCGGGATTTATAAGGCGATGGGTTAGCTCTGTGCTTTCCGCGCGACGGCCCCAGCCGCCGAAAATGATTTTATTGGATCGACGCTTAGGAAGAAACAAGCGCTGCACGGTTAAAAGCGTCCGCATATCGTTCTTGCAGGATCGTTGCTTGTCGGTCGCCCATGCAGGCGGAGGTAGGATCGAGCTTTATTCTCTCCCTGTTACCGGGTTGCACGGCCTCTCTGAAACCGGGCCTTTGACCGGGCATAGGCTGCGGCTTCACCCCTCCTCCCAAAATCCTTATTTGATCTCGCGGTCGGGGTGCTGTCGCAGAAAGGCCTCCCAACTCTGCGAACCGCCCTTCGAGGCGGCTTTCTTGCCGCCGCCCAGTCCCTTCATGCGGGCCGTACCCAGTGCGGCGTCGAGCGGACTGGAGGTGGCGTAGTAGTGGCATAGAGCCACGGCCATGCCGTCCGTGGCGTCGAGCCGCCGGGGCGGGGCATCGATCGTCAGGATGCGGCAAACGATGGACGCAACTTGCTCCTTGGGGGCCGATCCGCGTCCTGTGATGCTCTGCTTGATGCGCATCGGGGCGTATTCGAAAACATCGAGCCCCCGGCTGAGCGCCGCAGCCATCGCGACGCCCTGCGCCCGGCCTAACTTGAGCATCGATTGCACGTTCTCGCCGAAGAAGGGCGATTCGAGCGCTACCTCGCGGGGCGTGTATTCGTCCACCAGGGCCCCCACGCGCTCGAAGATATAGCGCAGTTTGGCATAGGGGTCGGTGAGCTTGTGCAGGTCGATATCGCCCAGCACGACCGAACGCAGCGTACGGCCTTCGACCTCCAGCACGCCGTAACCCATGTAGTTCGTGCCGGGGTCGATGCCCATGATGCGGTATTTCTCGGGTTTGTTCATGCTTCGAAATCGAGCCGGGGAGGGATGTCGATCCCGCCCCGGCGTTCGTGCGAATGGTTGCGACCGTTATTTCAGCAACTCGGCGAGCTTTTCGTAGAGCGCTTCGCCGCGCAGGTTTTTGGCCACGATCGTGCCGTCGGCGGCGATCAGGAAGTTCGACGGAATGGCCTGCACGGCATATGCGCGTGCGCCGGGATCGTCGAAGGCCTCCAGCGAGCAGACCTGCATCCACTGCATGTCGTTCTGCTCGACGGCGGTCAGCCACTTGTCGCGGTCCTTGTCGAGCGACACGCCGTAGATTTCGAATCCCTTCTTGCGGAATGCGTCGTAGGCTTTCTTCAGATGAGGAACTTCGCCCATGCAGGGGCCGCACCACGAAGCCCAGAAGTCGAGCAGTACGTAGCGGTTCGCCGAGACGACCGAACTCAGGGTAATTTCCCGGCCCGCGGCGTCCGGTGCCTCGAACGGGATGAAGGGCTGGCCTACCTCGGTGCGGAGCCGTGCCTCGGCCTGCTCGCGAAGCTGCGTCAGCAGAGTGGTCCGCTGCATTTCGGGCGTGAAGGCGGCGATCTCGTCCAGCAACTCCTGGCCCGAGAGTTCGTAACCGAGCTCCTGCGCCAGAATCAAGGCACCGAAAAGGTTGTCGCGGTTCTCCTCGACGCTCTTGCGGGTGAGTGCGGAGTACTCCTCCTCGATGGCCGCGCGGCGCTCCTGGTCGGTTTCCGGATCGCGGTACTCCTTCACCAGCGCACTCGATGCGGCGCCGTAGGCCGCGCTGGCGTCGTTCGACGGGGTGCCGGACACCAGCTTGCGGTAGGGATTCTCGGGGTCGTCGGCTACGACGATGCGCCCCGGTTCGAGGATCAGCAGCGCTCCGAACGTCGCACCCTCGCCGCGCGCATCGCGCAACATGCGGATGGCAGCCTCCTGCGTCCGGCCTTTGAACCGGAACGAGCCGTTCTTCACGACGGCCGAGTCGATCGCGTTGTGCTCCTCGTCGAGCAGATAAACCTTTCCTTCGAGTCCTTCGATGCGGCCCTCGATCGTATAACCGTCTTTGTTCGCACAGGCGGCACATGCCAATGCCGTCGCTGCGCAGAGCAGGATCTTTTTCATCGTTATGCTTCTTTTTCGGATTGAGCGATTCGTTTTTCGAGCTCCGAGACGCGGCGGGCCAAGTCGGGCAGGTTCTTGAATACGGTCGCCGACCGGTGGTACTGCATGCCCGGGAGCGCCGGATAGCCGAAGCGTATTTCGCCGTCGGGAACGTTCTTGTCGATGCCGCTTTTCGAACCGACCCTCACGCGGTCGCCGATGGTCACGTGGTCGGCGATGCCGACCTGTCCCGCGAGGAAGCAATTGCTGCCCACCTTCGAGGTGCCTGCGATGCCGGTCTGGGCCGACGATACGGTGTTCTCGCCGATCTGCACGTTGTGGCCGATTTGGATCAGGTTGTCGAGTTTCACGCCCCGGCGGATGACGGTCGAATCGGTCTTCGCACGGTCGATGCAGGTGTTGGCGCCGATCTCCACGTCGTCCTCGATCACCACGTTGCCCAGTTGCGGAATCTTGTCGAAGCCTCCCGCCGCGTTGGGCATGAATCCGAATCCGTCGGCGCCGATCACCGCTCCGGCATGGAGGATGCAGCGATTGCCGATCTTGCAGCCCTCGTAGACCTTCACGCCGGGGTAGAGCGTCGTGTCGTCGCCGATCTCGACGCCGCGGCCCACATAGACCTGGGGATAGATCTGGCAGTTGCGGCCGATGCGCACGCCCTCCTCGATGACGGCGAAGTCGCCCACGTAGCAATCCTCGCCCAATACGGCCTGCTCGGCGACCGAAGCCCGCTGGCTGATTCCCTTGCGGCGGGGTTTCGCGGCGTTGTACATCTCCAGCAGCTTCACGACGCAGGCGCCGGCGTCGTCGACGCGCACGAGCGTCGCGGCGACGGGTTGCGAGGGGGTGAACGAACGGTCGACCAGCACGATCGAAGCGCCGGTCGTGTAGAGGAAGGGTTCGTATTTGGGGTTGGTCAGGTAGGCCAGCGATCCGGCCTTGCCCTCCTCGATCGAGGATACGGTATGTACCGTGGCGTTTTTATCGCCGTCGACGTCGCCGCCCAAAAATCCGGCGATCATTTCGGCTGTGAATTCCATCATATTCATAGGTATTTTTCGATATCGACTCCTTCGGGCATAAACTCCTCGACCGTACGACCGAAGGCGAGTACTTCGCGTACGGTGGACGACGCGATGTCGGCCACGACGGCCGGGGTGAAAAGCATCACAGTCGTCAGGGTGGGGTAGATGCGTTGATTGGCGGCCTGCATCGTGCGTTCGTATTCGAAATCGGTGGTGTTCCTCACGCCGCGGATGATTGCCGAAGCGCCGACTCCGAGGGCGAATTCACCCGTAAGCCCGGTGTAGATGCGTGCCTCGACACGGGGCTGTGCGGCATAGAAATCGTCGATCAGCCGCTTGCGGTTCTCAGGGGTCAGCAAGCCCCGTTTGGCCGTGTTGTTGCCGATGCCGATGATTACGCGGTCGAACAGGTTCAGGGCCTCGTCGACCAGTGCTGCGTGTCCGCGGGTGAAGGGATCGAACGACCCCGGGAATATTGCAGTCCGTTCCATATCGGACAAAGATACGAATAAGCGAGCGCAATGCCAAATTTATTTGGCGATTGCCGAGCGGGAGTATCTTCGGCGGAGCCAAAGTGGGAATAAGCGAGCGCAATGTCCAATTTATTCGGCGATTGCCGAGCGGGAGTATCTTCGGCGCAGCCAAAGTTCGAATAAGCGAGCGCAATGTCCAATTTATTTGGCGATTGCCGAGCGGGAGTATCTTCGACAAAGTCAGAGATACGAATAAGTCGAGAGAAAAAAGCAAGCTTGCTTGCATTTTTTCCGAGACGCAGTATCTTCGGCGCAGCCAAAGTTGGAATAAGCGAGCGCAATGCCCAATTTATTTGGCGATTGCCGAGCGCATATCGTGCGGCAGCGCGGCAATCGGGCTCGCATCATTCCGCCGCACCGGATTGTGCGGCGGGGCGCCTCTGCGGGCTTCGGCAAAAATAATTATATACGAAATGCGATCGGTCGTTAAAAAAACGGGTGCGGAACCGCCGGGGAAAACATATGTGACGCAACTTCGGCGTGAAGAATTCAATCGTTCCGCACCCCAATCCAACAAAGCAGCCGGGAACAGCCCGCCGTTACCAGATTCAGGAGCCATCGAGACGGGTTCGTTATCGACGACGGGCGTTCCCGTTCCTGCCGGTGCCACAAGGGCATAGCGATTCGATACCCGTTTCGCGTAATCGTTAATATTTGCGCCCGTAAAAATAAAAAGGGGGCGCGGTGTCAGCCCCTTAGTACAGGTCTTGGGAACCTTGATTCAGAAGCTGTCCTGCGCCCTTGCGTGTTCTGCCCCAGAGGAGCAGAACATAACAAGGACTGACAACATTTATACCTGAATCAAACAACCTCTTTCGAGGGTCCCAAGTTCGTACTAAGGTATAAAGAGTTGTTTACCCTTTATCGTATCTTCGTCGGCTATGCCGAACGATTCGGTTGCAAAGATAGCATAAATTCCGCTATGAAGATTGCAAATACGGTAATTATATACAACCTTTCGCACGTTAACATACTTAGGACGGTCGTTGTCTCGCGGCCTTTGGCCGCGTTTACAAGTCTGACCCACCCCTAACTGCGGTGCCAGGCGAGTGCAATCGAACTTGTTCGAATTGCCGAGCCGCAGAAACGGGAACGTAAATCCCCTCCTCGGAGGGGACTTTCGGGCGCAACCAGCAAGTTCATACAGCGCAGCCGAAGGGCGAATAAGCGGGTGATAGCGGGATTGTGTCCGGACGGAGATGCCTTGCAGAGTCGGCGATCGAACGGGATTATGCGTCGTCAGGCCTCTCCGATTCGGTGGCGGATGCGGCGCAGGGCCTTGGTGATTTGCGCTTCGACGGTCTTCACGGAGATCGACAGTTCGCGGGCGATTTCGGCGTTGGAGAGCTCCTCCTCACGGCTTTTGAGGTAGATTTCGCGGCAACGCAGCGGTAGGTCGGCGACAGCTTCGGCGACCAGGCGCATCAGGTCTTCGGTCTCGATCCGGTGGTTGGGGTTATCGGCGAGCAGCGGTTCGAGCTCGTCGAAGGGGATGTTGCGCAGCTGTTCGTCCCGCAGGCGGTTGAGCGAGCGGTTTCTTACCGCCCGAAACAGATAGGCCCGGACCGAGAGGTCGATGCGCAGTTCGGCGGCATGCTGCCAGAGGTGGGTGAAGACATCCAAAACGATCTCTTCGGCGGTGCCCCGGTCGCGCAGCCAATAGGCGGCGAAACGGCACAGCGGGGCATAGTAACGGTCGAACAACTCGCGGAATGCCTGCAAATTCCCCCCCCCTTGGCGGATACGTTGCCAGAGACGTATGTCGCGTTCGTTGTTCATGGATGAGTAAAGATAGTGAATTCGATGGAATTATCGCTTCTTTTCGGGCGAAATTATGAGAACGGAAGGCAGTCCCTGCGCTTAGCGCAGGGACTGCTCCGGTGTTCGTAGCGGCATCGGAGGCCGGGAATCAGTCGAGTTCGAATTTTTCGAGGTTGCCCCATACGTTCAGTTCGGCGATAGCCCATCCCTTGAATGTGGGTTTGGCTCCGTAGGTCATACGTTGGTAAGAGACGTCTATCCTGAAGCGGATATAGCGGGCCCATTGCGGTGTCTCGAGATAGGGGTTGGAAACGAGTTCGTTGGTCGTGACGTCGGTGCCCCACTCCTCGTTGTAGGTCCAGTCGGCTTCATTCTCCATGCCGTTGCCGGTGATCTCCATGGCTGTGGCGATGGCTCCCGTAGCTACGTTATAGCGCGGAACGAGGTTGCCCTGATAGGTCTCCGTGCGGGCCGTGAGTTGCAGACCGCGTACCATGACCGGTTTGCCCAGGTCGATGACGAAGTAGTAGGGCGGCAGGGCCTTACTGCCGTCCGGGTTCGTGTCCTCGTCCGAGTTGCAGAAGCCGAAGGTCGAGACGTCGCCGTCGAATACCTTCTCTGGTCCGTAATTCGTCTTGTAACTCGGCGTGTGGAGCAGTTTCCAGTCGGTGCGGTCGAGCAACTGGGCGCTCGGGAGCACGCGTTTGCTGAAGAGCACGTAGTAGACGTTGTTCGCCTCGTCGACGGTAGCCCGCGAATCGCCCTTCACCTCGTCGATGGTGATCGGCAGCAGGTATTGCGGCTGCGGCTGGAGGGGCTCGCCCGTCTCATCCACGGCCACGGACATCTTCTCGCTCAGCAGCGTGACCTGCGCCGTCGAGGATACCTCGTTGTAGCGCGGGAGGAGCACCTCCTTCTTCGAGAAGTCGTAAGCCTCGGCCGGGCACAGCTCGTAGGAGGTGCCGTGCGCCTTGTTGTAGGCGTCGACCAGCGTGCGGTCGACCTTGAATGTGACCGTCACGTTCTCGTCGCTGATGGAGTTGGCGACGGCGCGCAGGTCGATCGTGCGGTTCTTGGGTTCGAGCAGCGAGACCACTTCGGCCTCGTTCGAGGCGTTCTGGATGGCCAGGACGGCCGGTTCCTTCACGCTCGGCTTGGTGTTGTCGTATTCGTCCTTGCAGCCGGCCAGTGCGAGCAGCACGGCTGTCGCCGCGAGCATTCGCTGGATTGATATGCGTTTCATTGCAGTTTCGTTTTAGGTGGAACGGGTTATTTGATTTTCACGTCGACCATGACCGGGAGGTGGTCCGAGGCTTTGCTTACATCGCCCGACTTGAACGAACGCATCACCTCCGAACCCACGACCTCGCATTTGACGCCGTTGTTGAGCTGCATGATGAAGTCGATGCACGACTTGGGGCTGTCCGAGGGGAAGGTGCCGAATCCCGTGATCGAAATCGTCGTCCAATCCTTTTCCAACTCCTTGATGGTCTCCGAACCGGGTTTGGCGTTCATGTCGCCGCCCAGGAAGACGGGTTTGTTCGAGTTGCCGTACCGCTCTTTCAGTGTCTTGGTGATAAGCTCTACCTGGGGCAGCTGCGCCAGGGCCGAAACATGGTCGAGGTGCGTGGTGGCGATGACGTATTTGGGCAGCTCCATAACCACGAGCACGCGCGGTTCGGCACCCTCGCCCTTCGGCAGCACTACCGAGAATTTCTTCACGGCCTTCTCCTTCGTGGCGATGCCTTCGCCGTATTTGCCGCCTTTATAGGGCATGGCGGCGCCGAATTCGTAGTCCCAGTTGCCCAGGAGCCCTGCGACGCGTTGGAGTTGGAAGACGTTGCGCGTACGCGTGGTGCAGCTGTCCAGCTCGTTCATGCAGACGGCGTCGGCGTCGATCTCCTTCATCATGTCGGCGATGAGCTGATAGTCGTCCGTGATGTATTTGTTGAATACGCCGACGTTGTAGGTCACCAGACGCGTGACGCCCTCTTTCTTGGTTCGGTCGGGGCCGTCCGATCCCTGGTTGCCCTGCTGGTGGGGCGGAACCTCGTCGTTCTGAGCGTCGTGTTCTTTGGTGCAAGCCGAAACATTCATTGCCATGCCGAATACCAGCAGGATCGATAATATCTTTTTCATATTCGAATTTTTTAATGGGTTTTTATGGTTTTTTCGCCCCTCTGCGGGCCGCCGTCCTCGGGTGGGGTCGGACGGCGGCCTGCAAAGCGGCCGGGATTACTCCGTGAAGCCGTCTTTCCAGCCGGGGTTCTGCGTCAGCGCGAAATCCGAGAGTTCGCGATCGTCGGTCGGAATGGGGTAGAGGTAGTCGCGCTCCTCGTTCCATTTGCCCGGGTTGTATTTGTGCGGCGAGATGAAACCGTGGTCGCCTTCGGAGAGGTATACGTCCTGTTCGATGACCAGCGTGAGCTTGGCTTTGGTCGAGACGCTTTCGCCCTTCGTGGCGAAGTAGACGTCGGGCGTGCCGTCGTCGTCGAGGTCGTATTCACCCTTGGCGGGAATGTAGAGACCCAGCAACGGCTGCTCGAAGGTCTTGCCCTCCTTCCAGCGCATGATGTCGTAGTAGCGGAACCCCTCCTGGAAAAGCTCGATCGTGCGCTCGCGGCGGATCTCGAGGATCACGCCCTTGTTTTCGCCCGAGACGTTGGGATATCCCGTTTTCGCGGCGGACAGATAGGGATCGGGGTTGGCGTTGGCATCGGCCAGGATCAGGTTGGGCATGCCTACGCGGTCGCGCAGCTTCTTGATCGAGAAGTTGATATCCTCCTGGGTGAGGGTCCCCAGTTCGGCTTTGGCCTCGGCGAAGTTGAGCAGCACCTCGGCCGTGCGGAAGATCGGCAGGTCGTTATAGGATTTGTTGTAGGAGTCGGAACCGGCATCCGGACCGGCGGCATACTTGATCAGGTGCAGACCCGTGATCGAGTTGGCCAGGTCGGGAATGAGCTTGGTCGTCGTGCCGATGCGCGTGTATCCCGGCGTGCGGATGGTCTGTGCCATACGCGGGTCGCGGTTCTTGCACATGTCCTTGAACTCCATGGTCTCCCAGCCCTCCTTGTCGGTGAAGCGCGAGCCGTCGGCCATCAGGTAGCTGTCGGCGATCTTGCGCGTCATGCCCGGACGGCCGTACGAAGCGCTCATCGTGTAGAAGGTCACGTTGTGCACGATGTTGAGCGCCTGGTCGTAGTCGCGGGCGAGGATCACCTCGTCGCTCTGGGCATTCTCCGAAGCGAACAGATCGCGGTAGCAGATCGACGTTCCGCCTGCGGTGTAGAGCGTATAGCCGCTGTTGGCGATGAACTCCTCGGCAGCCTCGGCCGAAAGCTGGAGGTAGTATTTCCAGTCGTTGTCGTACTGGTCGATGCCGTGGTACTTGCGGAACGTACCCTCGAAGAGGCAGAAACGCGATTTGAGTGCCAGAGCGGTCCACTTCGTGACGCGATAGGCGTCGTGTTTGGTCGGGAGGTAGCGGATGGCGAAGTCGATGTCCTCGATCATGCGCTGCATGACGTATTCGCGCGAATCGCGGGGCCGTTTGAGTTCGGGGTCGTCCGAACCGATCGGTTTGGAATACCAGGGCACGTCGCCGAAACGCTTCACCTTCTCGAAATAGAAATAGGCGCGGAAGAAACGTGCCAGGGCGTCGTAGCGGTTGCGGACCTCGATGTCCTTGCAGTTGGAGGAGTATTCGAGCAGCGTGTTGAAATCACGCAGCTGGGTCCAGGTCCATCCGCTGCCCGAGCCGGGGATCGTGCGTCCGTCGCGCATCTCGGCCATCAGTTCGCTCGCAATGACGTTGTCGACCTGCTCGGAGTAGATGCTCGTCGCGGGGAAGACCGTGTAGAACGTATTGCTGAATGCCTGCAACTCGGTTTCGTTCGAGAAGAAGGTTTCGGGCGACATTTGCGCCAGCGGGTATTTGTCGAGCCAGTCCTCGCATGAGGAGAGCGTCAATGCGCCGGCCAGCGTCAGTAACGATAATATCTTTTTCATAACGTGTCTCATTTATACGGTTAGAAAGTGACGTCCACGCCGAACATGAAGGTCTTCTGCCAGGGATAGATGCGCAGGTTGCCGTCTGTGGCGGCCATTTCGGGGTCGATGTAGTCCGAGTGGATGCCCGACCAGTAGGCGAGGTTCTCGCCCGAGAAGTAGACGCGCAGACTCTCGATCAGCACCTTGCGGGTCCACTGCTTGGGCAGCGTGTAGCCCACCGTCAGGTTCTTCAGACGGCAGTAGCCGATGTTTTGCAGGTAGCGGTCGTTCACGGCCGTCAGCTCGCGGTTGGTGCCGGACAGCGCCGTGTAACCGCGCGGACGGGGGAAGTAGGCGTTCGGGTTGTCCTCCGACCATATCTGCGAATGGAAATCCTTGGGGATGAACGATGCGTAGGGACGTGCGTAGGGACCCCAGAATGCCAGCGCATTGGCTGCGGGATACCAGTCGCGGCGGCCGATACCCTGGAAGAAGATCGAGAAGTCGATGCCGGCCCACGAGAATCCGAGCGTCGCGCCGTAGTGGTAGCGCGGCTGCGAGTTGCCGATGATGCGGCGGTCCCCCGGGTCCTTCACGGTGTTCTTGCCCGTGGAGATGATGTTGTCGTCGTCCAGGTCGAGGAACTTGATGTCGCCCGCGCGAAGCCCCTTCTCGGCACCTGCCGAGGCGTTGATGATGGCGTTCACGTTGGTCTGGTCTACGGCGTAGTTGCGGGCCTCTTCGTCCGTGGCGAACAGACCGCCCGTGCGATAGCCCCAGATTTCGCCCCAGCGCATCCCTTTATAGTACTTCTTGGCGAAGGAATATTCGTCGTTTTCGAAGCGGGTGATGTCGGTCACGTAGTCGTTGAAGGTCAGCGTCACGTTGTAGGAGAAGGGACGGCGCAGCAGCTCGAAGTCATCGCGCCAGCTCAGCGAAAGCTCGTAACCCTTCGTGCGCAGGTCGGCGCTGTTCATCTTGGGCGACGAAGCACCGTAGACGGCCGGCAGGGCGATACCGTCGGTGAGCATGTCTTTCGTGTCGCGGATGTAGAAATCGGCCGAGAGCGCCAGCCGGTTTTTCAGGAAGCTCATGTCGAAACCGAGGTTCTTGTGGATGCTGGTTTCCCACGAGAGGTTCGAAGCCACGGGGGCCGAGATGGTGGCCGTCGTGGGCTTGCCGCCGCCGAACAGATAGCTCTGGTTGCCGATCGAAATCTTGCGGATGTAGTCGTAGTAGCCGACGTTCTGGTTACCCAACTGACCGTAGGAGAAACGGACCTTCAGGTTGTTGAAGTCGTCGCGGATGCCGTCGAAGAAACTTTCCTCGGAGATGCGCCATGCCAGCGAGAAGGAGGGGAAGAAGCCCCAGCGCTGACCGCGTTTGAAGCGCGACGTGCCGTCGTAGCGGCCGCTTGCCTCGAAGAGGTATTTGCCTTTGTAGTCGTAGTTCAGACGGGCGAAGTAACCCATCAGGGCGTATTCGTTTTGACCGCCCGTTACCTCCATGCGCTTCTCTCCCGTCTCGCTCGCGGGGTTGGCACCCACAAGGTTGAGGTCGTTGAGCGTCTCCGAAAGCAGGTTGTAACCGATGGCTCCTACGTCCTTGAGCTGTTTGGTCTCCCAGTTGAAACCGACCATCGCCTTGAAGTTGTGATCCTCGGCGAAGGTACGCTCGTAGGTGGCGTAGATGTTGGCCTGGTAGTAGTTGTGAGTTTGGCTTTTTTCATTGAGTTTGTCCTGGAAGTTACCCGACGAGAGCGTGTTCACCTCGCCCGGATACTGCGAGTATTCGCTGTTGGTCGCACGGTTCGTAAAGCGGGTGTTGTTGAACATGTAGGTGAAGTTACCCTTCACTTCCAGTCCCTTGACAGGGGTCCAGGTCAGCTCCGTGGTGGTCGACATGTTGTCGGTCTTGTCCTCGTTGAAGTTCGTGCCTTTGTCGAGGATCGTGGGCAGACCGTCCATGATCGAATAGTTGGTGAACGAAGTGTTGTAGACGCTCGTTCCGTCGGGGTTCTGCGGCACGAACGACGCCAGGGCGTGTACGGTAGCCCACGAGAAGGAGTTGTTCACGCCGCTGGGGCCCGGGTAGAAGTATTTGTTGTTATAGTAGCTGGTATTGTTGCTTACCTTCAGCCACTTATTGATGTCGAACGAGATTTTCGAACGGAAATTGATCTTCTGCAACCGGTCGGTATTCTTGCGGAAGACGCCTTCCTCGCTGTAATAGTTGCCCGAGATGAGGTACTTCACGCGCGAGTTGCCGCCCGAGAGCGAGATGCTGTGGCTCGTGGTGGGGTGCTGGTCCTGGAACAGATAGTGGTACCAGTCGGTGTTGCCGTAGTAGACGTAGGTGTCGCGGCCGTCGCGCTGGTCAATCTTCACCCATGGACGGTCGGGATGTTCGGTCTTGTCGTTGCGGCGTGCCCACAGTTCCATCATGTCCTGCTCGTTGTAACGCGTGTAGTTCGTACCGGCATAGGAGTGCCAGAACAGGTCGTTGAGGTAGACCGAGTAGTAACCGCGCGTTTCGTAGTCGGTCGAGGTGGTGGGTTCGTTCCAGCCCCAGCGGCCGCTGTAGGTTACGCGCGTCTTGCCCGAGTCGTCGCCCTCCTTGGTGGTGACCAGCACCACGCCGTAGGCTGCGCGGGCACCGTAGATGGCTGCCGCCGAAGCGTCCTTGATGACCGAGATCGACGCCACGTCGTTGGGATTGATCTTCATCAGGTCGCCTTCGGCGCCGTCGACCAGCACCAGCGGCGAACCGCCGTTGATCGAGGTGATACCGCGAATGTTGAGCGACGCCGAGTTGCCGGGACGGCCCGACGAGGTGGTGATCGTCACACCCGGAACAGCACCCTGGAGCATGTGCGTGACGGAGGGAGCCGTGCGGTTCTGCAACTGGCTCTGGTCTACCGTAGCGATGGCGCCCGTGAGGTTGACCTTTTTCTGAGTTCCGTATCCGACGACTACGACGTCCTCCATCTGTACGGCGTCCTCCGAGAGGAATACCGTCACTTGGTTTTGCGACGCGGGTACGGCGATCTTCTTGGATACGTAGCCCAGGTAGGTGAAGTTCAGCGTCACGGGACGGTCGGGAACCGTGAGCGAGAAATTGCCGCTGGCCTCGGTCACGGCGCCGTGCGAGGCGCCTTCGATCGTCACGGCGACACCGGCCAGGGGCGCTTCGTGCGAATCCTTGACCGTTCCGGTGATCGTGCGCGAGCGGGCATCGGCCTTGCGGGCGGGGATCAGGGCGATCTGGCGTTCGGTGATGGTGAAATTCATGCCGGTCGGGGCGAGCATCTTGCGGATGGCTTCGGAGATCGGCATACGGCGGGCCCGCAGGCTCACCTTCTGGGTGAGGTCGGTACGTTCGGCATCGTAGAAGAAGGTGTATTTCGAGTTCTTCTCGATTTGGGCGATGGCCTCTGCGAGCGGAATGTCGGTGAATTCGACATCGAGCCGCGGTTCCTGCGTCTGTCCGAAAGCGGTCGTCGTACCGCTGCACAGAACGAGGCACAGGATTGCGAATAGTCTGAAATGCTTCATGAATGTTTTTTTAAGTAGGTTGTTGTTTTGGACGGTGGAGATCACCGTCGGTCGGGTCGGTCGGTTTCGGTTTTTACATAGGCGGGAAGTTTAAGGTATGTCGGGTTCATTCGATTTCGGAGATCGAAACACGGCGGTTTTCCGAGAACGTGTAGACGATGGGGTTGATGCGGCTCATGATGCGCAGAATCTCCTCCAGGGGTTCGTCGGTGATGGTGAAGGTGTAGGCGTAGTTGCGGGCCAGGGCCGGTGCCACGTCGATTTCGACGTCGTACCAACGGGCCATGTAGCGGCAGACGTCGCCCAGCGTGCGTTGTTCGAAGGAGAGTTTCCCGCCGGCCCAGCACGATTCCATCGCGACGTTGCCGTGCGAGATGTCGAGCCGGTGCGTCGCGGGGTCGAAACGGGCGATCTCGCCCGGACGCAGCCGCCGTTGCGTACCGCTGCCCGTGTCGAGCGCTACGGAACCTTCGATGAGGGAGACGAGGACGTCGCCGCTTACGGGTAACGTGCGGATGTTGAAGCGAGTGCCGTGTACGCGGACTTTCAGTCCGGAGACCTCGACCGTGAAAGGCCGTTCGGGGTCCTTGGCTACGTCGAAGAAGCCTTCGCCCGTGAGTTTTACGTTTCGGGTCTTGTCGCCGAAACGGGTGTCGTAGCTCAGCGTCGCGCCGCCGTGGAGCCACACAGAGGTGCCGTCCGTAAGATAGAGCTGCGATTTGCCTTCGAAGGCGCAGAAATGCTGTTGTGCGGCGGGTGCCGCGTTTCGGAAGGGTTCGGGACGGGAGAGCAGCCACGTGGCGCCGACGGCTACCGCGACGATCGCCGCCGTGCGCAGGAGCGCTGCGAAACGGCGCGGGCGGGGCGTTTCGGCGACCGGTGCCGGGCTTTCGATACGTTGCTCCAGCCGATGCCACAAGGTTTCGGCATCGGGTTCGTAGTCCGCGGCGTAACGGCGTATGTCGAACCAGAGTTTACGGAGATTTTCGTAGAAGCGACGGTTTTCTTCCCGGGATATCCAGTATTCGAATTCGCGACGGCGACGGTCGTCGAGCGTGCCTTTGAGGGCATCGATACAGAGGTCCCATATATTTCTGTCCGGATTCATCGTGTCGGGTGTTTTCGTTCAGACACGAAAAATCCGGTCGACCCTTATTCGGCCGGCCGGATTTTTTTGCAATCGGATTGAAATTTTGTTTTTCGGGGTGGCTGAGCCTCAGCGTTCGATGCGGACGTACTCTGAGGCGACGATGCGCGTATGGGGATTCGTCGAAGCGATTTGCTGGCGCAGGGCCTTCGTGCCCCAGCGGATGAAAAGAAAGCGGCGCGGGATGCGGTAGACGACTTGGTGCAGCGTGTCGATGCTCTCCACGCGGCAGTGTACGCTGTCGGGACCGATCTCCCCTTCGAGCGTCACCCAGGTGTCCTGCCAGCGGAATACTCTTACCGTATCGTGTCGAACGAGGGTGTCGCGCAACCGGACGATGAGGGTGTCGCGCAGCGGAATAGGTTTGTCGATATCGGTCGCGGCTACGGCTTTCGCGGTGGATTCGACGTGCCGTAGCCGCAGGCCGAGGGCCCGGATGCGGGCTGCGTCTTCGGCCCGGAGTCGTTCGAATTCTGCGACGCGCAGGCGCAGGACTTGCACCTCGGCGGCGCTTTCGTCGAGCCGGTTGCGGAGCGTGTCACTGTGGGTCGCTAAGGCATGCTGATTCTGGATCAGGCGCCGGTTTTCGGCGCGGTAGTGGCGGGTGACGACGACCGCCCAAGCCGTCGCCGTGAGGGCGACGAGCAGCAGGAAATTTTTCATGGATGAAAGGTTGAAAGTGGAAGTTTTTGCGGACGCGACTGACGTCCGGCTGAGTGTCGGAATTCGTGAAGGGAGCGTTGCCTTCGAACTCATCTTCGGCGGCTGGGGGCGTCGCATCGAAGATGCGAGCCGCCGAAGATGCAATGCCTGCGGCGTTGATTTGCAGGATGATGTCGTTTTGTGGATTGTTCGGGGCTTTCGCCGCCGGAGGCTGCGGCCCGCGCCCGGCTTTAGACGGGTTTTAGAAACAGCCGTGCGATTCGGAATGTTAGGAAGGAGTAACGGTTCCGATCTTACTCCGCCTGCTCAGCGAGTAGTGAGTGCCGATCCCGCGCGAACGACATGCGGATGCTTTTAACTGCGCTGCGCTTGTTTTCTTCTATTTGCTCGGCAAAGTCTGCAAGCAGCCTTTGCCCTCGCTCGGGCATCGGTCGGGTACCTTTTGGCATCAAGAGGTCCAAAAGAATCGAATCGCAAAAGCGATTCAGAAAACTCGGAGTCTGCGAGAAAGATCATCTTCGGCGGCTGGGCCGGTCGCATCGAAGATGCGAGCCGCCGAAGATGGCAAGGCGAAGCCTTGTTTGGCTAAGAGCCCGGTTTTAGAATCGACTTTTTGCCGTAGCATAACGGCCTCGTATCCTGTTCGCAGAGCCCGGCTGAAAGAGTTGCGGTTTTATAATTGCATACGTTCCCGCTCCGAAAAAGTTTCGGAGTACGGCCGAAAAAACGACTCTCCCTGAAAAAAATCGCCCCTGCCGGACAGTTCGGCAGGGGCGAAAGACGAAGGTACGGAGGAGTGTACTAAAGGTTGTCCTTCTCGATATCCTTGAAATAGCGGTAGGTGGCAACGCGCAACTCCTCGGCGGCGGGATCGTCGCAAACGAGAATGCCGTTGGGGTGCACCTGCAAAGCCGAGATGGTCCACTGGTGGTTGTACGAACCTTCGACGCCGTGACGTACGGCGCGGGCTTTCTTGTGTCCCGTGGCGAGGATCATCACCTTCTTCGAGGCGAGGACCGTGCCCACGCCGACCGTCAGGGCCGTCTTCGGCACCAGGTTCACGTCGCCGCCGAAGAAACGGGCGTTGACCTGGATCGTGTCGGTCGTCAGGGTTTTCTGACGCGTGCGGGAGTTGAGCGACGAGAACGGTTCGTTGAAGGCGATATGACCGTCCTCGCCGACACCGCCCATGAAGAGGTCGATGCCGCCCGCCTCGACGATGCGCGCTTCGTAGTCGGCGCACTCCTTCGCGAGGTCCTCGGCATTGCCGTTGAGGATGTTGACATTCTCGGGCTTGATGTCCACGTGCGAGAAAAAGT
Organism: uncultured Alistipes sp.; assembly: GCA_947573795.1. Taxonomy (GTDB): domain Bacteria; phylum Bacteroidota; class Bacteroidia; order Bacteroidales; family Rikenellaceae; genus Alistipes. The sequence goes on along the minus strand of CANPHE010000009.1, from coordinate 1,488 downwards.
TGTTCCACATGAACGAATGGTAGCTCTCGGGATGCTCCTCGGGAAGACCTACGTACTCGTCCATGTTGAACGTGATGACGTTCCGGAACGATACGTCGCCGGCCTTGTGGCGGCGGATCAGCTCCTTGTAGGTTTCGAGCGGCGTCGATCCCGTGGGCAGACCCAGCACGAAAGGCGATGCGGTGATCTGTTCTTTGGCCTTGATCTGGCGGATGATGTAGTCGGCGGCCCAGCGGGCTACCTGTGCGGATGTATCTTCGATGATTAAACGCATGGCGAATCGATTAGGAATTAAGAGTTAAATAAGCATTCATAGTGGCAATTGCCTGCAATTTTAAGTCCTTATAATCTTGCGGGCTGTACCCTAAGTCCCCTCCGAGGAGGGGATTTAGGGGAGGGTCGGATTTACGGACGCGGCCTAAGGCCGCAAGGCTTCGGCATTCCTAAGCAAGATTACAGTCGAGAGCCTAAAGTTGCATGCAGTTACCTTTGCCGTTTGGAATCAAAACATTTTGACGAATACTTCGATAGCCTGGTATTCGGCCATTCCGAGCAGGTCGTAGAGACGTGCCGTATTCTGCGTACGGTCCTCGGCGCGCTGCCAGAACTCGCGGGGGTCTTCGCCCGGGAAGGGCATGATGTCCTTCTGCGAGAGGTGACGGTAGATGGCGTGACGCTTCATGATGAGCTCGTCGGGCGACAGGGGCACTGCCATGTCGACCATGCCGAGGTCCCACTCCATCCAGGCGCCGCGGTACAGCCACAGGTGGCAGTTCTTCAACCATTCGTCGTCCTTGACCACCTCCAGCGCTCCGAGCACGGCCTCCATGCAGGTGCGGTGCGTACCGTGGGGGTCGGCCAGGTCGCCGGCGGCGTAGATCTGGTCGGGCTGAATGTCGCGCAGCAGCTTGACGATGATGTCGATATCGGCATCGGTAAGTTGGCCTTTCTTGATACCGCCCGTTTCGTAGAAGGGCAGGTTGAGGAAGTGGGCGTTCGTGTCGGGATTCAGTCCGAACGAGCGTACGGCGGCGCGTGCCTCGGCGCGGCGGATCGATCCCTTCAGGTCGAGCAGCGGGCGCGGCTCGGGCTCGCCCTTCTTCTTGGTGGCGATGATCTTCTGAACCTCGGCATAGTGGTCGCCGAAGCCCATTTCGCGTGCCGTGTCGATATTCTGCAATACTACGTCGTCGGCTACGGCTACGTTGCCCGAGGTCTCGTAGGCTACGTGTACGTCGTGGCCCTGCTGCACGAGGCGGATGAACGTACCGCCCATCGAGATCACGTCGTCGTCGGGGTGGGGCGAGAAGATCACCACCCGCTTGGGGAACGGCGTCGAGGGGACGGGGCGCGTCGAGTCGTCGGCATTGGGTTTGCCGCCTGGCCATCCCGAGATGGTGTGCTGGAGGTCGTTGAAGACGTCGATGTTGATCTGGTCGAAGGTGCGGCCCTGTTCGAGCAGCTCGCCCAGCGAGTTTTCGATGTAGT
>CANPHE010000008.1 GCA_947573795.1 uncultured Alistipes sp. | reverse complement strand
CCAACTGAGCTATTTCCGCAGGAGCGGATGGTTTCCCATTGCGAGTGCAAAGGTAGTAAAAAAGTCGTTCACTCCAAATTTTTCGGTCCTTATTTTATGGTTTTTTATTCGGTGAAGGATCGGAATTCCGATATCTGGCCCATATCCGGCGTTCGCCGCAGCATGTCGCGGGCGCTGGAACCCGGCAATACCCCCCCCTTATTCATCCCGATATCGCTTTTCGAAAACGAACGGTCTGTCGCTTACGGTTTCGTACCGAGTCCGGTCGTTCGGCGAAAGGTAACATATTGTTACCCGGTTAGAAGGTCTGTCGTTACGACAAATAGAACGATTGATCGAACGAATCGAGTGATACTCGGGCCGTAATTCGATAATAAATTTTCCGAATCCGACATCCTGCCTCTATGCGGCCGAAGAACCGAAATGTAACCTTTCGTATAAAATTACAATTTGTAGGCCTCTTGATCCGAATATCGGTTCTAATGAATATTTAACGGTTGTTAAATATTTTAAAATCAATATATTATGTATCAAATTCGGGCGGAATATTAGTTTTGGTTACAATCCGAAACTTGTTAGGGGGGGGGGTAAATTACAATCCGTAATTAATCTAAATCTATATTTACCAGTATGTTATAATATTTAAAATAATTAAAAAAATATTTGCGATTGTAAATCGTAACCGATATATTTGCCTTCGATATCTTTTATTACATTTAATTTCAACAACTTTATGGTTCGAAAAATTCTACTATCGTTAATGGCTGTTCTGAGTCTCGGTTCGTGGGCCGAAGCGCAGAACAAAGTCTCCGGAAAGGTCTGCGCACCGGACGGAACGCCTATGGCGGGCGTGACGGTCGTGATCGAGGGGATGAGTGTGGGAACGACTACCAACGCGGAGGGTAATTATACGCTCAAAGAGGTCCCTGCCGACGCTGCCCTGGTCTTTCAATTCGTCGGTATGGCGAATCAGACGGTGCCGGTTGCCGGCAAAACCGTGATCGACGTCACGATGAAGGACGACACGATCGGTATGGACGCCGTCGTGGTGACCGCCAGCGGTATGACTCGCGCCGAAAAAACGCTGGGTTATGCGGCTACGACGGTCCGGTCGGACGATATCTCGGCGGGTCACTCGGCCAGCGTCATGTCGGGTCTTACGGGCAAGGTCGCCGGCGTGCAGATTTCGCAGTCGGGCGGTGCCGGTACGTCGCAGAAGGTGATCGTGCGCGGCTACTCTTCGATGACGGGTTCCAACCAGCCGCTCTACGTGATCGACGGCGTACCCATGTCCAATACCTATACCGGTAAGAGTGATATCGATGCGCTGAACAATGCGGCCGACTTCGGCAACCAGGCGGGCGATGTCAACCCCGAGGACGTGGAGTCGGTAACGGTGCTCAAGGGCGCTTCGGCTACGGCGCTCTACGGTTCGCGTGCGGCTAACGGCGCTATTCTCATCACCACCAAGCGCGGCAAGCAGAACCAGGATATCGTCGTGACCTACAACGGCTCGTTCATGGGCAGCAACGTGTTGCGCATCCCGCAATTGCAGAACCGATTCGGTCAGGGCTGGGGCTACGACAACGACGGTGGCTACTTCGGCGACTGGGCGTCGGCCGAGAACGGTTCGTGGGGCCCGATGCTCGACGGCCGCGATCACGTGTGGCGCGAGGCGGCCGCCGCTATGGGGCAGGCCGATCCGTCGTACAAATCTTTTTCGCATGCCAAAAACTCGCTCAAGCACTTCTACGAGACGGGGTTCGAAACCAACAACAACATTTCCGTTTCGGGCGGTAACGAGACCACGGGTTTCGTGCTTTCCTACGGTAACTCCTATGCCAACGGCGTGTTGCCGGGCGATACCGACGTCTACAAGCGCAATACGCTCTCGCTGCGCGGCAATACCAAGATCAAGGGCGGCAAGGCGTGGCTCGATTACTCGATCTCCTACGCCCGCAAGGACATGCGCAATGCCATGGGCGGTCAGGGCCAGGACGGCGCCACGATCTATCAGGACATTCTCCAGATTCCGGTCGATATCGACTGGGGCGATCTCCACTACCAGGATATCCGCAACAACGCCGATAATTTCTATACGCCCTATGCGACCAACGTGTGGTGGACGCTCGACCACAACTACGCCACCTACCAGGAGGACCATATCTACGGAAAACTCGAATTCGGCGTACAGCTCTACAAGGGCCTGAAGGCGATCGCCCGCATCGGCGGCGACTTCTCCAACTCGATGGAGGTATACCACAACGACCCGTGGACCTTCTCGGCCGGATCGTACGCCGAGATGATGGGTGCGACGACTCAGAACGGTTCGCATACCGAGACGGCCTATCGCCGCAATCAGCTCGACGGTACGGTGATGCTCAACGGCGATTATAAGATCGGCGATTTCTCGATCAACGCCACGGCCGGACTGAATATGAACCAGCGCCATTCGCAGTACCTCAACGGTACGCTGAGCGGTCTTTCGCTCAACAACTGGCCGAGCTTCGAGAATACGAGCGGTGCCACGCCGACGGCCGCGTCGCTCATGTCGCGCCGTCGCCTGGTGGGTCTCTTCGGACAGGCCGACCTGGGCTATCGGGATTTCGCCTACCTGACCTTCTCGGCGCGCAACGACTGGTCGTCGACGCTGCCCATCGAGGACAACGGCTTCTTCTACTGGGGTGTCAACGCCTCGTTGATCTTCACCGAGATGTTCCCCGTGCTGAAGAAGAACGACATTCTGAACTTCCTGAAGCTGCGCCTGGCCTACGGTAAGACCGGTAACGATGCCGATCCCTACCGCACGTCGAGCTATTACTACCTGGCTTCGACCACGACGGGCTTCGGTTCCGTGACCTTCCCGCTCGACGGTGTGGCCGGTGCCATGAAGAGCATTCGGATTCCGAGTACGTCGCTCCAGCCCGAAATTTCGACCGAAACCGAAGTCGGCTTCGATGCGCGTCTGTTCAACAACCGCCTGCGGATCGATTTCTCGTGGTACGACAAGGATACGGAGAACCAGATCATGTCGGCGACCATCGCCCCCGAGTCGGGATTCGGCACGCAGGTGCGCAACGTCGGTCTGATTAACAACCGCGGTGTGGAGTTGATGGTGGGCGTCACTCCGGTCGAGACGAAGAATTTCTCGTGGGACCTGACCTATACCTTCTCCAAGAACAAGAACGAGGTGAAGGAGCTCTGGGACGATGTGACCGAGACGGTCATCTACGGTCTGACTGCGGGTCCGCAACTCAAGGCCATCGTCGGTCAGCCGCTCGGCACCTGGACCTTCGATGCCGTGGAGACCGTCACCGACAAGTCGAGCGAGTTCTACGGCAAGACGATCGTCAGCCGTTCGACGGGTTTCCCCGTGATGTCGACCACCGAGGACGTGATCGTCGGCAAGGCCGATCCCGACTTCACGATGGGCTTCAACAACCGCCTGCGTTACAAGAACCTGTCGCTGGCCTTCAACTTCGACTGGCGCAAGGGCGGCAAGATGTATTCGGCCACGACGGCGATCGCCTACTTCGTGGGTAATGCCGAGGAGACGATGTACAACGACCGTCACGGCTTCGTGGTCCCCAACTCGGTTTACAAGGGTTCCGACGGACAGTATCACGAGAACAACATTCCGGTCGATGCTTATTTCGGTTCGATGTACGCCTATTATTACAGCAACTACAACGCCTCGATGTATACCCGCGACCTGGTAAGCAAGAGTTTCCTCAAACTGCGCGAGGTCAACCTGACGTATTCGCTTCCGAAGAAGTGGTTTTCGCGGACCAAATGGCTGTCGGGTACGACGTAAGTCTGGTAGGCCGCAACCTGCTGATGTGGACCAAATCGCAGGGCTTCATCGATCCCGAGATGACCAACTACGGCAACGACCTCACCTCGGAGTACGGCGAGTTCTACGCGGCACCTACCGTTCGCTGCTTCGGCGGCAACATCAAGATCACGTTCTAAGAAAAAAGATTAACATACGAAACAGATTATGAAAAAGATATTAACGATCGGTCTTTCGGTGCTCGCCCTGCTGGCGACGAGCTGCAAGGATTGGCTCGATATCAACGATAATCCCAACTACGTGGCCGAGGTGAGCGAAAGTTCGCTGCTGCCTACGGGCATCATGCTGACGGCGGCCCGTGTGGGATACGAATACGAATTGCTGGGATACTTCTGGGCCCATTATGCCGTGTAGGCGAAAAATACCAACCAGTACACCACGATCATGGCGAATCAGCTGACCAATTCGTCGGCTTACTTCGGCCAGCCCTGGCGTCAGGCCTACTATGCGATCCTGCCGACGCTCAACGACGTACTCGCCAAATGCGAGGGCGATGCCGGGAAGCTCAACTACGTGCTGATGGCCAAGACGATGATCGCTTTCAACTATCATATGCTGGCGAGCTGTTTCGAGCGGATTCCCATCAGCCAGGCCCTTCAGGGCGAGGCGAATCTCACGCCCAAATACGATTCGGAGGCCGACGTGCAGAAGCAGATCGTGGCCCTGCTCGCCGAGATCGTCGCGATGGACCCCGAGCAGGTGTCTGCCGCCGAGGCGGTCAATCCCACCACGTCGGCCGACATGCTCTTCGCGGGCAATACCGACAACTGGTTCAAATTCGCCAATACGCTCTATCTCAAGATGCTCATGCGCGACTTCGACAAAAACAAAACGACCATTCAGAGCGTGCTGAACAGCCCGCTGGGATTCCTCGACGAAGCCGATGCCTCGTTTGCGCACTTCTCCGATTCGGCCGACAAGTCGAACCCGCTTTACGAGAGCGACCGTCGCCAGCTGAATTCCAATGCCAACATGGGGGCCTGCTCGGATATTCTGAAGGTGGTCGTCGCCGACGATCCGCGCCTTTCGGAGTACTTCGACAATCCGAGCAACCTTCCGGTGGAGCAGATGGGTGTGGATTACGGTACGCAGGTCAACAGCTATGATAACTGGCGCGTGAAACTCGCTGCGACCGATCCCGTATGCTTCGCGTCGATCGCCGAGGCAGCATTCCTGCGGGCCGAGGCTTATGCCCGTCTGAACGATGTCGCCAAGGCGCAGGAGTTCTACGAGGCCGGTATCGCCGCATCGTTCGAGCGCTGGGGCTTCGGAGCCGCGGCTGCGGGTTTCATCGCGGGCGATTATGCGTTCCGCAGCGGTACGGCCGAGGAGATGGTCGAGCAGATCATCTGCCAGAAGTGGGCCGCGTCGATTCGCGTGCAGACTTGGAATGCCTGGTGGGATATCAACCGCACGGGGTATCCCGCCTTCGGGAAGGTGCTGACTCCCTATTACGGTTCGATCGAGGGGCATCCCGTACGGTTCATGTATTCGACCTATTCGTCGGACTACAATCCCAATACGCCTGCCGTCAAGCAGCTCGACGAGAAAATGTGGTGGCACAAGTAAACGGATATTGACTTAACATTAAGATTTTCGAGATTATGAAAAACATACTGAAATCGCTCCTTGCACTGGCAGCCGTGGCTGCGGTGTCGTGCGAAACTTACGACGTCGAGGCTCCGGATATGACGGCCGTGGCGCCGCTCGATGGCCGCTACATCTGCTGGGCCTACGACTACGACGAATATGCAGCTGCGAGCGACAAATCCGCCGTCGAGCCAGTGAACTTCTACGAGACGCGTATTTCCGCCACCGAGGGTAACGATTCCGACAAGATTTGGATTTACGTCACGGAGTATCTCAACAACTACCCCCTGGCGGACTGCACCTGTGCCAAGATCGGCTGCAACGTCTCCGCGCGGACGTTCTCGGCGGCCGGAGTTGCGAATACCGAGTCGCCTGCCATCATGTTCAATCCGCTGCTCGGCCAAGGTTATTATACGATCGATTACAGAGCCGGTTTCGCTTCCTACAAGGTAACCATCGGGGACGGTAAGTTGGAGCTCAAGGGGTACGATACCCCCACGGGGCATAAGGCGGACGCCATCAGCTTCTCGTTCGAGCGCGCGGCGCAGGACGGAAACGGCGAGAGCATCAAACTCATGATCGTCGGCCACCGCTATACCGGCTGGGGCGAGGATTACGAGGATTTCAACGATTTCATCGACGGCGAATAAATAACGCACGTCGGACGGAGGTCCTTTCTGACTTTCAAACGACGACGGCCGTGCTCCGGGGTGGAGTACGGCTGTCGTTTTTGCATGCAGGACGATGTTGGGTTCTGCGTCTCATTTCGAATTCGATGTTTCGGGAAGCGAAGATGCGGCTTATGCGGGGTATCCCGCGTCGTTCTTGTCGCTTTTGAAGGTCGGCGTTGTCGGGGGTGATTATGCTTGCCGATGATATTGCCTTTCTGTCTTGAACTGTAACTTTCCGGATATGTATAGAATAGAAGTGATGTGCCGAAGGTGCGAGCCGCCGAAGATGGCAAGGCTTGCGCCTTGCAGTATTGGGTCGTAAATATATAAATTGCGGGATGCAGCTTGCGGGGGAGCGCCTATGTTGACTTTTCGTCCGGGAAAGCTGCGATCCGTGCAGCTCTAAGAGCCGCAAGTCGCAGCAGAAAGACATAAAACCCGGCTAAAAGCCGGGTTTCGGTGGCTGGGCTGTCCGTATTCATCGACCGGAGGTCGAAAGTCCTATATTTTCCGTTCCGGATCGACCGAAACGTATCGTCACTCCTCCTTCTCAAAAACCTTTTTCCGCCGCGGATTATTCCATCGGCCGAATCCGGACCTCGGTGATCCCTTCCAGTTCGCGCACGAGCCGGTCGAGATCGGTTTTCTCCTCGACTTCACCGTAATGATAAGGATAGAATATGGCGGGCCGAATCGCCTGCACGGCTTCGACGGCCTGATCGACGGTCATCGTATAGGGTTGATTGACCGGCAGGAAGGCGATATCGATATCCTTCAACGATTTCATCTCGGGTGTGGGCTCCGTGTCGCCCGCGATGTAGATGCGCGTACCGCCGATGGTGAGCACGTACCCGCAATCTTCGCGCTCCTTGGGGTGGAATTGCAAATGTCCTTCGGTGGTGTTGTACGCTGCGACGGCCTCGACCTTCACGTAATCGCGCGGCGTGGCGACGCTTCCCGGCCGCATCGTGTGGCAGTTCATTTCGAATGCTTCGGCCGAGGTGCGGTCGCACAGAATGTCGGTCGCGGGCGTTTGGATTTTCTCCACGGCCGCCAAATCCAGATGGTCGTAGTGGGAGTGGGTGATGAGCACCAGATCGGCCTTCGGCAGCGAGGCGTAATCGGCATAGGCGTCGACCGGGTCTACGTAGATCGTATGCCCGTCGACGGTGATCGACAGGGCGGCATGTTTGAAGAACGTTACGACGAAGGGGGTGCCGTCGTGCGCCGTAAGCGTATCGGCGGGATATTCGCGGACCGGTTTGCGGCCGCATCCGAAGAACGAGAGCAGAGACATGATGAGAAAAATTTTGGTTTTCACGCTGTGTCGAACCCTGCAAAAGTCCCGCCGCGAACGGTGCGGCGGCATGCAAGCGATTTTCACGAACCAAGATACGGAAAAAACGGGAAATAATCGTATCTTTGAACGTCGGATATTTTCCGATGCCGGATTTTTCCGAAGGAGCGGACATTTTTTTGAAAAAAATACATTTCGATGCAGTAAATCCGTCCGGTGAACGTTATTGAAATACGAACCAAATGCATAAAAGATGAAAAAAACGATTTTCGGTTTCGCTCTGCTGACTGCCGCACTGTTCGCAGGCTGCGTCAAGAGCGATAACTCCTACAAGGAGTTGCAACCCGTGCTGCCGGGTATGTATATCTATTCGAACGCCGCTTCGCAAAACGATCTCGCCCTGCTTCCGGCCAATGCGGGAATGCGCTTCGCCGTATTGCTGGCCGAGGCCCGCAAACAGGGAAAGTCGGTCACGGAAGTAACCGATTCCGACAAACATCTGCTTCAGTCGGTGATGTTCGGCACCTCCGTTTCCAAGATCGAGACGGCGACGGAAGAAAACGGCCTGGCCGCCGGCGATTACCGGCTTACGTTCCGTCCGGAGGAGTCGTTCTGGGGAACGTTCTGTCTCGGAGGACAGCTCGTCGTGAAGACGGGAGGTCAATTGCTCGAAGCCGGAACCGCGGCTACGTGGGAGATCGTTCCGGGACCCGGATTCGTCGCCAACGTGTTGTCGCAGGGCGATAAGCAGACCCTCGAATTCACCGAAGGTTCCACGACGATCTCGTCGTCCGGAGACGGCAGCTATCGGGTGATGCTGTACAACATTCGTACGAATTTCACCGGCTCCTCCTGCGCTTCGGATTGGAGCGGCTCCTACCGGCTGCGTCCCGATGCCCCGAGTCTGGCCTACTCCGACTGCCACGGCAAACAGTTCGCTGCGGAGGGTACGTTCGGCGGCGAGACGATTTTCTCGTTCAACATGGATAACATGCCGACGCGCATGTCCTACACGCTTTCGAACGGAATATATTTCAATTCCGGGAACGCCTATACGGGACGTGTGTCGTGCGCTCTGACGGGATACGGCGATTATCCGATTGCATCGTATCCCAGTCCGACGGTCGAGGTCGAATGGTCGATGGACGAATCGGGCAGACTCTCGCGCGTGATCTCCTATAACGGTTCCATTTATTCGAAATAAAGGGGCCCGATGCACGGCTACGGGAATCCGCTCGGTGCGGGTTCCCGTTTTTTTGCGCTTCGGGAATGCGTTTCCCGAACGGAATCGCCCCGGACGCCATGTCGCGTCCGGGGCGATTCGTCTGCTACGGGGCGGTGCATACCGCCTCGGAAAAGCGGCGGATTACTTCTTCTCCGCCTTTTTCGGTTCGGCCTTCACCTTGATCGAAGCGAAGCCCTTCACGATGTTCTCGTCGCTGTTTTTCGAGGCATCGTATACGACCGTGGCTTCCTTCTTCTGAAGGTCCACCTGCACGTCCTTGACGCCCTTGCCCAGCGAAGGTACGTTGTTCATGATCTTCTTGACGCAGTGTTCGCAGTCGATGTCGACCGAGAATACCGTAGTTACCATTTTCTTCTGCGGAGCTGCCGCCAGGCAGATGCCTGCGCCCATCACGAGGGCCAGGCAGAGTACAAAAATCTTTTTCATAGTTCGTTATAGTATTTAATAGAGGTTGAAACGCATGCCGATATAGAACTTGCGGCCCATGAGCGGTCCCCAGACGTTCATCGAGTTGAATCCGGTGGAGAAGGGCTCCTGCCAGTTCAGGATCGGGTCCTTCTGCCGATAGTCGGCGATGTTCTCGCAGCCGGCGTAGAGATCGAATTTCCCGACTTTGCGCGTAACCTGCGCGAAGAACATCGGGTAGCGCGGCGAATAGCGGTCGTCGGCCAGGTCGCCGTTCTGCGTCGGGATGCGCGCCGGGCCGTTGAGCTGCGCCGTAGCGTCGAATACCCAGCGGCGGAATTTCGTGGCGTATTGGATGTTGAGCAGCGTTTTGTACTCGCTCACCAGCGGTCGTTCGACCCGTACGCGCCGACCGTCGGGACGATCGAGCGTCATGCGGCTGTCCGTGTAGCGGAACGTGGCGAAAATGTCGAGCCGCTCGACAGGCGACCACGAGAAATCCACCTGGTAGGTATCCGTGTAGGAGCGCCCGTCGGTGTCGTAGATGCGGATCTGCGTCGGGTCGTACTCCTGGTCGGCGACGACCGAGTTGTAGAACTGCGTGCGGAAATAGTCGAAGCTCAGCGTAGCGTCGTCGGCCTGTACGAGGGTGAAGGTCTGCGTGAGGCTGCCGCCTAACGTGAGGGCCTTCTCCATGCGGTCGAGGTCCTTCAGATCGGGGATGACGATCTCCCGTCCGGTGGCCAGCATGCCGATGTTGTCCGTGATGACGTTCGTCGAGCGGTAACCCAGACCGGCCGAGGCGCGCAGCGTGGTCGACGGCGTGATGTTCCACTTCACGTGGCCGCGCGGCGTGACGAAGAAGCGGTCGTAATAGTCGTTGTAGTCGCCGCGGATGCCCGCTACGAGCGAGAATTTGTCCTTTATAGTATAGGTGTATTCGGCGTAGAGGCCGGCTTCGCGTTCGTTACGGTCGAGGTCGTAAAAACGCTCGTCGCCCGCGGCGATCCACGGCGTGCGGTTGTCGAGCGTCTCGCGCAGGTAGGAGAAGTGGGCCTGGGCTCCGACGTTGAGCGACGAACGGTAGGTGAAGTAGTGGTTGTACATCAGGTTCGCCGACAGCGTATTCTCGTTGCCCAGGTAGGTGTTCAGTCCGAAATAGGCATCCTCGTTGAAGTGGTCGAAATCGACGACCAGAGCGAGGTTGGAGCGCATTTCGTCCTGCTCGTCGACGTCGTAGACCGCCGGCCCGACGGGCATGCCGACCTTCAGATAGCCGTTCGCCCCGCGGTTGCGGATATGCGAGCCGTAGAGGGTGCCGGGTTTGTCCCAGTTCTCCACCATCTGATCGTACATCGATTTCTTGTAATCTTTCATGCCGCCCAGACGGTTTTCCTGCACGAATTTCCAGCCCCAGCGCACCTGCGTACCGTTATCCGCGGCGTAGAGCCACTTGTTGGCGATGTTCACCTGGTCGGCCTTCGGAAGGTCGCGGAATCCGTCGTGGTTGTGGTCCATCACCCGGGCGTCGGTATCGGCCGATCCGTGCAGCAGGATGACGCTCGTGAGCTTCTTGTCGCGCGTGACGGGAAAGGCCGACGAGATATTGGCCTCGGGGCGCAGCTCGTCGTCGAGGTAGAGGTTGACGAACAGCCGCTCGTCGTCCGTGGGCTTGCGGTGTTCGAGGTTGATCTGTCCCGTGATGGCTTCGTGACCGGCGGTGACGGACGAAACGCCTTTCGATACCTGGATCGAGTTGAGCCACATGCCGGGCGTGTAGCTCAGGCCGTAGGGCGAGCTCAGGCCGCGCATGATGGGGCGGTTCTCGTCGAGAATCTGCGTGTAGGTGCCGGCCAGTCCCAGCATCTTGATCTGTCGGGCACCCGAAATGGCGTCGCTGTAACCCACGGTCACCGACGCCGAGTTCTCGAACGACTCCGCGAGGTTGCAACAGGCCATCTTGCAGAGACCCGCGAAGGAGATCATCTCGTTTTTCAGAATGCCGTCGCGCTTGACGTAGTTGCCGCTGAGGTTGCCCTCGACTACGACGCCCTCCAGCTCAACGCCTTCGGCCCGAAGGTTGAATTCCGCACGCTCGGTGCCCGCCGCCACGCGGATCGTGTCGTTGACATAGCCCAGATAGGAGGCCACCAGGCGGTCGTAGTTGCGCACGCGGTGGAGCTGGAAAGCGCCTTGTGCGTCGGTGCTGGCGCCGATGGTCGTACCGGCCCAGTAGACCGAAGCGCCGACCAGCGGTTGGTTGTCGCTGTCGCGGACCACGCCGCGCAAGTCCTGTGCGTAGCCCGTGCCGAATGCCGAGCCCGCAAGCAGGAAAAGTAGGATTTTTCGCTTGATTGTCATTGTTTTCCGTAATTGGTGAATACTGTGCCGCAGCCGTGTTCCGGTGCGGCGAAAGTCGTCAAGCCAATACGGGAGGTGCGCGCAGTCCTGCGCAATGCAGGTAGCCGTCGCTTATGAAGGGGGCGCGTCGTTCGACGGTTTTGTCGGTCGATGCGGCGGCGAAGGGCGCGGATACGTTGTCGTATTTCGCGGGAATTTCCGAGGCCGGTGCGATGTTGCGTGTGCTGCGCTCGTCGTCGCCCGGGGTGTAGAGTGCGATTTCGGTCGAGTGGCGATCCTCGCAACAGGGGGCCTGCACGGCGCCGTGTATCTGCTGGATCGCCGTGTTGCAAAGCGTTGCGCAACCGCACGACCGGACGGCTGCGCGGCGGTGCGTGCAAGGATGATGGGCGCAGCCATGCGTGCACGCCGTCGTATGAACCGCATGCGATCGGGTCCACGTCACGCAGCGGCACGAGAGCGACGCATACGCCGTCCAGCCCGTCGATGCCATATAGACGACGAGGAGCAGTAACGAGACGTATTTGCGCAATTTCATCATTTTTCTTCGGTGGCTGCTTTAGCTCTTGTTGACCCTGATTTTGTTCGGATCGTGGTGCCCTCCTCCGCCTCGGGCGGAGCCTTCTGTCGGGGGCCTTTACTTTGGTCGCGGGTTTTGTCAGCGGTTTTCCAATACGCCGCAGGCCGCCAGCCGCTCGGCCCACGCCTCGGCGTCGCGGCGGGCCGTCGCTTCGTCCACGTCGTAATGAGCGGTGAGCAGCCGTACGATTTCGTCGATGTCGAACTCGCGGCCCCGGAGTGCCTCCCACAAATAGAGCGCCGAAGCGTTGAGCGACACGATGCGGGTCATGTCGGCTCCGTAGCTTCCCTGCACGACTACGACGTGCTCGCCGGCCAATTCGCGTACTTTATATTTATCCGCTATTTTCATCTTTCGAACGTTCGTTGAATCTCAAATCGTGCGAAGATACGAAAAAAATAGGAATTTCATCCTAAATCCGTTCGAAAAGGTTCGGATGCCTTTGCGAATGCACGCTCGAAACCCCGCTGCGGAGGGGCATTCGGGACTTTGAAACGGGCCGAAATACCTCGAAAATCCGGCGTTTGCGCACGAAGTTACGATCCGGAACCAATAACGATTAAAAAATGTTACTCTAAAACCGAAATACCCCGTATTGATTCCGAACTATCGGTTTTTAAATTTTTGCGGTCGTAAAATTTGGTCGTTCGATTTAAAACTCCTATATTTGAGCCCATTAGGCTTGGTTACATTCCGTAAGCGAGGTGCCATACGCGCGGGATACCATAAGACAGTTAGGTGCGAAAAACCCATTTTAAATTTTATATTATGAAAAAATTTTTACTGATGCTGTTCTCAGCGGCCCTTCTTTTCGGGGGGGGGTGTAACGACGAGTACGACGACAGCGCCCTGTCGGGGCGTGTGGACGACCTCGAAGGCCGTGTCGAGCAACTCGAAGAACTCTGCAATCGGATGAATACCAACATCGTTGCATTGCGGCAGCTGGTCGATGCATTCAAAGAGGCCGATTACGTGACGGCGATCATTCCGATCGTCGATGGCGGCGAGACGATCGGTTACCGAATTTCGTTCGCGAAGTCCGAACCGGTGATCGTCTACCACGGTCGCGACGGTAAGGACGGCGAGGATGGCAAAGACGGTGCCGACGGTAAGGACGGCAAAGACGGTTATACGCCCGTGATCGGCGTACGCCAGGATACGGACGGCGTCTATTACTGGACGCTCGACGGTGAATGGCTGACCGATGCCGCCGGGAATAAGATTCAGGCCAACGCCACCGACGGCAAGGACGGTGAGGATGGCGTGGACGGCGTAAGCCCGAAGCTCAAGATCGAGGAGGGCTACTGGTATATCTCCTACGACAACGGCGAGACCTGGACCAAGCTCGACAAGGCTGCGGGTGAGGACGGCGGCGATTCGATCTTCTCGGAGGTCACGCAGGACGACACCAATGTCTATTTCAAATTGCAGGACGGTACCGTGATTACGCTTCCGAAGTCGCTCACGTCGATCGTCGAGAAGATCAATTCGATGGAGTTCGTACCCCGTTACAGCGACGGCAAGGTGGCTATGGTCCGCACGGCGGGCAAGAGCTTCGCCGAATTCGATTTCCAGATTTCGCCTAGGAGCGTCGTAGCCGAGATCGAGAAGATCTGGGAGTCGGCCGTGACGATGCAGGCCGTCTACACCGCTACGCGTGCCGTAGATTTCGTCGAACTTCCCGTCGCCGAGTTCTTGGCCGATGCCGAAACGGGCGTCGTTACGGTGAAGGTTTCGGGTGAGAAGCTCTCGGAAGCCTTCTTCGCGGGCGAAGTCGAGGCGAGCGCCGTGCTGACCGTCTCGGACAGCGAGGACAGCACCTCGTCGGCCTACGTTCCCATGATCGCCGAGGACAACGGCGGTTTCGTCGCCTCCTACGACTCGTGGCTCGGCAAGTGGAAGGTGACCAGTACCTCGTCGGAGGTGAACAACGCTCCCGTAACGTTCGAGGTGACGATTTCGCGCAAGGCCGTCGGTTCGACCTACAACGTCAGCGGTTGGGGTATCGCTTATTACCGCGATGACGTGGTTACCGGATATTACGATCAGGAAACCGGTGCGTTCTACCTCATGGACGGCAATGTCTATGAATCCAACTCGCAATATTATTACCTCCATATGGGCCGTATTTACGATCCTTCAGACGGTAAATATTACCTCTGGGGCGATGACGAGCAGGTCGCTTTGACCGCGACGCTTTCGTCGGAGAAGAATGCTACGGTCGTCGGCAGCGAAGTTTCGGACAGCTACGGTACGTATACCATCACGGGTCTCGATTACTTTGCCTACAGATTGTCGGATCAAGCGTATCTTACGTTTAAACCCGCAGAAGGATATACCTCGGGCGACTATCCGATCGGTCCCTACACGATGACGAAGACGGCCGATGCTCCCGCACCTCCCACCGGTGAACTGGCACTGAACGTGACGGGCTATACGGGTGATGTCAATGGCGAGAACAAAGACAATAAGGTCCATTTCGTCGCCGAATCTACGGCTGCCGTATCGGGACTTTATATGGCTGCAAACGCTTCTTCTGTCGATGCCGTGCTGGCAAAAGGCTATTCGCTCGACGAACTCATCGAGGCCAATGGCAATGCACTGAGTCAGGACTATTTGGATGCCATGAACGATGGCGGAAAAATCTTCCAGTACGGCTCTGTCACGGAGACACTCGCGTTTATTTGCAAGGTGGTGGATGTGAACGGCAAGTCGATCGTTCAGCGCGCGGATGCGGGCGTCGAGGAGGATGACAGCCCCCTGAAGATCGATATTCTGGTCGAAAATATCACTTCCGACGCCGCCGATATCACCATCAAGCCTTCGAAGGGTACCGCTCCCTATTATTTCGATTTCTACGAAGCCGAGGAAATCGCAGGCATGACCGATGCCGAGATTCTGCAAATGGTCAAGGAGGATAACCGCGGCAATATTCCGGCGGATTATCTGGATCAAGGTATCAATACCCTCTACAACGCCGATTACTTCCTCTATAACCCGATGGATTCGGATACCGAATATACCGTTTTCGCATTCGGTTTCGATGCTGACAGCCAGGAAGCGACTACCGAGGTTTTCCGCAAAACCTTCAAGACGCTGCCTGAGGGCGGTGTAGCACCGGGTTCGTTGACGATCGACGTAAAGATCGACGACACGGCAGCCCCGATTCCGGGCGGTGTAACGGCTTCGATCACTCCGTCGGACGCGAACAGCTATTATATGATCGATTTCGTGCTGGCCGATGATATTAAAGGTATGACCGATGCCGAGATCATCGAGTTTGTTGAGGGGAAATACGGGTACTACATAAGTTGGCTCCTCTATAAGGGCGATTATCAGACGTTGCCGACCGATTTCGGCGGAAGCCTTGCCTTGATCCCGGGTGCCGATTACTATCTGGTGGCTTTCGGACACGATGGCTCCGCTGCGACGACCACGACGGTTTCGAAAGCGAAGTTTACCGCCGGTGCGGGTCCCGATCCTGCCGGTACGACTTTCGGGTTCGAGATTTCGGATATCACGGCAAATGGTGCGACTGTAACGGTAACTGCTTCGAAAGAGCCCGTTACGTATATGTGGGATATTTTCTCCGACACTATGTGGTCGCAGATCGGCGGCGAAAGCGGAGTGGCCAAATACTACAAAGAGAAAGTATTCGATCACTATGGTGTGGTTTATTCACCCGTTAAAATTATTGAGCAACTCGGAGCTTGGTATTCCGGTGCAGAATATACCTATTCTACGTTGGCTGCGAATGCGCACTATCGAGTGGTTGCCGTATGCGTAGACCTGCAAGGTAATCTGATCGGCTCGCCTTCCGTCGGCGGCGAATTCACTACACTGGAGGCAGTGCAGGGTTCCGCTACGGCAGTGGCTTCTTTCGATAAGTATTATGACGGAGATGAGGTTGCTGAGGCTGGGATATACGCCCAGGCGGCCGGTACCGCATATATACCAACAACTTATACGGTTTCTGCGAATGCGGAGTACTATCTTGCCGGACTTTACGGAGAGGACCTTTCCGAGTATTCGGATGACACGATTATTCAGGTCATGAAGAGCCAATTCCCGGCGAAGAGAACCGCAACTTCTATGAACTGGATGTCGAGTTGGGATACCAATGTAACGTTCGTTTCGGTAGCAGTCGATGAAGACGGTAATTTTGGCGCTCTCCATCGTCTGCCTGCAAAATTCGTTAAGTCGGGTGTGTCTCCTGTCTCGGATTTGGTTGCAAACTCTACGGCGAGTGTGAAATCGAAGCGTCCGGTGCTGTGCAGCTCGATGCTCCCGGAACTTTATATGCCGAAGATTTTCCGTCCTATCGATTCGGGCGAGAAGCTCTCCGCATCGAAGGTGGAGGCACGCAAGCAACTGGCAGAGACGCACCGTGCTTCGGCTGTCGCCGCCGTGGTTGCGAAGGGCTCGTTGAAGAAGTCTGTCACGCCGTCGTTGAAGTCGATCCGGCCCTATGCCGACGAGGTTGTTGAGCCCACGATGTCGGGTTCGGCCCATTCGCTGATGATGCTCGGTCGTGAGGAGTCTTTCAAGAAAGGCACCATTGAGATGCGTTAAACTTCCGTGCCGAACGGTGATTCGGCCGCGGCTTTGATCGCCGCTTGCATATAAAACCCGCCCGACTTCGATAAGAGGTCGGGCGGGTTGTTTGTCGGGGGAGTGTATGCCGCGCGGCGGCCCCTCGTTTCGCGTTTTCGTTCGCAGCGCCCGACAAAAAGTCGGGGCAATTGAGAATTGTCCGACTGATAGTAAAAAGTAGATACCTTGTTGAGGGCAAGTTGCAGCCTGCGGAATGAGCAACGAGCCTCCGCCCAGGGGACCGTCTAAGAGACGGGGGGCAATAAACAATGCCGCAAAGCGGCAGCCTTGTTCGCAGCCGGGTGCTTAGCCGGCCGATCAGAGCTTGCAGAATTTCGAACGGCAATGGAACCAGGGGTTGTGCAGGTCCGCTTCGTTGTAGAGCAGTTCGCGGTCATCGGGCAGCGAACGCGTCGTACCGCCCGCCTCGGCGAGAATCAATTCCCCGGCGGCGGTGTCCCATTCGTAAGTGTGGGTCGTGCGGACGTAATAGTCGATGCGCCCCTCGGCCAACAGGCAGAATTTGTAGGAGCTGCCCTGTTCGACGACCTCCAGGTCGGGATGCTTCTCGCGCAGGCGCGCGATGCAATCGTGAGTTTCGGCGGTCTGGTGCGAGCGCGAAACGGCGACGCGCAGATGCGTGTGGTCCGCCGCATCCGTCAGCGGTAGCGGCCGCCATCCCGAGACGATTTCGTCGAAGGTGTAGGCTGCCGCCGCGTCGGGCGCGACCTCCTCTTTGAGATAGGCTCCCGCACCGCGTCCGGCGATGTACATTTTGCTGAAATAGGGAACATAGACCACGGCACCGATGCAGACGTTGTTCTCCATCAAGGCGATGTTGACCGTGAATTCGTTGTTGCCCTTGATGAACTCCACGGTGCCGTCGAGCGGGTCGACCAGCCAATAGAGCTCCCAGTTGCGGCGTTCGTCGTAGCGCATTTCGCGTCCTTCCTCCGAGAGGATCGGAATGCGTGTGCTGCCCAGGTACTCGCGGATGGTTTTGTGGGCCGTGCGGTCGGCTACCGTGATGGGGGTAAGGTCTTTCTTGAGGCTGATATCGTATTCGTCGGGGTTGCGGTAGATATGCATGATGGCGGCTCCGGCGCGCACCGCTGCGTTGAACAGGGGTGGCAGCAGGAATTTTTTCTCCTCGTCGTTTATCATCGTGGTTCGCTGTGGTTTGAGGTCGTAACTCGGGGTTGTCATGGTAAAGTTAGCAAGAATTTATGATATTGTGAAATTTTTCACATTAAAAATCCTCCGGCGCCGGAAGCGTTCGGTCGGCGTTTTTGGGGGATACGGCAAAGCGAACGAACATATGTCGCCGCGAGTGCGACGTAAACCGTTGCCAGCGACAGCATCGCTGCGGACCGCCGGTCCGTCGCTGCGGCCCATACGATTCCCGCCGCAAGCAGAAGAAGGAGTGCCGCGATCGCCGCACGCCGCAGACGGGACGGCTTTTCGCGCCGGATCATCAAGGGGCGCCAGATCGTACGACGCCGTTTGCGCGGCACCGTGCGCTCGGGACGTCCTGCGTATCCGCCCGCTGCGATCACCGCCTCCCGTGCCAATAGCCGCATCGGCGCCCCGAACGGGCTACGTATCGACATTACGGTGCCGTCGGGCGCTTCTCCCGCTTCGGCGACGAGCCGTTCGATCGCGCCCGGAAGCAGCCACCGGTCGGCCTCGACGGGTAGCAGGTAGTCGTAGGCGGCGACGGCCGCTGCGGCGTCGAAATCCCCGGCAGCCGTATCGGCGGCGCGGTTGACGAGCACCAGACGGCGGAAGCGGCGTTTGCGCGAGCGTCCGATGGAGCGAATCCCCTCGACGGCCAGTTCGCCGGTCGGAGTCCACTCCACGCGGATCATGCGGTAGTCCGATACCAGGGCGGCGAACTCTTCGGGGTAGCGTGCCGCATCGAGCACGGCGATGACCTCGTAGTCGGCGTATTCGACCGAGAGCAGGTTTCGAATCTGTTCCGGGTCGTATACGCCGCAGCACAGCACCGAAATGCCGATGCCGCCCGGCGCGTCGCATGCCAGTCCCCGCATCGGGGCGAGCAGCCGGCTTTTGCGGCGTTCCCGAAGGATCGGAACGAGCAGCGCCGTCGCGGTTGCGACCATGCAGAACGAGAGAACGAATCCGACTATCGGCATGCCAGCGTACATTTATAAGATTGGACGAGTGCTTCGTAATAAGGGCGTTCATGCGCTCCGAAAAGCCGTTGCAGCACGTGGGGAGCATATCCCCCGGCAGCCATGCGGCGCAGCAGCGTTTTGCGGAGCGAAGGGTCGAGCCGGGCGATGCGTCCGGCGATCTCGCGGCGGCACAGCGGAAGCTGCATCGCACGAAGCGTGTCGAGCGCTTCGAATGCCAGTTCGGGCGACGGATCGGTATCGACGATGCGCAGCAGTTGCATTTCGGCCTCCTCGATACCGAATTGCCGGACGATCGCCACGCCCAGGCGCCGCAGGTTCTCCACGGGCGATTCCAACAGCGGCACATAGGCGATGGGAAGCATGCCGCGCCGCAGTACGGAGAGTATTTCGGCCGTTTCGGTCGCGGTGAACGGCGTAGGGTAGGATGCGATGGCGTGGAGGGCTTCCGCCGGATCGGCCGTGATGCGTGCCAGCAGGGCATAGAAGCGGACGTAACGGTTGCGGCTCGATATATGACCGGCGACCCGGAATGCGATTTCGGGGGCGACGGGCAGATGCGCCAGCTGGGCGAGGTAACGGGCCCGTCGGTAGCCGCCGCTGCGGCGGATGCGTTGCAGCAGCCAGCGATCCAGGCCGTATTCCGCGACGATGCGTCGCACGAGTTCGTCGTCCGGACCGTAAGTGGCGCGGATCGTTTCGACGAGGGTTTCGACCAGGATGGCTCGGGCACCCGGGCGGTCGAGGAGCGGAAAGCGGGGCGGCGTGCGACGTTCGGAGAGCAGCGCGACGGTCAGGATATGGAGGTATTTGGCCCGCAGTACGGCGTCGCGGCCGCGGCGGCGCTGGCGCAGCCGTTCGGCGGCGAGGCCTCCTGCGAGCAGGAGCGATCCCGCGATCAGCGTCGCGATCCAGAGCATCGGAAGCGTCGCGGTCATGATCGGCGGGCGATTTCGGCTGCGACCTTCGCCCGCAGCCGCCGGAGGCTCAGCGGAAAGGTCAGGTATTGGTCTACGCCGCATTCGAGCAGGCTCAGCACCGTATGCTCGGATTGCTGCCACGTCACGACGTAGAATACCGGGCGTCGCAATCCGGCCGGGCGCAGTTCCCGGACCGGGTCGCCGCCGCACAGAAACGGGGCTGCGTGCAGCACGATCACCAGGTCGAACAGCCCCCTGCGGCAGCAGCGCCGCATCTCGTCGGCGCCCGCCGCGCATCGAATCTCGACCGGCAGGTCGGCCAGCGAGAAGCGCATCAGGTCGCGCAGAAACTCTTCGTCGGAAACAATCAGTATTCTGTTCATGCGTTTCGGTGCCGGTAGCATCGGCTGCCGACCTCCGCCCAAAACCATGCCAGAGGGCAGTCGTTTCGATTTTTTCTGCCGCACATGTTGTTTTTAAGATAAATATGCGTATATTTGCACTCCGAATTATGTTCAAATACATACATCGATTCAAATGTACGTTATAGTAGAGATTGCAGGTCAGCAATTTAAAGCTGAAAAAGGTCGGAAACTTTATGTTCACCGTCTTCAGGGCGAAGAGAATTCGTCCGTAAGTTTCGACAAGGTCCTGCTCACAGACAACGACGGTCAGGTCAAAGTCGGCGCACCTGTAGTAGAAGGCGCCGCGGTGAAGTGCAAAATCCTGAAGCACCTGAAGGACGACAAGGTCCTGGTCTTCAAGAAGAAGCGCCGCACGGGATACCAGAAGTGCAACGGCCATCGCCAAGCACTGACGCAGATTCTCGTCGAGGAAATCGTTGCATAAACCTTTTAAAACCGAAGAAACATGGCACACAAGAAAGGTGTAGGTAGTTCGAAGAACGGCCGTGAGTCGGAGAGCAAGCGACTCGGCATCAAATTGTTCGGCGGTCAGTTCGCAAAGGCGGGCAACATCATCGTTCGTCAGCGCGGTACGGTGCACAACGCCGGTGAAAACGTAGGTATGGGTAAAGATCATACGCTGTTCGCACTCGTCAACGGAACGGTTTCGTTCTGCAAGAAGCGCGAGGGCAAATCCTATGTGAGCGTAACTCCCCTGAGCGAGTAACTTTTACGTAGCATACGAATGCTTTGGAGCCGTCCGATTCGTCGGGCGGCTCTTTTTGTGACGGCGGGGAGTTTTTTAGTTAGGTGCGGCTGGGGCAGGTTCAAAGATGCGAGCGGATGGGAGTTTGCGGGCAAGCAGTCTGCGGCTCTTTAAGCAGCACGGGCCGCCGGCTGCCAAAGATACTGCGCCTCGGAAAAAATGCAAGCAAGCTTGCTTTTTCTCTCGGCTTATGCGTATCTTTGTCCATGCGGCGAGATACGGAGCGCGCATCGGGGATTTCCGATCGCCGACGATCGCTGTAAATAAGAGTCTTAGAAATCACAAAACGATATGTCATGAAAAAGATCATCGCTTCCCCGCTGGCGCCCAAAGCCGTGGGGCCCTATTCGCAAGCCGTTGAGAGCGGCGGAACGCTGTACGTATCGGGGCAGTTGCCCGTCGACGCCGCTACGGGGACGATGCCCGCGGGAATCGAGGCGCAGACACGCCGGTCGCTCGAAAATCTCGGGCATATTCTGCACGAAGCGGGTTACGATTTCCGCAACGTGGTGAAGACGACCGTATTGTTGCAATCGATCGGCGATTTCGCAGCCATGAATGCCGTGTATGCGACCTATTTCACCTCCGAAATGCCCGCTCGCGTGTGCTACCAGGTAGCGGCATTGCCGATGGGCGCACTGGTCGAGATCGATGCCGTTGCCGTAAAATGATCGGCAACTACATACGACTTTACACTAAATTGTACTTTAAGTCCCCTCCGAGGAGGGGATTTATGTTCAAATTCTTGTACCTTTTCTCGACTCGGCAAAGCCCGAATAAGTTCGATTGCCCGGCCTGGCGTCGCCGGTAAGTGGCGGAGTAGCCAATTCCGGGGACATAAGACGCTTGAAAGAATGATGAGCGGCTATTTCCCTCGAAAACCTCGCTTGAGCGGGGCAGCCAAGGGCCGCGAGCATACGACCACCCTGAGCGAATCGGCGGCCAAGGAACGAGCAAGCTGTTAAAAAAAGTTGTATATAGTTACCCGATAATTTTGCGGATGCCTTCCCGGTTCGCTCTCAGGGAAGTAGGGCGTGCGAACGTGTTTTTGTAGATAATTTGTGCATAAAATCGTTCCGCGAAATTGGGTTTTTCCGAAGAAAAAGTGCAAATTTGCGAAACGGGAAAATTCCCTCGCGAATACAAATAGCGGATACGTACGGCTTTACACGATCGATGGATGTTTTTTCGTCGTTCGCAGTGCTTGTCCGCCTTTCGTTTCGGACGCATTTACATATTTTATGGGAGTAATCGCATACGACTCCGGATCGATGCCGGAGCCCGGGACGCAATCCGCCGCTGCGGTGACCGTGCCGGGCGCTGCGGCAGCCGTCTCTTCGAGATCGGGACGGAGCATCGGAGATGTGCGGGATTACTTCCGAACGGGAAACATACGGATAGAATCATGTCGAAAACCAACAATGCCGAAGGCCCGCAGAAGGTCGATTACAACGATGCTGTCGCCGAGTCGAAAATCTATTTCGACGGTGACGACCTCGCTGCGACGGTCTGGGTCAGCAAGTACGCTCTGAAGGACTCCTTCGGAAACATTTACGAGAAATCGCCCCGCGAGATGCATCAGCGCATCGCCGCGGAGATCGAGCGCATCGAGAACAAATACCCTTCGCCCATGTCGCGCGAGGAGGTGTTCGAGTTGCTCGACCATTTCCGCTACATCATTCCGCAGGGCGGTCCGATGACCGGTATCGGCAATAATTTCCAGGTGGCGTCGCTGTCGAACTGCTTCGTGATCGGCCACCGCAATCCGGCCGACTCTTACGGCGGAATTTTCCGCATGGACGAGGAGCAGGTGCAGCTTATGAAGCGGCGCGGCGGCGTGGGACACGACCTTTCGCATATCCGCCCCACGGGCAGCCCGGTGCTCAACTCGGCGCTCACCTCGACGGGTATCGTTCCCTTCATGGAGCGTTATTCCAACTCGACGCGCGAAGTGGCGCAGGACGGACGCCGCGGTGCCCTGATGCTTTCGCTCTCGATCAAGCATCCCGACGCCGAGCGTTTCATCGACGCTAAGGTCGATACGGGCAAGGTTACGGGCGCTAACGTTTCGATCAAAATCGACGACGAATTCATGCGTGCGGCAATGACCGGTCGGACCTACCGCCAGCAGTTCCCCATCGGTGCGGAGAATCCCCGTTACGTGCAGGATATCGATGCCAAGAAGCTGTGGGACAAGATCATCCATAACGCTTGGAAGTCGGCCGAGCCGGGTGTGCTGTTCTGGGATACGATCCTGCGCGAAAGCGTTCCCGACTGTTATGCCGACCAGGGTTTCGTCACGGTATCGACGAACCCCTGCGGTGAAATTCCGCTCTGCCCCTACGATTCGTGCCGCCTGCTGGCGATGAATCTGCTGAGCTACGTGGATGCCCCCTTCACGAAGGAGGCGAAATTCGATTTCGAAAAGTTCAAGGCGCATGTGGCCAAAGCCATGCGCATGATGGACGATATCATCGACCTGGAGCTGGAGAAGGTCGAACAGATCATCGAGAAGATCGACGCCGATCCCGAGGACGAAGACGTACGCCGCGTGGAGTCGGACCTTTGGAAGAAAATCCGTACGATGGCCCAGAAAGGGCGCCGTACGGGCCTGGGCATCACGGCCGAGGGCGATATGCTCGCCGCTCTGGGGCTGCGCTACGGTTCGGAGGAGGCGATCGCATTCGCCGTCGAGGTACAGAAAACGCTGGCGCTGGAGGCTTACCGCGCCTCGGTGAAGATGGCTGCGGAGCGCGGTGCGTTCCCCGTCTATGATGCCGCCAAGGAGCGAAACAATCCGATGATCGCCCGCATCCGCGAGGCCGATCCGGCCCTCTACGAGGAGATGGTCGCCACGGGACGCCGCAATATCGCCATGCTGACGATCGCCCCCACGGGTACGACGTCGCTCATGTCGCAGACCACTTCGGGTATCGAACCCGTCTTCCGCACGGTGTACAAGCGCCGCCGCAAGATCAACCCCTCGGATGTCGATACGCATGTCGACTACGTGGACGAGACGGGCGAAAAGTTCCAGGAATACAACGTCTACCACCACAATTTCGTGAAGTGGCTCGCTGCGAACGGTTACGATACGTCGCGTCTGGCGACCGTTTCCGATGCCGAACTCGATCGCTGGGTGGCAGCCTCACCTTATTATAAAGCGACGGCCAACGATATCGACTGGGTCGCCAAGGTCAAGATGCAGGGTGCGATTCAGAAATGGGTGGACCATTCGATCTCGGTGACGGTGAACCTGCCGAACGACGTCTCGGAGGCGCTCGTGGCCGATGTCTACCGCACGGCCTGGGAGTGCGGATGCAAGGGGGTGACGGTCTACCGCGACGGATGCCGCGACGGCGTGCTGCTCGACAAGAATACCAAGAAGAAGGACGAAGCGGTCGTGTCGCACGCGCAGAAACGTCCCCGTTCGATTCCGGCCGATATCGTGCGTTTCAAGAACGGTTCGGAGGACTGGATCGCCTTCGTCGGTTTGCAGGACGGACGTCCCTACGAGGTTTTCACGGGTAAGATCGAGGAGGATGCCATGTATATTCCGCGCAAGATCACCAAAGGTTTCATCATCAAGGTGCGCGAGGCGGACGGCACCAAACGCTACGATTTCCAGTATACCGACCGTTACGGCTATACGAATACGATCGGCGGTATCTCGCGTCTGTTCGACGAGGAGTTCTGGAACTACGCCAAACTGATCTCGGGCGTGTTGCGTCACGGCATGCCCATCGAGAAGACCGTGTCGCTCATCGAGTCGCTGCACTTGAACAGCGAGTCGATCAACACCTGGAAGACGGGCGTATGCCGTGCTTTGAAGCAATATATCGTCGACGGCACGAAGTCCAAGGGCAAATGCCCCTCGTGCGGACAGGAGAACATGGCCTACCAGAACGGCTGCCTGACCTGCATGTCGTGCGGTTATTCGAAGTGCGGTTGATCGGAAAATACCCGATCATCGGATCGCAAAAAGGTCTGAAATAGATATTTCGGACCTTTTTGTTGATTTTTTATATGTTTTTTTGTTGAAAACGAACGATCTTTGCAGAAAAAGATATAACTTTACACCAAAATACAAAGATCGCCTCAGTGCATATCAAAGAAAAACGGTTATGAAAAAATTATTCCTGTCTTTCGTGCTCGTAGCATTCGCTGCGACCGCCGTGTGGGCGGAAGACGTACCGAAGAAGCCGAGTTTTGCCGGATTCGTGTCGAACGGATTCTGGGACAACTGGGAGATTTCGGCCGGTATCGGTGCCGGTACCGCAATGACGAACGGCGGCAATCAGGGCTCGTATTCCAAACGAATCGGATTCGAAGGCAATGTTTCGCTGACCAAGTGGATGCATCCCGTCGTGGGTCTGCGCGGACAGTTGCAGGGCGGCAAGTTCGCCAACTTCGATCGGCATCTGGGCAAAATCTCGTGGCCTTACATTTTTATTCACGGCGACCTGATGATCAATTTCTCGAACTGGGTCGGCGGCTATCGCGAAGATCGTGCCTACTATGCCGTGCCTTTCGTCGGTGCGGGTTTTATGTCGGGAAACTTCACGAATAGCAGTCAGGCTTCCAGCCACCGCGGTACTTCGAATCAGTTCGCATTCTCGATCGGTTTGCTCAACAAGTTCCGCCTGTCGGACGCCATCGATTTCAATATCGAGCTCAAGAGTCTGGTCGTGCCTTCGCGCATCTGCCCGGCTTCGACGAACGGTAATTACCTGTTCGGTCTGAGTGGTACGGTGGGTATCACCTATCGTTTCAACAAACGCAACTTCGAGCGCGGCGTGGCCGGATATACGGCGGATGATATTCGTGCGTTCCAGGATGCCGTCGCAGCCGGAACTGCGGCTCTCGCGGCAGCACAGGCCGACAACGGTCGTCTGAACAAGGAGCTGAAGGATGCGCAGGCTGAAGCGGCTGCCGCCAAGGATGCTGCTGCGAAGGCTGTTGTCGAGGCGAAAGCCGCTGCCGAGGCTGCTAAGGTCAATGCTTCGTCGCCCGCTTCGGTAATCCTCTACGATTACAGCATGTCGAAGCTGACGCCGAAGGAGAAGACGCGTCTGGAGCTGATGGCCGATCTTATCAAGAGCGGTCCGAAGGACAAGGTATATACGATCGAAGGCCATGCCGATCAGCAGACGGGTACCGCTGCGGGTAACAAGCGTGTCGCCGAGAACCGTGCCAAGAACGTTTACGACTACCTCGTCAAGCTGGGTGTGAACCCCAAGCAGCTGACCTACGAAGGCAAGGGTAACCAGGCCGGTCCGTTCGAAAACGTACAGAAAGCCAACCGTGCCGTAATTATCAAGTAGTTCGGTCCGGATAAGCGATGAAATGAGGCTGTCTGACAATAAAAGTCAGGCAGCCTTTTTTCGGAGAATTCAAAAATGGACCCGCCTCGATGAGACGGGTATTTTTTGTGCTTCGATTGACGTGCAAGCCTGAATAGCGGGAATCGGTGGCGTCGCGAATGAGGTGTCGAAACCCGTGGCGCGGCGTTTTTTTGCAGATAGAAAGGCTGCCGGGGATGGTTCAGCGGACGATGACGGCGTTTACCAACTGCATTCCCGAACGTCGGTTGATCTCGTCGCGCAGCGCGTCGCGTTGGTAGAAAAGTTCCGAGCGCAGCACGCTCGACTGGATGCGCACGTAGAGGATATGACGATCGAGCCGCAATTCGGTCGTAACGTCGGCGGCCCGGTCTCCGACGATTGCACGCCAGGTATCGGGTAATTTGCCCTCGGCGATCTTGGCGGCGATATAGGGACGTCGGAAAAACTCTTCCAGCAGATCGCCCATCAGCATGGTTTTCGTGCGTCTCATACGGTGTCGGATTTGGGATTGTCTGCGGACGCGGCTCGTGCTTCCGAGGCCTCCGGATCGGGTGTTTGGGAATCCGGCCCGTCCTGCGTCGGGGAAGCCACCGCGCCCCCCGCTACCGTGAAGAGCCGGTATTCGCTTCCGGCACGGTCGAGGATCGTGCGCAGACGCATGGGATTGCAGTCGGTGATGAAAATCTGCCCGAATGCCCGGTCGGAAACGAGCCGCAACAACTGTTCGACGCGTCCTCCGTCCAGTTTGTCGAACAGGTCGTCGAGCAGCAACAACGGTTTTTCGCCTTTCTCCTTCGTTACGACGGTATATTGTGCCAGCTTCAATGCGATCAGAAAGGTTTTCTGCTGCCCTTGGGAGCCGTATTTGCGCAGGGCATAGTCGCCGATGCGCAGCGTCAGGTCGTCGCGGTGGATGCCTGCGGTGGTGAATTCGTTCACGAGGTCCTTCTGTCGTGCGTCGCGCAGAATTTCGTCGAACGGTCGGTCGTTCAGTTCCGATTTGTAGTGCAGCGCGACCTGTTCGCGGTCGTCCGAGAGGATGCGGTAATACTCCGCGACGACGGGTTGCAACCGCTCGACGAACTCCCGGCGCCGGGAGTGGATCGTTTTGCCGTGTTCGACGAGCTGCATGTCGTAGATCGCGAGCATCGTCTCGTCGGGGTGCATCTTCAGCAGCCGGTTGCGTTCGGCCAGCACGGCGTTGTAGCGCACGAGGGCCTGGAGATAGGCCCGGTCCAACTGCGAAATGAAGGCGTTGAGGTAGCGGCGCCGCTCGTCGGCCGCGTCGCTTATCAGAACGCTGTCGGCCGGCGAGACGATCACGGCGGGAATCAATCCCACGTGCTCCGACAGCCGTTCGTACTCTTTGCCGTTGCGTTTGAGTATCTTGCCGCCCTTGCGCGAAAAGGAGCAGGCGATCGTTTCGTTACGACCCGAGTCGCTCGCATAGAGGCCTTCGAGCAGAAAGAAGTCGGTTCCGTGGCGGATGCTTTGCGAGTCGGTCGTTCCGAGCGACGATTTGCACATCGAGAGGTAGTGCACGGCGTCGAGCACGTTGGTCTTTCCGGCGCCGTTGTCCCCGACCAGACAGTTGATACCGGGGCAGAACGCGAGTTCTTCTCCGGAGATGTTTTTAAAGTTCAGCAACGAAATTTTCTTCAGGAACATGGCGTAAAGATACGAATAAGCGAGGGCAATGTCAAATTTATTTGAACATTGCCGAGCGGAAGTATCTTCGGCGGAGCCAAAGTTCGAATAAGCGAGGAGGGCAAAAGCAAGTTTACTTGCATTTTGCCGAGCGGAAGTATCTAAGACGAAGCCAAAGATATAAAAAAACCGGATACGGCATTGTACATTGTGAATAGTTTTGTATCTTTGCTGCCTATCGTATGGAATTTTAAACTAAACACGATAATTCATTATGGCAAAGCAGCAAGTCGCCGAACAGGAATCCCTCGGCGAGGCAATGAACAAAACGGAGCTTTTTTTCGAGGAGAACGGACGTAAGATCGCCGGTATTTTCCTGGGACTGTTGTGCGTGGCTGCACTGATTTTCGGCTATCGTGCGCTCGTCACGCTGCCCCGTGCGGAGAAGGCCGCCGAGATGATCGCCGAAGCGCAGTATCGTTTCGAGGAGGAGAATCCCGATTTCGAACTGGCCCTGCAAGGCGATGCCAACGGCGCCGGTTTCCTGGAGGTGATCGAGAAATACGGTTCTACGCCGTCGGGCAATCTGGCCAAGCATTACGCCGGTATCTGCTACCTGCGTTTGGGCGATTACAAGACCGCTGCGGACTATCTGGCCAAGTTCTCGCCCGTGAAGGGGCTTCCCGGTGCGCTCATCAACGCCCAGAACTACGGTTTGCAGGGCGATGCCGCCGTCGAGCAGCAGAACTATGCCGCTGCCGTGAAGTTCTATGAGAAGGCCGTGAAGGCTGCCGACAACAACATGACGGCGCCGATGTACCTGCGCAAGGCCGGTCTGGCCGAAAAGGCTCAGGGCAATACGGCGAAGGCTGCCGCCTATTTCGAGGAAATCCTCACGTCGTATCCGGCATCGATGGAGGCCCGCGACGCTGAAAAACTGCTGGGAGGCGTTCAATAATCGGTAGGAGATGGCGACCAAGAATCATAATCTTTCCCAGTTCGACTCTCCGCTGCCGTCGGCCGAGGATATGACTTTCGGCATCGTGGTGGCCGAGTGGAACCGCGAAGTGACCGAGGCGTTGCTCGAAGGTGCCGTGCGGACGTTGCGTCGCGCGGGGTGTCCCGATATGAATATCCAGATCAAGTACGTTCCCGGGACGTTCGAACTTTCGTTGGGCGCGCAGTTCTTCGCCGAGTATACCGATGTGGATGCCGTCATCGCACTCGGTTGTGTAATCCAGGGCGAAACGCGTCATTTCGATTTCATCTGCCAGGGCGTGACGCAGGGCCTTACGCAGTTGCAGTTGCAGTGGAACATGCCGATCATCTTCGGGGTGCTGACTGTGAACGACATGCAGCAGGCGTTGGACCGTTGCGGCGGACGTTATGGCAATAAGGGCGACGAGGCGGCGGCTACGGCCATCAATATGGTGAAGTTGCAGATCGATATGGATGCGGCCTCGCCGGACCACGAGCCCGATCGTCGCAAAGTCAATTAAGAGGGCGGCTCGTTCGGTCGGCATGGGACCTGTTCCAGGATCGGGGTCCGATCGTTGAAAGGGTCGGCATCGGTTTGGTCTGTATGTAGTCCGTTCGTTAAAAGGTTAGGTCTGCATAGGGACTGAGTTAGGACACCGGCTCGATCGTTGAAAAGGGGCGGCGCCGATTTAGTCTGTGAACAGCCCGATTGTTGACGAGTTAATGCCGGTTTGTTTAGGCTGCGGGAGGTTCGATCGTTGAAAGGACAGTCGGTATAACTCCATCCCTGCATGATCGATTGGGACCGTGGCCGAAGATCGCGAGCCATCAGTATGAAATGACGGCCGAGAACCCGAGCCGGTATAAAATCGGATATAGTTACCAAATAAAAAAGTCTCGACTTCGGTCGGGACTTTTTTCGTAGTAAGGAATATCGGTTTCGTAGGATTGGGATGCCGGCTGCGTGGTAGCGGGACCGGAAAAGGTTGCGGCCCCCCCCGGGAAGGTAACGGCCGGATGCGAACAGTCCGTCGGTGAACAAGATTCTATCGAGGGGGGGGGCTCCGAGGCGGCAGCCCCCCCCCGACTTGAAACGGGATTACCGCTCCTTGTAGATGCGCATTCGGGTGCCGCCGTATTCGTTCATCAGCTGCGGAAACGGCAATACGCCGTTCGCTTCCGCCCAGTCGAAATAGAGCCGTTCCATGCGGGCGACTTTTCGCGGATATTTCGCGGCCAGGTCATGCTGTTCCGTGCGGTCGCGGTCGATGTCGTACAGCTCCCATTCCTGACCGTTGTAATAGGATGCGACTAATTTCCAGCGTCCGATGTGTACCATGCGGTTGCCCTCGTGCTCGGCGAAGATGGGGCGGGAGGGAATTTTGCGTCCGGCGGCGATCGGCAGAATGGAGATGCCTTCGGGTCGCACCAACTGCCGGCCCTCGTACGATTCGGGGAACCGGGCGCCCGCCGCGTCGAGACAAGTGGTCATGATGTCCGTGAAATGGCACATCTGGTGATCGATCCGGCCTTTGTTGCGCACCCGGTCGCCCCACCACAGAATACTCGGCGTGGAGATTCCGCCTTCGTGGGCGAAATGTTTGTAGAGGCGGAACGGTGCGCAGCAGACGTTGGCCCACCCCGTACCGTAGTGGTGATAGGTGCCTCGCTGTCCCATGCGTTCCAGGGCGTCGCCGGTGTGGGTGCGGTAGTCGACGCCGCTGCGGCCGTCGAATCCGAATTCGTGCCACTCGGCGCAGGCTCCGTTGTCGGAGAGAAACAGAATCAGGGTATTGTCCAGCACTCCGTCCGTCCGCAACGCCTCGATGAAGCGTCCGATGTTTTCGTCCATGATCTCGACCATCGCCGCATAGGTCGCCATGCGGCGGGCAAGGTCCCGGCGGGTCTCTTCGGGCAGGTCGTCCCAGGCCTCGATCGGGCGGGTCTCGTCGATGAATGCGCTGGCCGGAACTTCGCCCCGCGCTCCCATACGTTGTCCGTCGGGCAGCAGCCCCGCTGCGCGCAGCCGTTGCTCACGGTCGGCGCGGATGCGGTCCCAACCTTGCAGATAGGTCTCCATATAGGCGTCGATCCGCTCCTTGGGCGCTTGCAGCGGGAAGTGGGGCGCATTGTAGGTGAGGTGCAGGAAGAACGGTTTGTGCTGCTCCTGGGCCCGACGGACGAAATCGATCGCGTAGTCCGTAATGGCATTCGTCGCATAGAAAGTCCCCTCGGGATATTCGCGTCGCGGAGCCGATTCGGGCAGCCGGACATAACGAGCTTCGTTCCAATAAGGCGCCGCACCGTTCATGAAGCCGTAGAAATCGTCGAATCCGCAGTCGACGGGCGTCGCATGTTTGCCCAGGTGCCACTTCCCGGATAGGGCCGTATAGTATCCTTCGCGGCTCAGCACTTGGGCGATGGTCAGGTTGTTGTCGGTGCGATAGCCGCGATAGCCCTCCGGCCACGCCTCGCGGTGGTCACGTACCATCTCGCCGATGCCGACCCGGTGGGGATAGAGCCCCGTGAGCAGGCAGGCGCGCGACGGACAGCTGCGGCCCGAGTTATACATCTGCGTGAAGCGTACGCCGTCTGAGGCCAGTGCGTCGAGCACCGGAGTGCGTATTTCGCTCCCGTAGCAGCCCAGGTCGGAATAGCCGAGGTCGTCGGCCAAAATCACGACGATATTGGGCCGGGGCTCCTGCGATCGGGGTTTCTGCGGCCGTGCCGTGACCGGTGTCGCCGTCGCTGCTGCGAGTCCGCAGCAGGTCAGCGAAAAAAACGGATGGATGTTCATAAAGCCTATTTTTGCTTGAGCAGGGGGGCGATATCGACCGTTGCGAACGAGATTTTGCGGTACAGGTCCGTCGTGTCGCCGTTTTCATACAGGATGCCGACATGCTGTTCGTCGAGCCGTACCAGATCGGAATAGGCGGCGGGACCGGCGCAGATCGTTCGGTAATGGCTCCAGGTGCGGCCGTCGTCGTGGCTGACGCTCAGCGACAGGTTCCGCCGCTTGCGGGGGTGGAGCGGATTGGAAAAGAGCAGCGTGCGGGTCGGCATGCCGCGGCGCGTGAGGTTGAGCATGCTGCCCTGGCAGCGCGGTTCGGGCAATTGGGGCCATTCCCCCTGGTCGCACCACTCGCTGCCGCCGTCGGCGCTCACGGCATAGAGCCGCAGACTGTCCGCCCGGTCGTAATGCCGCATGTTCAGGAGCAGCCCGCCGTCGCTCGTCTCGGCCACGGTGCTCTCGTTGCCGCCGCGCTGTGCGACGGCGCCGAGGTGCCAGGTGATGCCCCGATCGTCGGAGTAGAGCAGCTGCGAGTAGGATGTTACGTTGTCGTGCTCGTCGAGCCGCTTGTGGTTGGCCGGAACGACGAGGCGTCCTTTGTGGGGCCGGTGTTTCTTCTCGATGGCGTGGCAGGGGCCGGTCGCATACCAGGTCCACTGCGGACGTTTGACCTCCCCGGTGATTTCACGGGGGGTGCTCCAGCTCGCACCGTGGTCGATCGATCGCAGGACGAAGACCCTTCGTGTGTCGGTGCTCGTGCGGCGCTCGATCGCCCGCTCGCGGTCCGCACCCGCGTTCCAGGTCGCCAGCATCACGATCTCGCCCTTGCGGCCGATCACCACGGGTGCGGGATTGCCGCAGGTATTCGCACCGTCGTCCCAGACGATCGTCATAGGGCCCCAGGTTCGCCCGCCGTCCGTCGAACGACGCATCACCAGGTCGATATCCCCCGCATCGCGCTTGTCGTTGCGACGCGCTTCGGCGAAGGCCAGCAGCGCTCCGTCCGCCGCGCGGACGATGACCGGAATGCGGTATCCGGCGTAACCGGCATCTCCTTCGACGAAGACGTCGACCGGGTCGGTTTGGGCCGTTTGTTTTGTTTGTGCCACGCACGGATGCGAGATAGAGATCGCCCACAGGGCGACGATGGCCCAGGCGATGAAGGTTCGTATGGTCATGGGTTTGGATGTTTTATGGGTTGATTTGTTGCGGCTCACCGAGCCGCGCGGGCCGCAGCCTCCGGCGGCGAAGGCCCGCTTCGGTCTGGGTACTAAAGACGATATGAAGGATATTCGCTACCCCTCCCTCCTAATACCCGGTTCTTAGACGGGCTTCGCAGGCTGCAACCCGCATGCTGGGTCGCTGCCTACTTGTTCATGCGCTCGAGATAGATCGTGTAGAGTTTGAAATGCTCCTCGATGGCGTGTTTGTATCCTTCGAGATCGCCGGCCTTGATGAATTCCAGCAGGTGGCTGTGCGTCATCAACTCGCCGCTGCGTATCAGCTCCGTTTCGATGGGTTCCAGAAAATCGCGGTACTTCTCCTTCACGAAATCCAGCACGGGATAGATCACGTCCTGGAACTCGGAGATGATGTGGTTGCCCGTGATTTCGTAGAGCTTGGTGTGGAACTGATGTTCGCTTACGGGAGCGTACTTGTTGTTGCCGATTACCTGGCTCATCTTCACGATCGCTTCCAGTTCGGCGATATCCGCCGGGGTGATGTTGCGGAATATGCTGCTGCTGATTCCGATTTCGAGGGCTACGCGGAATTCGAGGATATCGCGCAGGGTCGATTCGTTCATCAGGAGCGGGTTGATGCAACGTTTCATGCCGTTGAGCAGCGAAGGTTCTCCGAGAATCATTCCCTTCTTCGTCCGTGACACGACCATCCCCGTCATTTTGAACCGGCTGAGAGCTTCGCGCAAAACGGCCCGACCGACTCCGAGCGATGCGGCGAGTTCGATTTCGTTGGGAATGCTGCTTCCCGGACGCAATCCCTGCTCTTTGAAATACCGGATCAGGCTCTCCTCCACGCTGTCGACGAGTGTCGTATTGCGATTATCCAACTTCAATGTCCTCATAACTGGAAACTTTCGACAAAGGTAAGATTTATTTTCCGTTTATTTGTCACTTTATTCTGATAAATCGGCTTGCGGGTTGTCTTTCTTGTCATTTGATGCGGAAACGGGCCCGCCTGCCGGAGTCTTCGCGAACCGGCAGGCGGAGCCCGATTATTCGATGCGCCAGTCGAAGGTCTTGGGACGTTCGACCCGCTGCCGGTAGCGGCGTCCGGCGCCGTCCGTTACGACGATATCGAGCGTCGAGGCGGCATCCGAAGTCTCGACGACGAACATATGGGCGTTGTTGATCGCCAGGAATGCCGTAGGACGTGTGGGGAGTGCGTCGCGGCGGATCAGCCGGTAGAGCGGGTCGCGGGTCCAGGTGCGTTTCGCACCGATCTCGCGGCCGTTTTCGCGTACGGAAATTCGCCAGTCGTCATCCCAGTTGTAGACGTTCACCAGCACGCGATTGCTCCCGGGTTGGCCGCCGAACTCCTCGGGTACGGTGTTGAGGTCGTAGACGCGGAATTGGTTCTTATCGGCTTCGTAGCCGTTGGGGTGGAACTGCCAGTCGACCTTGTCGCCCCGGAACTTGAAGACCCCGTAACCGCCCGGCGTACCGTCCTCGCTGATGAGACGGCTTTCGGGACCGTTGATTTTCCACGATACGGCCGAGGCCGAGACGAAGGAGTGCTGGCGGATGTGCTCGTTGACGGGGATGTTGATGAAGACGTGGCAGTGGCCCGTAAGCATGCGTACGTTGTCGAACCGTCCGAGCAGCGGCATGATCTGATCGTGCATCTCGGTCAGCGCCGGGGTGAATTCGCCCGTGCCGTCCTCGCGGATGCCCGTATAGCGGAAAATGGGCACGTGCATGCAGATCACCAGCGGCGTAGCGTCGGCTACGGTCTCCAGGTCGCGTGCGAGCCAGCGAAGCTGCCGCTCGTCGAGCTTGTAATCGTTGTGCGACGAGGCTTTGTTCTTCTTCAGGATGCTGCGGCGCACGATGATGTTGTCGAGCATGACGAAATGGACCTTGCCCAGGTTGAACGAGTAGTAGTTCGGGCCGATTATTCGGCGGTAGGGGGCCTGCGCCAGGCTGTCCCACAGCCGGTCGGGTACCTCCATGCCGACGAAACGCTCGTTGTCGTGGTTGCCCGGGATGTGGAAGACGGGCGACGGATAGGTCTTCATCACATCGAGGTATTTCCGGAGTCCGAAATCGTTTCGATGCCACATGATGTCGGTGGACATGTCGCCCAGATGGATCGAATAGACGGGACCTTTGGTCCGCTCGATCTCGCGGCGGATTTGCGGTAGGTACCATTTGCGGAACTGCGGCAGATCGAGTTCCTCGGGGTCGCCCCGCAGGTGGGTGTCGGCCGATACGAAGAGCGTGAAGTTGTCGTTGTTTACCTTTTCGAGTTCGAAATCGATCGTGTCGACGGCGCAATGGGTCGTGTAGCCGAAGTGGCGGGGGATCAGACCGTCGGCGGCCACTTCGTAGCCCGAGGGAATGGACAGGAAGACGTAGCCGCAGGGTTTTCGCGAGTCCATCGCGTAACGGCCGTCGGCATCGGTGCGGGTCACCAGTTCGCCGTCCGAGACGACGGCGCCGGCCACGGGCTTTCCTTGGCAGGTCACGCGTCCGACGACGGTGGGCTGCTGGGCCCGGGCGGTCAGTGCGGCGCACAGCGCCGCGAATGCTAAAATAAGAGTTCTCATCGGTTTGTTTGCGAAAGCGGCGAATGGCGGGGGCGGCAGGGCGCCGCCCCCGATTCGTCCGGTCGGGTTATTTTTCTTTCACGCAGCGGATTTGCATGGCTTGGTTGCGGTATCCGAGCGTTTCGGTATCGGCATATACCTGGGCCGCACCGATCGCCGGGGCGTACATGAATATCCAACGTCCGGCGGGGCGGAAGTAGAGCAGTCCCGAGGCATAGGTGGTGGCCGTCTTCGAATATTGGTTGTCGCCGCCCGTGAACATCGAACGCGACCAGTAGAATGCCGCATTGTTCACTTCGACTGCCGCTCCCGAGGCGTCGCGCCGTCCGCCGCAGGGGAAGATCAGCGTCTCCACATTCGGATCCGTTTCGTGATCCGACCAGAAATTCCGGGCATCGGCGATCTTCGCGAAATTGGCCGAGGCGGTTGCCGGAAGCCGGTCGATGCGCAGGATGTTTTCACCGTCGGCCATGTAGAGCTGCGTATCTTTTTCGTGTACGACGGAGGCCGGCGGGGTTTTGGTCGTATGACCGCCCTTGTTGATCCATTGCAGGCGGATGTAATAGGCTTCGTCCGTGCCTTTGTATTTGATACCCGAATGGAACATGACTTCGGTATCTTTGGTGATGGCTCCCGAACCGCCGCCGACGTACGGCCGTTTGCCGCCCGGGACGAGCTCATCGGCTTTCTGTACGGAGTTCGCGAAGACGAACGAGTTACCGCGGTACAGCATCACCTCGGAGAGTTCTTCGTAGGTCGGCAGCCGCCATCCCGCCGGACAGGGGTTCGGCGTCACGGTCTCCCAATAGGTGTCGTAGCTGCCTTCGATACCCTGCACGTTCCAGTCCTGCGACTCGCCCGTGTAGGCGATGAAGGCTTTGCTGGCGAGCGCCTCGGCCGGCGTCATCTGCGTGGTGACGACCTCCACGTCGCCCGTGACGGGGAACGGTACGGTGCGGCCCCACTGGTAGTAATAGCCGAAGCTGCGCAGGTCGTTCGCATAGGCCTGCGAAGCGCGGAGCGTCGCGCCGATCGAGCGGTCCATCCACTCCGTTTTGCCGAACTTCACCGTCTTGACGTCGGAGAGTCCCTGCTGCGTCACCTTCACGTTGCAGTTGACGCCTCCCACCGCGATGGCGAAGGTCGCCGTGCGTTCGCTGCCGGTGTTCTCCTTGAGCGTGCGGATGCGGATCTTGCTGTCGGAGATGATTTCGGCGTCGTACCAATCTTCCGGACCCTTCTCGATCTCGGCCGATCCGTCGATGTTGAGCGTGTAGTCGATCGTGAATCCGTAGTTGGGTTCGGGCGTGAAGGGCAGCGTTACGGCTCTGCGGTCCGAGAGCCATTGGCCCGATACCTCGATCGGATCGATCTCGGTGCTGCTGCTGAAGTCGGGCGAGAGCACCGCTACGACATTGCCGCCGCGTACTTTCAGGTCGAGTTTGTAATCGTAATCGGCGTAGAGCGTGCTTTCGATCGGAGTCGGGCACGAGAAGGCGTTGCCGTCGAACGTACCTTCGACCGAGACCGTCGGTTTGTTCAGGTAGGTCGGCAGCAGGTAGAACGAGAGTACCTCCGCCCCGGTGCCGGGCTGCGGTAGGGCCGGGTAGTCCGTCGTCGCCATCTCGGCGGGCAGGGTTTCGGCGAACGGATACCATTCGGCGGGCGCTCCCGTCACGGCGACGTTCGAAACGGCGATCCGGTCGGTCGCGGCATTGCGTACCGATATCTTCGCGACGGTCCGTCCGAGGCAGACGGGAACCTTGGCGCCTTCGGCGCTGGCGATCCAGCTCGATCCGTACATCGCCAGCGGCGAAGCGGGTGCGGCTCCGGTCGAGAGTTTCTGTACGACGGCGTTGCTGAACGCCTCGACCTGCGTGGCTGCGGTCTCTGCGGTGGCCTCGCCCTCCGTGACGAGCGCCGGCAGCGAGATTCCCCGCCCTGCGTTGGCCACGACGAAAATCTGTTTCGGCCCGGCGGTGGGCAGTGCGATGTCGTGGGTGCCGATCCGGTAGTTGCGGCTCCCCTCGATCGGCTCGACGGCGGACGGGACGATGCCCTGCTCGCAATATTGCAGACCTCCGGTGGTCACGTCGAAGATATAGATTCCGTAGTCGTCGACCGCGCGTTCGGCGGCCGTGGCGTCCGAGCGGGTCGAAACCATCGTGCCGCTCACGCGAATCTCGACGGACATTTGCGCTTCCTGCCGGTTGTTTTCGAGCACGCTGTTCTTATCTTTCAGATCGGGCGAGCAGGCTACGGCCAGCATGCTGCAAACGATTCCTATGATTCTTGTTTTCATGGTGCTTGGTTTTATTCGTTGATGTATTTTGCGATCGTGGCGGCCGGGATTCTGCGGAACGATATCTGTTCGCGGTAGACACCCGTTCCGTTCTCGTAGAGGACGCCGACGCTGCCGTCGTCGAAGACTACCAGGTCCGAATACCCCGATTTCCCGTCGGTGATCTCGTAGACGTCCTGTTTCCAGGTGGCGCAGTCGTCGAGGCTGGCACGGATCGACAGATGTGCGCGCGAGGTGCTGTTGTTGCTGGTGGCCAGAATCACCGACGAAGGAACGCCGTTCGTGTTGTAGTTCACGATCGAACCCTGGCAGCCCGGATCGACCCGCAGCGAAATAGGCGTATAGCGGCTCCAGGTGACTCCGCCGTCGGCGCTGAAGCTGCCGCCGCGCATCTTCGCGTAGGCTCCCGAGCCGCGCATGTCGAGGTAGATGCGGCCGTCGGAGAGTTCCACCGGCGTGCACTCGTTGCCGTAGTGCAGCTCCTCGTCGAGTTCGAGCATGTGCCATGTTTCGCCGTTGTCATCCGAATAGGCCACGTGCGAACCGTAATAATCCTCGCTCTCCGTGTCGGTGATCGCCTGCCCGGCGAAGGTCTTGTACTTGTGGTCGCAGCCCACCAGGATGCGGCCTTTGTGTTCGCCCGTCCGGAGCTGGATGGCATGGCTGGGACCCACCTTCAGGAACGAGGTCCATTCGTAGCGCTCCGGGTTCGAGTTCCGGTCCTCCGAGAACCATTTGAACGGACCGTTCCACGTCTCGCCTTCGTCGTCGGAGTAGAAACCGACGGCCTGGCAGCCGTATCGCTGCATCTCCTCGAACGAGAAATATTTGCTCTTGAATTTGGCCTCGGTCGTGCCGGTGCGCTGCCAGCAGCAGACGACCACCAGCCGTCCGCTCTCGGTATAGATTCCGCAGGCATTGCCGCAAGTGTTGTCTTCGTCGTCGAACAGCACGCGGGAGGGTCCCCAGGTCATACCTCCGTCGGTCGAAACGCGGTATACCAGGTCGATATCGCCGCCGTCCTTGTTGGTCGAGCCGGTCTCCTCGCGAGCCTCGCAGAAGGCGATGAGCTTGTGGGGCGTACGCACCAATCCGGGGATGCGGTAGTTGTGTATGCGTTTGGTTTCGTAAACGGCTCCTTTGTTTTTCCACAATACCTGTTCGGTGCCGCGCGAGAGATCGGTCTTTTCGTCGAGATCGTGCGTCGGATCGCCGAACTCGAACGAATCGCCGCACGCGATCATCGTCAGTGCCAGTGTCGGCAGAAGGATATTCAGTATCTTGGCTTTCATTGCAATGTGTTTTAATGGTGTGGTTATCTACGACTCCGCCCCGATCGGCTTCCCGATTCCGCTTCGGAAGATCGGCGGCCGCGTGCTCGGGGCGCTCCGGTTTCGGCGCGACCCGCTGCGGGACGGGGTGGCGTATATAATCGCTTTTATTTGTAACCTACCGTCTGACGGATGTTCGGGTTTTCGCTCATGCAGGCATTGGCGA
This sequence comes from uncultured Alistipes sp., assembly GCA_947573795.1. Classification (GTDB taxonomy): domain Bacteria; phylum Bacteroidota; class Bacteroidia; order Bacteroidales; family Rikenellaceae; genus Alistipes. Next base: position 45,814 of record CANPHE010000008.1, on the reverse strand, counting down.
TCGGCCACAGCAGGATGTTCGTTTCGTTCTGACGTCCCCGCAACGACTCGATCTTCGTGAAGGCGAGGCCCAGGCGGATGTAGTTCCACCACGACTTGCCTTCACCGGCGAATTCCTTGAGGTATTCGGTCATGAGCGCCTCCTTGAAATCGTAGTAATCGGTGGTCGTATAGTAGTTCTCGACGCCGTAGGCACGTTTGGCCACTCGGTTGAGGTATTCGAGAGCCGTCGGGGTGTTGCCCTTCTCGTTCTCGATCTCGGCCTTGAACAGCAGGGCTTCGGCGTAGCGGTACAACGGTATGTCGGAGATGAAATAACGTTTGTTGTCCTCCCACAGCCCGGCGAATTTGTTGACCCAGGTATAGCGGTATCCTTCGTCCGCATCCGTCCAGTCGCCGTAGCTGACCTTGGTGCGCGTGTCGCGTTCGTCGCGGTACATCAGCTCGACCAGAGAGGGCGAGAAGATGAAACGCTGGTCGTCGGAGGTCATCAGCTTGACATGCGTTTCGATATGCTCGGCCGCCGAGTGGAAACGCGTCTGGGGCAGCAGGTAGGTGCTTGCGAAGCCGCCTTCGAATTCGCCCTGGCCCAGGTGGAGCGTCAGGATGATCTCGGCATTGTTCTTCTTCGTGATATCGAAGACGTCGGCATAGGAGCCGAGCAGTTGCAGACGTCCGTCCTTGAACACTTCGGCGAGTGCTTCGTCGGCAGCCGTCAGGGCCGTGTCGCCGCCCTCGCGGGTCTGGTAGAGCCACAGGTTGTAGTCGGCCTTGAGCATCTGCACGGCGCTGCGCGTGCCGATCGTGCAGTCGGCGGCCGATTCGGGCATCAGTCCGAGCGCCGATTCGATATCCTGCGCCACCTGTGCGTAGATGAGTTCCTCATCCTCGCGGAAGGGTTGCAGGTCGGCGTCGCTCGACTCGAATCCGCTCAGCAGCAGCGGAGCGTCGCCCCATACGCGGGCGATGTTGAAATAGATATACGCGCGTACGAAATAGGCGTTGGCCAGGACGAGGTTCTTGTTCGTCTCGTTCGAGAACGAAATACCGGGTACGTGCTTGATAATCAGGTTGGCATCGTTGATGGCCGTATAGCTCGACGCCCAGTTGGTACCTTTGGTCTCGCTGCTGTCGAGGACGTTGTTGAACATCTTCTTGCAGGAGCCCGAACCTCCGGCTCCGTCGGCGAACGTTCCGGCGCGGTAGTCGCCCCAATAGATGATCGCGGTCTGGAACGCAGCGCGCAGCTGGTGGTAAAGACCGTTCATGGCTCCCAAGGCGTCGTCCTCGTCGAGCCACATATTCGTCGCGGTGATCTTGCTCTTTTGCTCGATATCCATGTCTCCCAGACAGGAGCCGGCGCCGAATGCGGTCGCGGCGAGCAATACGAGATTTATGAATTTGCGTTTCATGACGTTTTTGCTTGATAGGGATTAAAAGATCAGCCGTACGCCGAACGAGAGGCGTCGGATGGGGGGATAGTTGTAGTAGTCGGCGTCGTAGGTCGTGTCGGAGCCTCGCTCGGGCGAGATGCCCTGGACCTCCGTGAAGTAGTGGAGGTTGTTGCCCGATACGGTCAGCGTTACGCCCTTCACACCCACTTTCGTGAAGAGTTTCTTGGGCAGCGAGTATTGCAGCGTGATTTCGCGGATGCAGAGGTAGTCGCCCTTGTAGGTGAAGTTGTTGTTGCGGTCGCGGTTGTAGTTGTCGTTGCCCCAGTTGGAGTCGTTGGCCCAGAATTTGGCGAATCGGGTGTCGTCGCCCGGCTTCTTCCAGCATTTGAGCACCTCCCTGGCCAGTGCGTAGTTGTTGGTGAACGTACCGAAGAAGTACCGGTTGTAGGAGCTATCGAAAATCGAGTGGCCCACGGCCCAGTCGAGGTAGATCGACAGCGACCAGTTCTTCAGCCGGAAGGTATTGTTGAGACCTCCGGTGAAGGGCGGTACGGTCGTGCCGAGGCAGAACTGGTCGGCTTTGGTGATCTGACCGTCGCCGTTGCGGTCGGCCCACTCGTAGTCGCCGACCCGTTTGCCGCCGACTTTCGGCTGGCGCGCGAGCGCATCGTAGTAGGCATTGGCGGCCTGTTCCTCGGTCTCGATGATGCCCGTGGAGACATAGCCGTAGAAACGGTGGAGGGGTTCGCCTTCGGCGATGCCGCCGAAGAAGGTTCCGTCACCCAAGGCGATACCTCCCGTACGGTTCTGGGCGATGCCGTTGTTGGGGAGCTTCAGCACGCGGTTCCACTGGTAGCTCAGCACCAGTTTCGAATTCCAGCTGAAGTTCTTCTTGACGATGTTGCGCGTGCTGAGTTCGACTTCGTATCCCCAGAAGCGGACCTTACCCAGGTTGGTCCAGAATTTCGAGAAGCCGGTCGTGTTGGGCAACTGCTGCTCGTAGAGCAGGTTGCGCGTCCGTTTGTCGAAGAAATCGGCGCTCAGGTAGATGCGGTTCTTGAACAGTCCCGCTTCGATACCCACGTCGAGCTGGTTGGAGGTCTCCCATTGCAGCTTCTCGTTGGGCATGTCCGTCGGCTTGATGCCGGCGTTGCCGTTGTACATGTAGCTGGCTCCGTAGGCTCCGTAAGCGTCGTAGATGCCGACCGAAGCGTTGTTACCCGTCGAACCGTAGCTGGCGCGCAGCTTCAGGAAGTTCAACCGGCGGAGGTTGTTCAGCCAGGGTTCTTCGGTCAGCACCCATCCGGCCGATATGCCCGGGAAGAAGCCCCAGCGGTTGTCCTTGGCGAATTTGGACGAGGCGTCCTCGCGGAAAGTGGCCGTGAGCAGGTATTTCCCTTTGTAGTCGTAGTTCACGCGGCCGAAGAAACCGATCTGGCATTCGAGCTGCTCGGAGGAGGAGATGTCGTCGGGATCGAACGTCGACGAACCGTTGAGCGTGGTCACCTTGTCCGACGTGGCGCCGTAGCCTGCGACGCTGATCGTCTCGTATTCGCGCTTCTGGTAGGAGTATCCGCCCATGAGCGAGATCGTGTGGTCGTGGGCGAAGGTCTTGGTGTAGTTGAGATAGGCCTCCAACTTCTGACGTTCGGTCGTGGTTTGGGCCCACGACGATTTGCGCGTGGCGTCCCAGACGTTGGCTTCGACGAATTGTTTGGCCTTGGCGTCCGTGTGGAAGAACGAACCGTGTACGTTGGCCGTCAGACCGTCGATGATCTCCCATTTCAACCCTCCGATCAGCGAGAGATAGTTCTTGCGGTTGCTGCGGTCGTAATATTTGTCGTAGAACAGCGGCGTCTGCGATGAGGCGTTGTAACCCTCGACCGGCGTGCCGTCGTCGTAGTAGGCGTTCATCGTGGGCGGGTTGGCCAGGGCGCGCGAAATGGTGTTGCGCTGGTTGGCATACGCCTCGGTGTTCGTGCGGGCGAAGTCGACTCCGAAGCTGGCCGTCAGACGGTTGGTGATCTTGGCGTCGAGGTTGCTCTTGAAGTTCACGCGGTTGTAGCCCGTCGAGAGCGCTACGCCCTCGTCGTCGGTGTAGCCCAGGCTGGCCGAATAGCGCACGCGTTCGCTGCCGCCGTCAACTCCCAGGTAGTAATTTTGCCACCAGGCGCCGTTGTAGAGCAGGTCTTGCCAGTCCGTATCGCGGTACATGATGGTTTTCGACGGATTGATCGGGTCGGGCATCGTCCGGTAGCCGGCCGGAAGCTCGTCCGTGGCGGGATCGTAGTAGCGCGTCGAGAATTTGCCGTTGGGTTTGTTGCCGATACCGGCCGAATGCTGTCCGTTGAGGTAGCTCAGGGCGTCGGAGGCACGCGACGGCACGCTGAGATACTCCGCGACGGCCGTACGTACGACCTCGATGTACTCGCGCGCATTGAGGAATTCGATCTCGGTTTCGGTGTTCTGATAGGCCCAGTTGGCTTCGAACGTGATCCGGGGCGCCTTGTTGTAGCCGCCTCGCTTGGTCGTGACCAGAATGATACCGTTCGAGGCTTTCGCACCGTAGATGGCCGACGATGCGGCGTCTTTCAGGACGTCGACCGATGCGATGTCGTTGGGGTTGATCGCGGAGAAGTCGCGTTCTACACCGTCGACCAGCACCAGCGGCGCATTGGATCCGTTGATCGACGAACCGCCGCGGATCGAATAGGAGAAGCCGCCGCCCGGGGTGAAGTTGGTCTGCGTGACGCGCAGACCCGCGATCTTGCCCTTGAGGCCCTCGCCCGCGCTGGAGATGGGGATGTTCTGCAAGGCTTCGCCGTCGAGTTTGGCCACGGACGACGTGACCGAACGCCGGGTCTGCTCGCCGTAACCCACCACGACCACTTCGTCTACCGCGATGCGGTCGGCCGTCAGCACGACCTCTACCGTGCTGCGCGCTTTGGTTACGGCAACCTCCTGGGTGGTGTAACCGATGAACGAAATCGAAAGCGTGGCGCCGCTTGCCGGAACGTTGAGTGCGAAGCGGCCGCCAGCGTCGGTCGTGGTACCTGTCTGCGTACCCTGTACGACGACCGAAGCTCCGACGACGGCAGCTCCCGTATCGTCGGCGACACTACCCGTAACGTGCAACGTCTGTTGTGCGAATGCGCCTGCCCAGGCGACGAGCAGCCAGCAGCACAGCAAACATTTGACTAAGACACTGCCCGCAGGCGCGGAAGGTCTCGAGAAAGTCGAATTTTTCATTTGCCAAAAGTTTTTAGATTCATAAGAGTATTTTTTGGGTTGATTGAGTTTCGTCAATCCGAATCGACGATTTGTTTGTTTTGTCCTACAAATCAGTTCGGGAAAATGCCCGGGGGATACCTCCCCCGGAGCTTAGTCCTTGCGCTTGCCGTAGATCGTCAGCGCGTCGGTATTTTTCCCGGAAGGAACGAGCCAGCTCGCCGCGTAGCCGACGACGAAGCAGGAGATGAATCCGGTGGTCGAGTAGAGCAGCAGGTTGACATAGCCGCCGCGTGCTACGACGATCTGCACGACGATGCTGGCCGCGATGCCGCACAGGGCACCGAACGAGTTGGCGCGCCGCGTGACGAGTCCCAGCAGGAACAGACCTCCCAAGCCGCCTAAGAGGATGCCGAGGATTTTCGAAAATTCGTCCCACAGCGATTTGATCTCCCACGAGGCCATCATCAGGGCGAAGCCGATGCCCACGCTGCCCAGCACGAAGGTCGAGAGGCGGGCGATGCGCAGCAAACCGGCTCCGTCGCGGCCGGGGACGGCTTTGCGGTAGATGTCGGTGACGAAGGCCGTGGCGGCGGAGTTCATGCTGCTGCTGAGCGTCGACATGGCCGCGGCGAAGAGTCCGGCGATGACCAGTCCCAATACGCCGACGGGCAGTTGCGTGCTCATGTACCACGGCAGAATGGCGTCGCTGTCGGTGACCGACATGCTCAGTTGCTCCGGATAGTGGCGGTAGAAGGCCCACAGGGCCGTGCCGACCAGGAAGAACAGGATCGTCGCCGGGATGGTGAGCGCTGCATTGACGTAGACGCCCTTGCGGGCTTCGTGTTCGGTGGAGGTGGTCAGGTAGCGCTGCACGATGGTCTGATCGGTGCCGTAGGTGGTGATGTTGGTGAAGACCGTGGCGATCAGCACCGTCCACATCGTGGGTTGCCGCAGATCGAATGCCGTGGAACCCATGTCGAATTTACCTGCGGCAGCGGCGGATGCGACCGCCTCCGGGAGCCCTTCGGGCAGTTGAAGGGCGACCGTGACGAGCACCGCTACGGCGGCACCCAACAGGACCACGACCTGCAACGCTTCGGTCCAGGCTACCGCCTCGATGCCGCCCATGAGGGTGTAGGCGAGGCTCAGAACGCCCATCAGCGCGATGCACAGGAAGATATCGAATCCCGTAACGACGTTCAGGGCGATGGAGGGCAGCAGCAGAACGACGCCCATGCGGCCGATCTGGAAGAGGATGAACGCGATGCTGCACAGGATGCGGACCGTGGCGTTGAAACGGGCCTCCAGATACTCGTAGGCGGTCGTTACGTTGAGCCTTCGGTAGAAGGGGATGAACAGCAGCACGATGATCGGCACGCAGAGGACGATGCCCGCATTGAAAAGCAGATAGCTCCAGTCCGTGGCGTAGGCTTTGGCCGGAATCGCCATGAAGGTGATGGCGCTCAAGGCCGTGCCGAAGATGCTCAGCCCGACGATGAACCACGGAATGCGTCCGCCGCCGCGGAAATAGTCGTCGGAGCTGTTCTGATTCCGGGAGAAGTACCATCCGATGAAGGCCAGCGAACAGAAGTAGAGCACGATGACCGAAATGTCGAGCGTTTTGAGCCGGTGGATGTGGCTTTCGATACGCCCGCGAAGCAGGATCGGAGTCCGGACTCCCGGGGCGATCTCGCCGCTGGCGATCAGCAGTCCGTCGTCCGTCGCGAGCGTTTGCGTCGTCACCGGAAGCGTGACGCCCTCCGGTGCCGGGGTTTCGACCGTCGAACCGGTGATCGTGTGGTAGAGCCGCAGCATCTCATCGTCGCCGTGGGCCACCGAGCGTCCGCCGATCAGCAGGATATGGTTCGTGCCGAACGGCAGTGCCGTACCGGCCATTACGGGGAACGATCCTTCGATCCGCCGCCAACGGTTCAGACGGGGATTGTATTCGTAGCCGTCGTCGAGGACGTTCCAGGGTTCGCCGGGGGAGAACTCCCGGCCGCTGAAGAGGTAAAAGCAGTTGTCGAATCCGTCGCTTTGGGCCGCGGCCACTGCGAAGGCGCGCGAAGGTCCTTCCCAGGCGGGCAATTCCTGCCATCCCTGGTCGAGCCGTTGCAGGTCGAGTACGAAGAAATCGGAGGTCGTGCGGGCCTCCTCCACCGATTCGATGCCTCCCGCGACGTAGATGCGGTCGCCGATGCGGCATCCGGCCGCATGGGCCAGCGGACGCGGCAGGGCGGGGTAGTCTTCGAAAGTCGGGGAGCCGTCGCGCAGCGTCAGCAGCCGCACGGCATTCGTACAGACCTTTTCGTCGCATCCTCCGATGCAGAGCACACCGTCGGGCAGTCCGATCGAGACGCCGTAGGCTGCCGGACCGGGCAGTGCGCCGGGAAAACTCCGCCAGCCGGCGTCTTCGTCATAGACGTAAATATCGGCCCAGTAGCGTTTACCCCCCCCCTGCTCCGGGGTTCCGTCGGGGAAGTTGGCACCGCCGCCGATCACCAGTTTCCCGTCGGCGTAGCCGGCGAACACACCGGCCAGGCCGAGGTGCGGGGCGCCGTTTTCCGCGGAGGCGGGCAGCTGGAGCGACGTATCCCAATGGATGGCGTCGGTGTCGGTGAGTTTCGAGATGTGCGGCTGTTCTGCGGCAAGTGCGGGGCAGCACAGGGCGAACAGCAGCACGATCGTCGTCCGAAAGTTTTTCATAAGGTTCAAGGTCGGCAGTAGGGTAGTGGCGGGTTATTTCGGGAAACCGATCGCGTTCAGCTCTTCGGCCAGTTGACGCATTTCGGCCTCGGTGTAGGGGGCGAACGGCAGTCGACAATCGCCGCAGTCGTATCCGAGGTGGTTCATGATGGCTTTGCCGCCGCGTACGCCGCCGCCGTGACGGATGATGACCCGCACGATCTCCACCGACTCCTGCTGCAAGGCCCGCGCCTGCTCGATATCTCCGGCAGCGAAAGCGTCGCAGATGCCGCGGTAGGTCTTCAACGCATAATTATAGGTGCTGCCTACGCCGCCGCATGCGCCGACCGTGAGGCCGCACAGCAGCATTTCGTCGAAGCCGTTCAGGATGTCGAAGCGGCCTCCGTCCAGACGGATGCATTCGAGCATCTCCATGAAGTTGTTCGACGTGAATTTGATGCCGGCCAGGTTGGGGATGACCTTCGAGCCTTTCTCGAGGAACTCCTTCATCGGCAGATCGACGCCCGTTACCGAGGGCATGTGGTAGGTGTAGAACGGAATCGGCGCGATGGCTTCGGCGATCGGTTTGTAGAAATCCACGAGCTGCTCGACCGTGGCGGGCTTGAAATAGAAAGGTGCGATGGCGCCCACGGCGTCTACGCCCTGCTCGGCCGCATGGCGGGCCAGTTCTACGCAGTCGGCCTGACACGTGCCGCCCACATGGGCGATGACCTTCATGCGGCCCTGAGCGGCGGCGATCCACGCTTCGAGTACGCGTTTGCGCTCGTCGACGGTCATGGAGGTGCATTCGCCGGTCGAACCGCAAACGAATACGCCGTCTGCGCCGTCTGCGACGAGTTTGTCGGCATAGGGGCGGATCCGTTCGAAATTCACGGCGCCCGTTTCATCGAAAGGGGTAAATACGGCAGGAATAAGTCCGGTCAGTCTGTTCATGATGTATGGTTGTTTTTAAGTAATTGTAAGATAGTTGATTCTGGAGATGCTTCCGTTCGGATGCGGGCCCGGCGGATGGGGTTGTCCGTCTCCGGGATGATCCCGGAGGCGGTCGACGCAATCCGTTTGCGAATCGTCCGTCGGCTTTCGGGTTTACCGGGCGAGGATCGATTGCTGCGCGTTCGGAGGAGGAGTTCTGTTTGCAGTTAAATGTGTTTTATCTTATTTGTCCTACAAATATACCGAAAAAAATTGAATGACAAAATAATTCACCGGTTTTTTTCGAGAAAATCAGTCCGATAACGATCGGCGGTTTCGTATTTGGGTGGCGGGAGCTGTTTTCGCGGTGTTCCGCCGCCGACGTCGCAGGACGAGGGTAATCGGGCGCAGCAGTCGTTCGAGCCGGGCTCGATTGCATTCGCCTTGCGCCGCAGGCGGGGTAGGGCAGCCAACTCCGGGGACAGACGGCCCACCGCAAGAACGTGTGCGGCCGAAGGCTGCGAGCCTTCGACCGGCCGAATGACGGCTGAGAACCCAGGGCGGTTACCTTACTTTTTATGCAGGAACCGGTCGGAGAGCCATTGGCGGACCGGGAGGTCGTAGACCTTCAGGCAGGCGTAGGCGACGGCGATCGCGGCGACGAAGATGCTTACGGCTACCCATATGTGGGTGCCGAGCGGAGCGTCGGGGTGGCGTGCGGCCCAGTTCATCTGCACGTAAATCATCGGATAGTGGGTGATATAGAGCGGGTAGGATATGGCTCCGAGGAATTTGCATGCCGCGACGGTGCGTTTTCCCTCCAGCGGGCTGCCGGCTCCCGCCAGGACGATGATCGGGAAAAGCAGCAGGATGGTTACGGCATTGTACAGTCCGTCGGCCATATTGGGGGTGTCCCCGCCGATATGCGGTATGCACAGCAGCAGCGCGAGCAGCAGGCTGCACCATAGAAACCCTCGACGGGGGATGCGGATACGGAGGCCGAGCCGGTAAAGCAACAGTCCGCAGAAGAAGGGAAACAGCAGTCGTGCGATGCCGATATAGATTTGCGACGGAGAGAGCCCGAATCCGCCGATTACCGTATAGGCGGCCTCGGGACGCGTCGCGAGCAGTCCGAATGCGTCGATATTGCAGCATATGTCGATGGTCAGCAGTGCCGACAGCGCCACCGTTACGGTCAGCGCGATCTTATTGAATCGGCGTATGACGACGGCATATAGGATATTGGCCACATATTCCCACATCAACGACCATGCGGCTCCGTTGAGGGAGTTGATCTCCTGCCAACCCCGAATATCCATCGAAGGCGGTGTGGGGATCATCAGGCATCCGAGAACCGTTATCAGCAATACTTTCCACCAGGGAGTCTGCATGACGTACTGGAAGGCCGGAGCATCCCCGAAATAGTACCAGAATGCTCCGATGAGGGTGCCGAGTATCACCATGGGCTGGAGACGAATGAGGCGCCGTTTGTAGAAATCCCATCGGCTCATGCGATTCCAGCGGTCGTCGTAGGCGTAGCCGATCACGAACCCCGACAGCAGGAAAAAGAAGTCGACGGCGAGATATCCGTGGTTGAGAATCTGGTGGCACGGTCCGGCGGAGTAGGTCTCGAAAAGATGGAAGGCGACCACGATCATGGCCGCTACGCCGCGGAATCCGTCGAGAATCTCGAAACGCGGTTTCGAGGATAGTGCCGTCGTATCAGTATGCATGGGATCGAGTAGTTTGTTTCGAATACAAAGTTACGCATAAATCTTTGCACGATATTAACTATTTGTATCAAAAGAATGAACTATATTTGCAGATATGACGAAATATGAATTTTATTCCGTAAAAATACTCCCTGATAAGCAGATCGGTGCGCATTTTCAGACTACCTGGGAGTTGTCGTTCGTCCGGGTAGGGTCGGGGATAAGCATCATCGGAGGCGACGAGAAACGCTTCGCGCGCGGAGACCTGGTGCTCGTACCTCCGGGTATCCAGCATCAATGGATTTTCGATGCGTCGGACACCGATGAACAGGGTTGCATCCAGAATATATCGGTGATGTTTTCGCGAGAGTTCGTCGAAAGCGTGACGGCCGCGTTTCCGGAGCTCGAAAAGAGTCTGTCTGCGATAACAGACTCCGGGAACACCCTGTATACATACGGCGGAAAGACCGGCGATGCGATCAAGAAACTGTTGGTCGATATGATGGGAATGTCGTACGAACGGCGTGCGGTAAGTATGCTCGAACTGCTGACGTTGCTGTGCCGGGTCGAAGGACGCAGGTGCGTCGAAGCGGAACCGCGGCTTTCGGAGACGGAGAAGAAGACCGAACGGCTGAAGGTGTTTTGCATCTGCAATTTCAGGCGGAACGTCGATTGTACGGCGGCGGCCCGGCATCTCGGCATGAACAAATCGGCATTGTGCCGGTTCGTCCGGCATCGGCTGGGAATGACTTTTACCGCTTATATCAATCGGCTGCGTATCGAGGAGTCCTGCAAATTGTTGAAGAATACCGATAAGACGGCTGCGTCGATTGCCTATGATTGCGGCTTTTCGAATGTTACCTATTTCAACCGGGTGTTTAAACGCATGCACGGAATGTCGCCTCTTGAATTCCGGCATGCTTCGGGCGGAATGCGTTCGTCCGGCGAAGCCGTGGCGGATGGGTGCGAAACGAGTGTGCCACTGTGAGTCATTGCCCTTTCCGAAGGAAACGGCGGCCGAAAAGCCGAAAAAATAGGAGCCGGCTGAAACTTGTCAGCCGGCTCCTGTCGTTCAGAACGGTCGAGAATCAACCGAGGTAGGATTTCAACAGCTTCGAACGCGACGAGTGGCGCAGACGGCGGATCGCCTTCTCTTTGATCTGACGGACGCGTTCGCGCGTCAGGTCGAACTTCTCGCCGATCTCTTCGAGCGTCATTTCGGAGCATCCGATGCCGAAGAAGTATTTGATGATATCCCGTTCCCGCTCGGTGAGGGTCTCCAAAGCGCGGTCGACCTCCGTGGCGAGCGACTCGTTGATGAGTCCGCGATCGGCGTTGGGCGAATCGGGGTTCACCAGCACGTCGAGCAGCGAGTTGTCCTCGCCGTCGGCGAAGGGGGCGTCGACCGAGACGTGACGTCCTGCCACGCGCAGCGTGTCGGTCACCTTTTCCTTCGGCAGTTCGAGTTCGTTGGCCAGCTCCTCGGGCGACGGCGTGCGCTCGTGCTCCTGTTCGAAGCGGGCGAACGCTTTGTTGATCTTGTTGAGCGAGCCGACCTGGTTGAGCGGCAGGCGCACGATGCGCGACTGCTCGGCCAATGCCTGGAGGATCGATTGGCGGATCCACCACACGGCGTAGGAGATGAACTTGAAACCGCGGGTTTCGTCGAACTTCTCGGCGGCCTTTATCAGTCCGAGGTTCCCCTCGTTGATGAGGTCGGGGAGGCTTAGTCCCTGGTTCTGGTATTGCTTGGCCACCGATACGACGAATCGCAAGTTGGCTTTGGTGAGTTTTTCGAGTGCTTCCTGGTCTCCCTTCTTGATTCGCTGGGCGAGTTCCACCTCTTCCTCCACCGTGATGAGCTCCTCCTTGCCGATCTCCTGCAAGTATTTGTCCAGCGAAGCGCTCTCGCGGTTGGTGATGGACTTCGTAATTTTTAATTGACGCATATTTTTTCTATACTAACCTAATGTAACTCCTTTTCGGACCCGCCCGGCGCCGGAGCTACTCCACGAGGGTGTAGCTGGCGGCACGGCCGTTGGGGTAGATTCCGTCGATCGATCGCACTTTGTCAGTCAGTCGTTGCATGTCGGCGACCGAGTAGACCGGTTTATCGTTGAGGTGCGTGATGACGAATCCCTGTTTTACCCGTGCTCGGGCGAGAATGCCGTCGGACTTGATGCTTACGACCTGCACGCCGCCCTTGATATCCAATTCGCGGCAGAGCTTGGCACCCGCATCGGCGAATTTGCCGCCCAGCGTCTCGACTACATCCACATCTTCCCGGGTAAGCAACTCGGGCTTACCGGCTTTATTACGCAAAGTGACCTCGAATTGTTTCACTTTTCCGTCTCTTTTTACCGATAAATTCACCTTGTCGTTCGGACGGCGGCGTGCGATCTGCTCCTGCAACGATGCCGTACCGTCGAGTTTCACGCCGTCGATCGACAGCACGACGTCTCCCTTGCGGATTCCGGCCTCTGATGCGGCGCTGCCCTCGGTGACTCCGGCTACGTAGACACCTCCGATTTCGGTGATGCCCAAATCCTTACCCTCGGCGTCGATGAAATCCTGGTCGACGGGGCGGAACAGGATGCCCAGCATCGCCCGCTGCACGACGCCCGATTCTTTGAGATCGACCACGACCTTGCGGACGATCGATTCGGGAATGGCGAACGAATAGCCGATATAGCTGCCCGTCTGCGACTTGATGAGGGTGTTGATGCCCACCAGTTCGCCGTGGGTGTTGACCAGTGCGCCGCCCGAGTTCCCGGGGTTCACCGCAGCGTCGGTCTGGATGAACGACTCGATCGAGAAGTCGTTGGGAATGGCTCCGAGGTTACGTGCCTTGGCGCTCACGATACCGGCCGTGATGGTCGATTGCAGATCGAACGGCGAGCCGATAGCCAGCACCCATTCGCCCAGACGCAGAGCGTCCGACGAGCCGAAAGGCAGCGTGGGGAGCTCGCTGGCCTCGATCTTGAGCAGGGCGAGGTCCGTCGCCGAGTCTTTGCCGATGAGTTTGGCATCGAACGAACGGCCGTCGTTGAGCTTCACGCGCAATTTCGTGGCGCCGTCCACGACGTGGTTGTTCGTCACGATATAGCCGTCCTCGGAGATGATGACGCCCGAACCTCCGGCCCGACGCTCCTGATACTGGGGCGAGGAGCCGCCAGAGCGGCGTCCGTACTCCTGCGGAATGCCGAAGAACTCCAGGAACGGGTCGTAGGAGCCCCGTTGGGGTACCTCGACCTGCTGCACGGCCTCGATATTGACGACGGCCTTCACCGCATTCTCGGCGGCATAGGTCAGGTCGGGATACTGTCCCGCCTCGTAGGCGGTGAAATGCGTCCCCAGGGCGGGGGTGCGTTCCACTTCGCGCTCGATATATTCTACCGACCCTCCGCGGTCTGCGGAGAGCGTCCACGCCGTGGCACCGCCCGCGGCAGCCGATACGGCGACGATTCCCAATAACAAAAATGCCTTTTTCATAATGATTCGAAAATTTGGTTCAACTTTTTTATGTTTAGGCAACTTCATTTCATAGGCTTGCGAACTTTTTGTGTCGTGTTTTCGAGCAATAAACGCACGACGGCGGGCGGTTAGTATGTATTGCGGAACAAAAATGCGGAAGCCGGGCTAAAACAGGAATGGCGAAATGTCGTTCTCTTGCGGGTTGAACGTTTCCGGAAGGTAAACCTTGTGATTTTTTCGCGTAAAATTGACGGCATTGCCGATTTCTTCGTACCTTTACACGGCATAAAACGAACCGTATCATGGATGTAAAGATCGCCCAGGACTGGAAAGAGATTCTCGCCCCCGAATTCGAAAAGCCCTATTTCGCCGCATTGACCGATTTCGTACGGCAGGAATACGCTTCGCGCCGCATCTACCCGCGAGGCAGCAACATCTTCCGGGCGTTCGACAAATGTCCGTTCGACCGCCTGAAAGTCGTCATCATCGGCCAGGACCCCTACCACGGACCCGGCCAGGCGAACGGGCTCTGCTTTTCGGTGGGCGACGGCGTTCCTTTTCCGCCTTCGTTGCAGAACATTTTCAAGGAGGTATCCGACGATACGGGGGCTCCGGTTCCGCCGACGGGCAACCTCGACCGGTGGGCCGAGCAGGGAGTGTTGCTGCTCAACGCCGTACTGACGGTCCGCGCCCACGAGGCCGCCTCGCACGCCGGACGGGGATGGGAGACCTTCACCGATGCCGTGGTGCGCGCCATCGCCGAACGTCGCGACGGAATCGTCTACATGCTCTGGGGCTCTTACGCCCAGCGCAAGGGCGCCATCGCCGATCCCGCGCGCAACTGCATCCTCAAGGCGGTTCACCCTTCGCCGCTCTCCGCCTACCGCGGATTCCTCGGATGCCGCCACTTCACCCGCGCCAACGAATACCTCGCGAGCATCGGCAAGGTGCCGATCGTGTGGTAGGAACCGGCTCCCGACCGAAAAAGCGCCCGGAACCCGAATTTTCCGCCGATTCGTTTCCGAAATCCGATTTTTAGCCCTATCTTTGTCGTCCCGTCTGTCAAGCGGGGAGATGTGGAAAGATTTGACTGATTGCAAACCACAATAAAAAATCGCTAAAACAGCACGTTTTTTATTCCAACAGCCAATTTTTCCCATCTTATACATTAATTTATTAAACGTATAAAGATGGGTTATCTGTTTACATCGGAATCGGTGTCCGAGGGGCACCCCGATAAAGTGTCGGATCAGATTTCCGACGCCATTCTCGACGAATTTCTGCGCCACGACCCGACTTCGAAGGTCGCCTGCGAAACGCTCTGCACGACGGGTCTGGTCGTCGTAGCGGGCGAAGTGCGGTCGGACGCCTACGTCGACGTCCAAAGCGTAGCGCGCCGCGTCATCGAGCGCATCGGCTACACCAAGAGCGAATACCAGTTCGACAGCAACTCGTGCGGTATCCTGTCGGCCATCCACGAGCAGTCGTCCGACATCAACCAGGGCGTCGTGCGTGCCGCCGAGGAGGAGCAGGGCGCGGGCGACCAGGGCATCATGTTCGGTTACGCCTGCAACGAAACGCGCGAAATGATGCCGGCGACGCTGATTCTTTCGCACGTGATCCTCAAGGAGCTGGCCGTGATCCGCCGCGAAGGCGAGGTGATGCGCTATCTGCGTCCCGACTCGAAATCGCAGGTGACGATCGAGTACGACGAGCAGACCAACAAACCGTTGCGCGTGCATACGATCGTCGTATCGACGCAGCACGACGAGTTCATCCTCCCGGGCGAGGGCCTCGACGAAAAGGAGGCCGAGCGCCGCATGCAGCAGCAGATCCGCGACGACGTGCGCACGATCCTCATTCCGCGCGTCAAGGCGCGCCTGGAGCGGGCCAACGACAAGCTCGCGGCACTCATCGGCGAGGACTATATCCTGCACGTCAACCCCACGGGCAAGTTCGTCATCGGAGGTCCCCACGGCGATACGGGTCTCACGGGCCGCAAAATCATCGTCGACACCTACGGCGGCCGCGGTGCGCACGGCGGCGGCGCCTTCTCGGGCAAAGACTCCTCGAAGGTGGATCGTTCGGCTGCATACGCCGCGCGTCATATCGCCAAGAACCTCGTAGCGGCGGGCGTCGCCGAGGAGGTGTTGGTGGAGTTGTCGTATGCCATCGGCATCGCCGAACCGTTGTCGATCTACGTCGATACCTACCGTTCGCCGCGTCCCGAAGCACTGAAGGGCATGACCGACGGTGAAATCGCACGCCGCATCGGCAAGCTCTTCGACCTGCGTCCGGCAGCGATCGTGAAGCGTTTCGGGCTGAAAAACCCGATCTTCGAGGCGACCGCTTC
The DNA here is from genome assembly GCA_947573795.1 of uncultured Alistipes sp. Taxonomy (GTDB): domain Bacteria; phylum Bacteroidota; class Bacteroidia; order Bacteroidales; family Rikenellaceae; genus Alistipes. The sequence continues at coordinate 30,033 of CANPHE010000008.1, read as the reverse complement.
GTACGGTCATTTCGGCAACCGTCCCTACACGCGTGTCGAGAAGGTTTGGGAGAACGGCCGCGAGACGGAGCGCGAGATCGAATTCTTCGGCTGGGAGAAGCTCGATGCCGTCGATCTGATCTGCCGCGAATTCGGATTGTAAATCGACTATCGATATTTTGAACGGGGCATCCGTCACTGGATGCCCCGTTCGCTGTTTTATTGCGGCTTTGAATTTTTTTGTTTAGCGATTGGATACGGTCAAATTGTTATTATTGCGATCTTGTTGGCCAGTTTGGTTATTTCTATTTACGGATTGGTCGCCGCCGCTACTCGTTGGCTGAATCGCCATTGATTTCTTTTCGACGAACTTTGTTCGTCATCGACAGGCCTCCGTATTGGTCAGTGCGGGGGCTTTTGTCTAAGGCAACGATATGCAATTTTACGCTAAACCAGCCCTAAAACCCTATCACTTTGCGGGCCGCATCCGGAAGTACCCTCCGAGATGGGGATTAAGAAGGATCAGAATTGATAAAGTGGTCAAAGGCCGCGAGACATCGACCTACTTGTATGAAAAGACGGTCGAAAATCCGAGCCGGTGTAAAGCTGTATATAGTTCCCGAAATATTTAACCTTGCATCTGGCACTTTCTCTGCTTTTGCCGGGCCGCCTCGTTGTCCTTCTCGGCTTTTTCGTCCTCCTCCCAGTCGAACCAGGGAAAGTCGCTCCGGCCTGCGAGCGAAAAGCGCGTATAGGTGATCGGCAGCCCCATGGCGAGGAACTGCTGCTCGTAGGCGGTCTTCACCGACAACACCTCGTCGGCGTAGCCCGAGCCGTAGATATCGGCGTTCGAAACTTCGCACGGCAGGGCGAAACGACGGATGACCTCGCCGGTGTAGTCGTAGAGGTGGCGCGAATCGGTCTTGAGGTTGATCCACCCGTCGGCCTGCAACAGGCGGGCGTAACAAGCCAGGAAGAGCGGTGAGGTGAGGCGTTTTTTCGCCCGCCGCGTTTTGAGCTGCGGATCGGGGAAGGTGATCCACAGTTCGGCGACCTCGCCCGAGGCGAAGAGCGAATCGAGGAATTCGATGCGCGTGCGCAGGAACCCGACGTTCTTCATGCCCCGTTCCGTGGCGGTCTTCGCACCGCGCCACATGCGGGCGCCCTTGATGTCGATGCCGATGTAGTTGCGCGACGGGTCGCGCTCGGCCAATGCCACGGTATATTCGCCTTTGCCGCACCCCAGTTCGAGGACGATCGGGCGGTCGTTGCGGAAGAAATCGCGGTGCCAATGCCCCTTCAAGGGGTGGTCGTGACGGAATACCTCGTCGAATTCGGGTTGCACGAAGCATTCGAACGTGAGGTTTTCGCGGAATCTGCGGAGTTTATCTTTTCCCATGATCTGTTTTATCTTGTTTATTTGAAATACATTACGCCGTCTTTTACCTCGATATGGTGTATGATCGGAACGTTATTCGGGTAGTCGTACAGTTTCCCGTTTTCATCATATTCTACGACATTGGCCTGAAGCTCCATGACATACGAATCGTCAGACTGGGCAATCGTGTTGATGTTCATGTGCTTGTTGAATATTAGTTTTGCGTCGTTGTCGGTCAGAACGATGATCGTCAGGTAGGATGGAGTGCTGTCATACGGCCAGCCGACAAAGGCCAGCGCAACAGCCTGTTCCGACAAAGGAATCGGGATAAAATAGCGGTTATCGGTATATTGTCGGTAATCCATGGTGGTTTGCCCGTCGTAAAGGTGTGTCCACATCTCCGGCTGCCTCAATTCGAATATTTTTTTGCCTTTGGAGAAAATCGCGATGACCGTGAAACCGGATTTCCCTCGATCCGTTTCATCCATCTCTTTGAAATAGCCCGTTGCTATAAGAAACTTCGACCCTGGTGAAAGGCTTCTGCCATAGGATAATCGATACGGTAAGGTGTCTATTGAGGGCATATCGTAGAACGGCTCGATCATGGAAGCGTCGGTCTCGATCGTTCCTTGGGGCCCTATTTCGAAGATCGGGATTCCCGGCTGTGCATGGGCCGCCAGACTGAGGAGCAGCGATGCAAGGACGGTGAAAGTTTTCATAATTATTAATTTACTGATGGATAAACGATTGTGTGCTTTGCAAAATTGGTACCCAGCCCCAGCCTCTTTGCCAAGCAAGGCGGAGCCTTGCCATCTTCGGCGGCTCGCGCTTTTAGCGCGACCGGCCCAGCCGCCGAAGATGATTTTGCGGGACCCCGTTATCTACAGCTCCGCAATATCGACTCCGACGGCCTCGACGCCGCGAACGCTCCTCGAAGGCGTGATCCGCACCCGATATTGCCCCGGGCGCTCGAAGCACACGCGGCGGCGGTAGGGTATGACCGCTTCGCGCACGAGGGCTGCCGGGGAGTTCGTGTGGGGAATGGCCAGGATAAAGGGTTCCTCGCAGCGCAGCGAATCGGGCGTGCGGATTTCGATGCGCACCGTAAGCGTATCCTCGACGAAACGGTCGTTGCAGCGCAAGAAAAGCGTCAGATCGCAGAGCGACGTCGTATCGTCGTTGTCGAACGCCATTTCGACCGTCCGGTCCCAGGCGGCGAAGGGTACGTCCGCGGCGATCGTGCGGTGAGACGACGTGCAAGCGGTCGTCAGCAGGACGGTCGCTGCGGCCAGTCCGGTCCGGATGCACCGGATGACCGCTTTGTTTCGGGACATATCCGGTCGGAAGGGCGGGACGAGCTTTTTCGCCCCGCTGTTGCGGTATGATGCGATGCGTTTCATCGCCGCGAATCAGTCGGTGCCCTCCTTGCGGGGCGCGGCGGCTGTTCGGCCGTTCGCATCGCCCGCTGCGGCGGATGTTCCGTGCGGCCGGTTCTGTTCTCCGGAGCCGTTGCCGCGACGACGGTTGTTGCGATTTCCCCGGCGGGGACCGCCTTCGCGGTTGGGACCACCCTCACGGGGTGCTGCGCCTTCGGCCGCGGAATTGTTCGCCTGGTTGCGCGGTGCCTGTTCCCGGCGCGGCGCTTGTTCGCGGGACGCATTCTCGCGGCCGCCGTTTTCGCGCGGTGTATTCTCTTCGCGGCGGGGACGGTTCTGGCGACGTTCGTTTTCGCTGCGGGTCCGGTTGTCGCTTTGCGCACCGCCCTCGCGGGGCTGTTCGCCCTGCTCGCTGCGCGGACGGTCGCCCCGGCGCTGCTCCTGACGGCGGCGCTGCTGGTCGGGACGGCGCGGTTTTTCGCCCGCCGCCTTTCCCTCCTCGGGCTTCGAGGGTTCGGCCGGGGCTTGTGCTCCGGACTGCTTGTTGCGTTTGTTGCGTTTGCGGCGTTTGGTCTGGTCGAAACGGGTGATGCTGTCCTCCTCGGCGCGATAGGTCGGCTCCTCGGTGCTGGGTTGCAGGTCGGCGGCATCCAGCAGGGTGTCGGCCTTCTTGCCCTGGCGGTTGAGCGAGAGTATTTCCTTCACGCGGTCGATCGACAGCGTTGCGACGTTGGCCATCGACTCTTTCGACGACGAGAAGGTCATCGTTCCGGCGAGAATGTCGCTCTTGACCAGGTACCATTCGCCTTCGATGGTTTGCAGCGGTTCGCGCAGACGCGGGAACTCCTTGCGGGCATCGACGTAGGTGTCGTACTCGTACATCATGCAGCACTTGAGTTTCGAGCACTGCCCGGCGAGTTTCTGCGGGTTGAGCGAGATATCCTGCACGCGGGCGGCTCCCGTCGTGACGCTCGAAAAACTCGACATCCACGACGCGCAGCACAGTTCGCGGCCGCAGGCGCCCAGTCCGCCGATGCGTCCGGCCTCCTGGCGGGCGCCGATCTGTTTCATCTCGATGCGGATGTGGAAACGCTCGGCGAAGACCTTGATGAGCTCGCGGAAGTCCACGCGCTCGTCGGCAATATAGTAGAATATGGCCTTGATCTTGTCGCCCTGGTACTCCACGTCGCCGATCTTCATGTTGAGACCCATGTCGGCGGCGATCTGCCGCGAGGCGATCATCGTCTCGTGTTCGAGGGCGATGGCCTCCTGCCAGCGTTCGATATCGTAAGGCTTGGCGATGCGGTAGACCTTCTTGTATTCGCCGTTGTAGGGGGTGAAGCCGATGCGGCGCATCTGCCGGGCTACCAGGTCGCCCGTGAGCGAGACGATGCCGATATCGTGGCCCGGCGACGCCTCGACGGCCACGATGTCACCCACGGCGAGGGGCAAGTTGTTGACGTTCTGATAGAACGAACGACGCGTATTCTTGAATCGCACCTCGACGATATCGCTCGGTACGTTTACGGGGAACTCTTCGAGCCACGGCGTTTCGTGCAGTTTGAAACAGCCGCCGCAGGGTTTGGCTTCGACCTCGGCACCGTCGTTGCAGAAGGCGCAGCCGCGGCCGACTTCGGGTTCGAATGTACAATTATCTCGTTTTTCGGTATCCATTGCGGGTATATTTGGTGTAAAGATACGGATAAAAAACGAAACCCGCGCATATCGCCGTCGGAAAGTTGCGTTCGGGGCTTTCGCAGGGGCGGAGTTTGGAAATATCGGACCTTTTTCCTACCTTTGGCCGGAGGCGTTTCGGATCGGTGTCGTAAAACCGGTTCCAGGGGCGTAATTTCGTGCGAAGGGTTGTGGTCGACCCGGTTCGCCCGGTAGGTTAATGGTCAGGTAAACATGTATTTTCTTACGATGAATAGATTTCGAGCTGCGGTGCTTCGGCTTTCCGCAATCTTGCTTTTGTCCGGATGCGGCGATTCGGACCCCGAACCCGATATCCGGGAGACGCTTCTCGAAGTTCCGGCTTCGGTCGAAATTCCGCTGTCGGGCGGCCGTGTCGTGATTCCGGTGCGTTCGGACGGAGCGTGGGAGGTCGCCACCGAGGCGTCGTGGCTCACGCCGACGCCCCCGAAAGGATATCTCGACGGCGAAGTGACCCTTGCGGCCGAATCTTCGGCCGATCCCTGGGGACGCACGGCGACGCTCCGCTTCCGGACGGGCGATGCCGTGGCCGAAACCAGCGTCGTGCAGCGGGCCGACGAACCGGTGCGCGTCGATGCCCGGGGGCATGCCAACTGTTACCTGGCGGCTCCGGGTTTCGCGGGCCGGGTCTATGCGTTCGATGCCGCCTGCAAGGGCAATTCCGATGCGAAAAGCATCGCGAATGTCGCGGCGGCGCGGATCGTCTGGCAGGATCGGACCGATCTGCTCGGAGCGGTGGCCTACGATGCCGCGACGGGGCTCATCGGCTTTACGGTGCCGGGGTCGGCCGCCGGAAATGCCGTCGTAGCGGCGGTCGATGCGGCCGGGGAGGTGCTGTGGAGCTGGCATCTGTGGATCACGGACTACGACCCCGAGGCTGCGCCGTTCCGCTCGCCGGCCAACGAAAACGGCTCCGAGTGGAGTTTCATGGACCGGAACCTGGGTGCTACGGACGCCCGGCCCGGAAGTACGGAGGCGCTCGGGCTCCTCTACCAATGGGGGCGCAAGGACCCCTTCCCGGGTGCGGGGAATCTCGCGGGGGACGAACGACCCGTGTATGACGGCGAAGGCGAACTTTTGCCGACGCCGGACGCCGTAGCCGACGGATTCGGCACGGAGGAGTTGTCGATCCGCAATCCGCAGGTGTTCTATAAGATCAGCTACAAGACCAACGACTGGCGAACTCCCTCCGACGACGATCTTTGGGGAGGCGTTTCGCGCCGCAAGACCGTGTGGGACCCTTGTCCGGTGGGGTGGCGCGTGCCGCTGTGCGATGCACGGGGAGCCTCGCCCTACGGTTTTATGACCGATGGCACGGCCGTATGGTCGTCCGCGCTCGGAGGTTACTACTACGGGCGCTGGTGGCTGCCTTGCACTGGTACGCGGGTTTACGAATCCGGGGCGCTTTCGACCGATATCGGGGGGCCCTACGGAGGGCTGTGGATCGCGACGGCCGGAGCGGCCAATCCCGATGCGGAGCAGTTCCCGGCTTTGTACGGACAATATTTCTTCGTGATCGACGGCATTTTCTTCGGCACGAACAAGGATTCCCGTTCGCAGGGCATGGCCGTGCGATGCGTGAAGGAGTAGCGGAAACGGATTTCCTGCCGACGGCCCCGTGGGCCCGGTCGCGTCGGCAACGATCGTAATACATGCGCAGGGCGATCGGGCGCAGTGTAACTAAAATCTATGAATATGAAAAGATTTTTCGCTTTGTTGCCGCTCCTGGCGCTGGTTTGCGGACTGGTTGCGTGCAACGATGACGACGATCCCGCATCGAAGGTGCAGATCGAAGTGACCCCGGCCGAGGGGCTGACTTTCGAGGCCGAGGGCGGTACGCAAACGCTGCGGGTCGATGCGCAGGGTGTGAACTGGAGCGTGGACAAGAGCGAGGCGTGGATCAACGTGACGCCCGACGCTGCGGCCGGTACGGTCGAGGTGACGGTGGGTCCGTGGGACGATACCGCAGCCCGCGAGGGTTTCGTGACGGTAACGGGCGGCCGGGGTCCGGTGACGGTTCCCGTCGTGCAGCGGGGTGTGGTTCCGATGCTGACGGTCGATCCGGTGACGGTGGAGATCGACAGCGACGGCGGCAGCCGCACGATCGCCGTGACGGCCGAGCATGTCGTGTGGACGGTCGAGGCGGCGGATGCCGAGTGGATTAAGGCCGAAGCCGATGCAGAGAACGGTACGATTCGGCTCTCGATTGCGGAAAATACCGCTGCCGCATCCCGCAACGGCAGTTTTCGCGTTACGGGCGAAGGTGTCGAGGCGGTCACGGTGAGTGTTTCGCAGGCCGGTGCCGTGCCTTTCTGGGAGCGTTCGATGGCCTATCGCATGGGTTATCGCGGCCCGGTGAAGAGCGTCAGCCGCCATATCGACCAGGTGAACGGTCCGACGACCGACCTCATCGCTTTCGACGACCTGCAATTCGACGAAAAGGGCAACCTGCTCTCGTTCGTGCGCGGCTACGGCGATATGACCGTCCGCCTCACCTACGACGCTCAGAACCGGTTGACGCAGGTCGATGCCAAATCGTCGGACCAGGAGTTCTCGTTCGTGCTGGAATACGGCGATCACGGCAAATACATTCCTATTTTCGAGTTCATCGAATACGACCTCGACGTGGCGTTCCCGGTGGATTTCCGTTGCTGGATGCCCCACCTCGTCAAGGACCTCAAGGTGTTCAAGATTCGCGACAAGTTCGTTGCCGACAACAACCTCGACTACCGTTTCACGGCCTCGGGCAATCGGGCTACGCTCGACGTCTTTTATGAGACGGGCGACGAATTTTGGCCGGAGTATTTCGTGATGGCCTTCGAGGAAGCTTACCCGAAGACGCTGACTTCCGACGGTGCCGAATGGTCCTCCTACGAGATCGACGCGCAGAGCGGCAAAATCACCAAGTTCCTCTGCTACTCCTACTACGATATTCTGCTGGAGCGTTCGCTCGATCGTTGCAACACGGTGGCGCACAGCCTGCTCGGCTCGCTCGACCGCCGTTTCACGTACAACGGATCGGGCGATGTCGTCAGCCGGGTCGTGGCCGACGACGCGGCCAACAGCTTCACCGCCTCCTACCGGTACGATGCCGTTGGCAACTGGACTTCGATGTCGATGACGAAGGGCGGCAAAGACTCCGGCGAGGAGCGCACGATCGTCTACTGGGAATAAGCGGGAGCGGTTTCCGATAATACCGATTTAAACGATTTCACCCCTGTCGGATTCTGTTCCGACAGGGGTGATTTTCGATTTCGGAGATTCGTCGGTCCGGAGGCTACGCTTCGAGGTGCTCCAACGCAGCCTGGAGGGTGTCGATCTCGCGGCATATCTGCCGGAACCGAACGACGCCCACCGGTATGCCGAAGAGCAGTCCCGCGACGAATCCGTATAGCAGGTATTCGCAACCTTCGGCGCGCATCCATACGCCCAGCCATAGGAGCAGCCCGACGGCGAGCGGGAAGCAGATGCAGACGCTTCGCAGGAAGAACCGGCGGAATCGGACGGCGGCGGCACCGGCTTCCCGCAAACTCTGGCGGGTCGGATCGATCCGTCGCAGGCGCTTCGAAGCCTGTATTTGCCGGACGAGAGCTACCAGTGCGAAAAGCGTGATGTATGCCATCAAGGCCCGGCCGTCGTGTTCGCCATGACGGTTGAGGATGCTCCAGAAATTCAGCGGCAGCAGCAGACAGAGAACGATTCCCAGTCGGAAATGCCGTTGCAGCCGGTCGGTCGACGAGCGGAACGAGCCTGCGGCCACTTCGGCCGTCATGCGTCCCATGCGTTTTTCCAGATGGTCCAGACGCCGGTCCAGATGTTGCCATTCGTTTTTCAAGTCTTCGAGTTCCATAGTGTACGGTCGTTATCGTTGGGTCTGTTCGCGCAGTTTGAGTCGGATGCGGTGCAGTTTCGAGGCTACGTTGTTGCGGGTAAGGCCGGTGATCGCCGCGATCTCGTCGTAGGGCGTTTCGTCGAGCCAAAGCATCACCAGGGCTTTTTCGATGGGGTCCAACCGTTCGATCCGGGTTTGGAGCTCCTGCACCCGTTCGTGCCGGTCGGGTTCCTCGTCGGCGGTTGCGAATCCTTCGGCAAGAGGTACGAACCGGGTTCGGCGACGTTCGCGCCGATAGCAGGTGATGCAGGTATTCAGGGCGACGCGCCATACCCACGACGAAGGTCGGGACCTTCCGGCGAACCCCGGAAATCCGCGCCAGAGGTTGATGAGCACCTCTTGATAAAGGTCGTCGAAATCGGATTCGCAGGCCGCATAGAGGTAACAAATCTTGCCGATCAGCCGACGGTGCTCCGCTACGAAGCGTTCGAACTCCCGTTCCGGGATTTGAGGTTCTTGCATCATTTCGCATTCAGTTTCGACCATAAGACGCCGGATTGTCGGAAAAGTTGCAGGCGGGAGGAAAAATTTTCGAAGGAAGCCCGATCGAGCATCGGGATTGGGATCGATTTGTGGTATTAGGGCCCGTGAACGCTGCCATCGAAAAAGCCGCGTATCGGGCAAGATACGCGGCTTTTTCGAACGGAGCGGCAGTTCTTTATTTTCCCAGCAACTCCTTCACTTCAGCAGCGACGGTCGCTCCGTTGTACCCGAACTTCTCGTCGAGCACCTTGTAGGGAGCCGAGTAGCCGAAGTGATCCAGACCGTGGATCATGCCCTGCTCGCCGACGAGTCCCAGCAGATTGACCGGAAGGCCCGAGGTCATGCCGTAGCGTACGACGCCCTGCGGCAGGACGCTCTCCTGGTAGGATTTGGGTTGGTCGCGGAACAGACCCTCGCTCGGAACGTTCACGACACGTACGGGAATGCCCTCCTCGGCCAGCAGCTCGGCGCCTTCGATCAGGGTCGAGACCTCCGATCCGGTAGCGATCAACACGGCGGCGGGTTTCGCGGAGTCCATGACGACGTAACCGCCTTTGGCGACCTGGGCGGCCTCCTCGCGGCGGCTGCGGCCCAGCGTCGGCAGGTTCTTGATATTCTGACGCGAGAGTACGAGCGCTACGGGACGGTGCTCCTCGACGGCGAGTTTCCAGGCCATGACGGTCTCTTCGCCGTCGGCCGGACGCAGCACGACCATCGAACGTTCGCCGTGGTGGTTGCGCAGGTGCTCCATCAGACGGATCTGCGCCTCGTGCTCCACGGGCTGGTGCGTAGGACCGTCCTCGCCGACGCGGAACGAATCGTGCGTCCAGATGTAGATCACGTGCAGACGCATCAGCGCCGAGAGACGCACCGCGGGTTTCATGTAGTCCGAGAAGACGAAGAAGGTACCGCACGCCGGGATTACGCCGCCGTGCAGCGCCATGCCGTTCATCACGCAGGCCATCGTCAGCTCGGAGACACCAGCCTGGAAGAACTTGCCCGAGAAGTCGCCCTTCGTGAAGGCCTTGGTCTTCTTCAGGAAGCCGTCCGTCTTGTCCGAATTGGAAAGGTCGGCCGAAGCGACGATCATGTTCTCGATCTTCTCGGCGAAGACGCCCAGCACCGTGGCCGAAGCGGCGCGCGTGGCCGTATCGGCCTTCATCTCGATGGCTTTATAGTCGATTTCGGGCAATTCGTTCGCGAGGAACATATCGAGTTTGCGGGCCAGCTCCTTGTGCTCGGCGCGCCAAGCCTTCTCCGTTTCGGCCATCTCGGCGGCCCATGCGCACAGCTCCTCGCGACGTGCGGCGAAGGCTTCGCGGCTCTCCTCGAAGACGGCGAACGGATGCTCGGCATCGCCCCCGAGGTTCTTCACCGTAGCGGCGAAATCGGCGCCTGCGGCCGTCAGCGGTTGGCCGTGGGTCGAAACCTTGTCCTCGTAGCTTACGCCTTCGGGACCTACGGCACCCTTGCCCATCGTCGTGCGGCCGATGATGAGCGTCGGACGCTCGGTTTCGTTCTGTGCGGCAACGAGCGCACTGCGCAGTTGCTCGATATCGTGGCCGTCCATCGACAGTACGTTCCAGCCCCACGCCTGGTACTTCATGGCGACGTTCTCCGTGTCCACCTCGTCGACCTTCGTCGAGAGCTGGATGTTGTTCGAGTCGTAGTACATCACCAGATTGCTTAGGCCCAGGTGTCCGGCGATGCGGCCCACGCCCTGCGAAATCTCCTCCTCGACGGCACCGTCCGAAATGTAGGCATAGGTCTTGTGTGCCATCCATTCTCCGAAACGCGCTGCCAGGAAGCGTTCTGCGATCGCAGCACCGAGTGCCATGGCGTGACCCTGACCCAGAGGGCCCGAAGTGTTCTCCACGCCGCGCATGACGTCTACCTCGGGGTGACCCGGCGTTACGCTGCCCCACTGGCGCAGCGATTGCAGGTCCTCGGTCGTGTAGTGTCCCGCGAGCGAAAGCGCCGAATAGAGCATCGGCGACATGTGGCCGGGGTCGAGGAAGAAGCGGTCCCGATAGGGATAGTTCATGTTATCGGGGTCGTAACGCAGGAATTCCGTGAAGAGCACCGCGATGAAGTCGGCACCGCCCATGGCTCCGCCCGGGTGACCCGATTTGGCCTTCTCGACCATTGCGGCCGACAGGATGCGGATGTTGTCGGCCACGCGAGCGAGTTTCGAATTGGTTGTTGACATGGATGTATTGGTATTAATAGTTCGTTTGTACGTTTTTGGGGCGCTGTCCGTTCTTCGGCTGCCGTGCGGAGCTTCCGGCGGAAGCCTCGCGGCGTTCCGCCGCGTTTGCAAATCCGACCCACCCCTAAACCCCCGCCCCAGGCGGGGGCTTTCGTGCCGCTGTGCGGCAAATCGGGTATATCGGAGCCTTTAGGACGCTGTCCGTTTTCCAGCTTTTAAGTCGCTGTTCGGCCCTCGGTTGTCTGGGTACGTTTTTGGGGCGCCGTCCGTTCCTCGGCTGCCGTGCGGAGCTCCCGGCGGAAGTCCTTTAGCTCACCTGCTTGAGCGAAGGCAGCACGGCGGCCCGATTGATCTTCTGCCGGGCGTAGTCGGCCGTCACGACGAACCGGCGGGTGTCGGTCGAAGGTATCTCGAACATCGTGTCCATCATGATCGCCTCGCAGATCGACCGCAGACCGCGCGCGCCGAGTTTGAACTCGACGGCCTTGTCCACGATGTAATCCAGCGCTTCGTCCTCGAAGACGAGTTCCACGCCGTCCAGTTCGAACAAACGTTCGTACTGCTTGATGATGGCGTTTTTCGGCTCGGAGAGGATGCGGCGCAGGGCCTCGCGGCCGAGCGGCTGCATGTAAGTCAGCACGGGAAGACGTCCCACCAACTCGGGAATCAGTCCGAAGGTCTTGATATCCTGCGGCGTGATGTAACGCATCAGGTTGCTGCGGTCGATCGGGTCGGCGTTGAGGCGTCCGTAGCCCATGGCGCGGGTGTTGAGCCGCTGGGCGATCTTCTTCTCGATGCCGTCGAACGCTCCTCCGCAGATGAAAAGAATGTTGCGCGTGTCGACCTGGATGAACTTCTGCTCGGGGTGCTTGCGCCCGCCCTGGGGCGGAACGTTGACCACCGTGCCTTCGAGAATCTTCAACAGCGCTTGCTGCACGCCCTCGCCCGAGACGTCGCGCGTGATCGACGGATTGTCGCCCTTGCGGGCGATCTTGTCGATCTCGTCGATGAAGACGATGCCCCGCTGGGCCTGCTCGACGTCGTAGTCGGCGACCTGCAACAGCCGCGAGAGGATGCTTTCGACATCCTCGCCCACATAGCCCGCTTCGGTGAGCACCGTGGCGTCGACGATCGTGAAGGGAACCTTCAGCAACTTGGCGATCGTGCGGGCCATGAGGGTCTTGCCGGTTCCCGTGGGGCCCACGAGGACGATATTCGACTTGTCGATCTCCACCTCGTTTTCGCTTGCCGGGTAGAGCAGGCGTTTGTAGTGGTTGTAGACCGCGACGGACATATAGCGTTTGGCGTCGTCCTGACCGATGACGTACTGGTCCAGGAACTCCTTGATCTGCGCCGGTTTGAGCAGTTCTTCGCGCGTCAGGGGCGCTGCCGAGCGCTGCTTTTCGCTCTCGGGATCGGTCTCGGTGATGATCCGGTAGCCGTTTTCGATGCATTTGTTGCAGATGTTGGCTCCGTCCATTCCCTGGAACAGAATCTCGACATCCGTGCGTCGTGCGCCGCAGAACGAGCAACAGTCGTTGCCGTTCACGTTTCCGTTTTTATGGTTTCCTCGGTTCTGCGCCATTATTTCTCGCGTTTGGTCAATACTTCGTCGATCAGTCCGTAATCGCGGGCTTCGGCGGCCGAGAGCCAGTAATCGCGGTCGGCGTCCTTCTCGATCTTCTTGATCGGAACGCCCGAATGGTTCGAGAGTATCTCGTAGAGTTCGTGTTTGGTCTTGATGATCTCGCGGGCCGTGATCTCGATATCGGAGGCTTGGCCTTCGGCGCCGCCGAGCGGCTGGTGGATCATCACGCGCGAGTGGGGGAGTGCCGAGCGTTTGCCCGCGGCACCCGCCGTGAGCAGCACGGCGCCCATCGAGGCGGCCAGTCCCGTGCAGATCGTCGCCACGTCGCAGCCTACGAGCTGCATCGTATCGTAGATGCCCAGTCCGGCCGATACCGAACCGCCGGGCGAGTTGATGTAGATCTGGATATCCTTATCGGGATCGACCGATTCGAGGAAGAGCAGCTGCGCCTGGATGATGTTGGCTGCATCGTCGTAGATCGGCGCTCCGAGGAAGATGATGCGGTCCATCATCAGCCGCGAGAAGACATCCATCGTGGCGACGTTCAACTGACGTTCCTCGATGATCGTCGGCGACACGTAGGCGGCGCTGATCGACCGGAAGTCGTGCAGTTTCAGCGAGCTGATGCCGCGGTGCCGGAGGGCGTATTTTTCAAATTCGGACATAATGGGTAATATTTCCTTTTTAATGTATCCCGTTTTCGGTCGGCAATCGTTTTCGCGGTCTTTAAATCCCCTCCTCGGAGCGGATTTCGGGAGCGAACCGTCGTGCCGTCGGTGTATACGATTGGTAATTCCGTACCTTGGGTCCGTTATTACGAAAAGGACTTTGCAAACATCACGCCTGCAAAGTCCAAAGGTACGTTTTTTTCCGCAAATATCGAGAAACTCTCCGGAAAATATTTTATCTTTTTATTCCTTTTGGAATGAATGAGTTTCTCTTTTTGCTGCATTCATTGCCGAAGGCGATCTAAAAAGCAAATCCGAGGCGATTCCCCGAACAAATTCGGACGGTTTCTAAAGCTCTTTGGCCATTTTGGCGAAATCGTCGGCCGAGATCGCTTTCTCCGTTACCTTGATCTTCGATTTCACATCCTCGACGACCTTCACCTCGTAGAGCTTCTCGTAGATCTTCTGACCCTGCTCCTTCTCGGCGAGGATCTTCTCGGCATAACCGGCCAGCATATCGTCCGGAGCGGCGGGCATGCCGTACTGGGCGAACTGGGCTGCGGCCAGCGCCTTGGCTTCGGCCTGGGCCTCCTCCTTCGTGACGGTGAGGTTGTCCTGCTTGATGAAATGTTTCTGGAGGTAGTTCCAGGTGAACATCTTCAAGAACTGGTCGAAATCCTTCTCGATATCCTCCATCGAGAATTTGCCCTCGTTGATCGTGTAGAGCCAACGTTTGAGGAATGCTGCGGGCATCTTCAGGTCGGCTTTCTTCACCAGGTAGTCGCGCAGTTGCAGCGTGAAGAGGTAGTCGCTCTCACGACGCAGCTCGGCGCCGATCTGTGCGTCGATGAACTGCTCGAAGGCCTCGGCCGTCGTGACGTCGCCCGCGGGGAAGGCCATCTTGAAGAACTCCTCGTTGATCTCCGGCTCGGCGAACTTGCGGATCTTGGTGATCTCGAGCGTGAATTCGGGGTTGATGCCCTCCAGCTCGTTCTCCTTGACCTGGAGCACGGCGGCACGCTGCGACGGGTTCTTGTAGAGTTCGTTGACGTTGACCGTGGTCTTGTAGCCGACCTTCTGGCCGATGAAGGGCTTACGCTCCTCCTCCGACATGGAGATCAGACCGACGTATGCGTCGGCGATGTTCATCTCGCCGTTGTCGAGCGTTACCGACAGCGCCTCGTCCGAAGTCACCTCCTCGGCGTCGACCAGACGGCCGAAGCGGCGCAGGAAGTTCGAACGGTAGTCGCCGTGCATCTTCTCGTCGATCTTGATGGCGTTGTAGGTGAGCTTGTCCTTCTCCGAGAGGTCGAGTTTGATCTCGGGAGCCTCGCCGATCTCGAACACGAATTCGAACTCGGTGCCGTTCTCGAAATCGAAGTCGCCCTGCTCCTCCGACGGGATGACGTCGCCCAGGTAGTCGATGTTCTCCTTCTGGAGGTATTCGAATGCGGAGTTCGAAGCCGTGCGGTAGGCCTGCTCGGCCAGCACGCCCTTTCCGTACATCTTCTTGATGATGCCCATCGGAACCATGCCGGGACGGAATCCGGGGATGTTGGCCTTGCGGCGGTAGTCGCGCAGCGACTTCTCGACGGCTTCGCGATAGTCTTCTTCGCCTACCGTGACGCGGAGCAGCGAATTGTTCTCCTCGCGTTGTTCTCTTACGATTTTCATAATTTTATCTGTTTGTAATCATTCGTTTCCGAAGCGATAATCGGCTGGCAAAGGTACGAAAATATTCCGTGCGGCGCAAATCCTGCGTAGAAAAACCCCGTTGTCGGACCTCTTTTAAAATACGGGCACGCATTTCGTGCGCCGAATATTCTTGATTCTTGATTGTCTTTCGTACCTTTGCAGGATAATTATCCGGATAAACCTTGCGGGGCGTTCCGGGCAAATCCCCTCCGAGGAGGGGATTTAGGGGTGGGTCGGATTTGTAAATGCAGCCGGAGGCTGCGAGGCTTCGACTTCCCGAAGTAAACATGCAGTCGATAAACCGATGAAGAGCCATTATTCACGAAACCGAATGCGAACGATTCCGATACTCACGCTCGCCGTGCTGCTTGCGACGGCATGCGGCGCCAGCGCTTCCCGCTCCGGTGCGCGGCAGCAGACCGTCGCCGCACAGAGCGTCGCTCCGAAAATCTATTCCTACCGCGTCAAGGCGGTCTATCCCCATCCGACGACCGATTACACCCAGGGATTGCAGTTCGTCGACGGGGTGATGTGGGAAGGCACCGGGCAGCACGGACGTTCGATCGTTCGGCGGACCGACCTGGCGACGGGCCGCAACGAGGTCGTCGCGAGCCTGCCCCGCTCGGAGTTCGGCGAGGGGATCGCGCTGCTCGACGGCAAGCTGTATCAGCTCACCTGGCAGTCCAATACGGCGCACGTCTACGACGCCGCGACGGGCCGCAAGCTGCGCGACCACCGCTATCCGGGCGAAGGGTGGGGCTTGACGACCGACGGCCGGAAACTCTACATGTCCGACGGTACGGCCTCGATCCATACGGTCGACCCCGAGACCTTTCGCCGCGAGGGGCGCATCACGGTGACGTGCGAGGGGCATCCGGTCCCCTATCTCAACGAACTGGAGTGGATCGACGGCCGCATCTGGGCCAATGTCTACACGACGGACCGCATCGTGCGGATCGATCCGGCGACGGGCGTCGTCGATGCGATCATCGACCTTGCGGGGCTGCTTCCCGAGAGCGATCGGGAGCCCGATACCGACGTGCTGAACGGTATCGCCTACGACGCTGCGGCGGGGCGCATCTTCGTGACGGGCAAGAACTGGCCCAAACTCTTCGAAATAGAACTTATCGAACCATGAAATACGATCTGAACGAGCTGCTTGCGCAGCGTATCCTGCTGCTCGACGGCGGTTTCGGCACGATGGTCCAGGGCTACGGACTCCGGGAGGAGGACTACCGGGGCGACCGGTTCCGCGACCTGGTGGGACAATTGCGCGGCTGTAACGAACTGTTGGCCCTCACGCGGCCCGACGTCGTGCGGGAGATTCACGAACGATACCTCGCGGCGGGTGCCGATATCATCGAGACCGATTCGTTCAACGCCAACGCCATATCGCTGCGCGACTACGGGCTGGAAGCGGCCGCCTACGAACTCGCCCGCGCGGCGGCAGCCGTAGCGCGGGAGGCCGCCGATGCTTTCACGGCGCGCAATCCGCAGAAACCCCGTTTCGTCGCGGGATCGATGGGCCCGACGAACCGCACGGCCTCCATGTCGTCCGACGTCGCCGACCCCGCGGCGCGCGAGATCACCTTCCGCCAGTTGGTCGACGCCTATACCGACCAGGCCCGGGGGCTGCTGGACGGAGGTGCCGATATCCTGCTGATCGAGACCGTTTTCGATACGCTCAACGCCAAGGCGGCGCTCTATGCCGTCGATGCTCTGGCCGAGCGGCTGGGGCGTGAAATTCCGACGATGGTATCCGGAACGCTGGCCGACGCCAGCGGCCGTACGCTCTCGGGTCAGACCGTCGAGGCTTTCTGTGCCTCGATGTCCCATGCCCGGCTGCTCTCGATCGGGTTCAACTGCGCCTACGGGGCCAAACAATTGCTGCCTTACCTCGAACGGCTGGCCGCCGTGGCCGAAACCCGCATCTCGGCGCATCCCAATGCGGGGCTGCCGAACGTCATGGGCGGCTACGACGAGACTCCGGAGATGTTCGCCGCGGATGTCGGCGAGTACATGCGCCGCGGATTGATAAACATCGTCGGCGGCTGTTGCGGCACGACTCCCGCGCATATCTACGAACTGGCGAAGATCGCTCCACAGTATGCGCCCCGTCCGCTGCCCGAGGCGCGGCATCGCACGACGCTCAGCGGTCTGGAGCCGCTGGCGGTCGTTCCCGAGGCCAATTTCGTCAATGTCGGCGAGCGTACGAACGTGGCCGGTTCGGCGAAATTCGCCCGGCTGATCCGCGAGGGGGATTACGAACAGGCCCTCTCGGTGGCCCGCGCCCAGGTCGAAGCCGGGGCGCAGATCGTCGACGTCTGTATGGACGACGGATTGATCGACGGTCCCGCGGCTATGCGCACGTTCCTCAATCTGATGGCCTCCGAGCCGGAGATCGCCCGCGTGCCGACGATGATCGATTCTTCTGCTTGGGAGACGATCGTGGCGGGGCTGGAGGTCACGCAGGGCAAGGCCGTGGTCAACTCCATATCGCTCAAGGAGGGCGAGGCGGAGTTCCTGCGCCGAGCCGCCGAGATCCGGCGCTACGGCGCCGCGGCGGTGGTGATGCTCTTCGACGAGCGGGGGCAGGCCGACACCTTCGAGCGTAAGATCGAGGTGGCCGAGCGTGCCTACCGGCTGCTGACCGATGCCGGTTTCCCGCCCGAGGATATCGTTTTCGACCCCAATATTCTGGCCATCGCCACGGGTATCCCCGAGCACGATGGCTACGCCAAGGCCTTCATCGACGCGACGCGCTGGATCCGCCGGAACCTGCCCCACGCGAAGGTCTCGGGCGGGGTTTCGAACCTTTCGTTCGCCTTCCGCGGCAACAACGCCGTGCGCGAGGCGATGCACTCGGCGTTCCTCTACCATGCTATCCGGGCGGGGATGGACATGGGTATCGTCAATCCGCAGATGCTCAAGGTCTACAGCGATATCGAGCCCGAATTGCTCGAACGGGTCGAGGATGCGATCCTCTGCCGCCGGGCGGATGCCGCCGAGCGCCTGGCCGAATACGCCCAGCAGGTGCGTACGACCGCTGCGGAGCACCCCCAGGCACCCGATGCGTGGCGCGGGGAGCCGCTCGCGCAGCGGATCGACTACGCCATGCTCAAGGGCATCGGCGATCATATCGAGGCAGATGCCTTAGAGGGCTACCGCGAGCTGGAAAGCCCGATGGCGGTGATCGAGAAGCTGTTGATGCCCTCCATGGAGCGCGTCGGGGTGCTTTTTGGCGAGGGCAAGATGTTCCTTCCGCAGGTGGTGAAGACGGCCCGCGTGATGAAACGCGCCGTGGCGGCGCTGACACCTTATATAGAACAGGGCGCCGCTTCGGCCTCCCGTTCGGCGGGCCGGGTGTTGATCGCCACCGTGAAGGGCGACGTGCACGATATCGGCAAGAATATCGTTTCGGTGGTCATGGCCTGCAACGGCTACGAGATCATCGACCTCGGGGTGATGGTCGAGCCGCAGCGGATCGTCGACGAAGCCGTAGCCCGCGGCGTGCAGTGCATCTGCCTGAGCGGGTTGATCACCCCGTCGCTCGATGAGATGATCCGTGTCTGCGAGGAGCTGGAGCGGCGAGGTCTGCGCATCCCGGTCATTATCGGCGGCGCCACGACCTCCGATCTGCATACGGCCGTGAAGATCGCCCCGGTCTACTCCGGCGCGGTGATCCATTCGGCCGATGCCAGCCGCAATACGCAGATTCTCGCGCGGCTGCTCGGTCCGGACAGCGGCCGCTACGTGGCTGAGGTGGAGGCTGCGCAGCAATCCCTGCGCGAGGGATATGCCCGCAGCGTGCAGTCGCGCGACCTGGTGCCGCTCGCCGAAGCCCGCGCTTCGCGTGCGGAGCTGCCGGCGCACGAGCCCGTCGTACCGCGTCACCCGGCCCGCATGGTCTTCCCCGACTTCGATATCGCCGACGTCGTGCCCTTCATCGACTGGAATTTCTTCTTCCCCGCATGGGGGCTGAAGGGACGCTATCCCGAGATTCTGGAGCATCCCGAGAAAGGGGCCGAGGCCCGCAAGCTCTTCGACGACGCGCAACGTCTGCTCGCACGCCTCGGCGAAGAACGGCTGCTCACGCTGCAAGCCGTCGTGGGGATTTTTCCCGCGCGGGCCGAGGGCGACGATATCGTGGTGACGGACGCCAAGGGGCGCGAAAAGCGGCTGCCGATGTTGCGCAACCAGACGCGCGGCGTCGCGAACCGTTCGCTTGCCGACTTCCTCGCTGCGCAGGACGATTACGTGGGGTGCTTCGCCGTGACGGCCGGCATCGGCCTGAAGACTTTGGCCGAGAAGTTCCGCACCGAAGGCGACGACTATTCGGCCATCATGGCCAAGTTGCTGGCCGACCGCCTGACCGAGGCCTTCGCCGAAGCGGTACACGCATTCGTACGGCGTCGGATGTGGGGCTACGAGACGGGAGAACCCCTCTCGCCGCAGCAGATCATCCGCGGCGAGTACCGGGGCAAGCGCATGGCCTTCGGCTATCCCGCCTCGCCCGACCATACGCTCAAACGCGAGGTCTTCGACCTGCTGGCCGCCGGGATCACCACGGGCATGCGTCTGACGGAGAACTGCATGATCGACCCCGGAGAGTCGCTCTGCGGACTGCTGCTGGCCGATGCGGAGTATTTTTCGGTGGGAGTTATTTCCGCCGAGCAGGCCGAGGATTACGCCCGGCGCCGCAACACGACGGTCGAGGAGCTGAAAAAGCTGCTGCCGAACAATATGTAGGAGGTGCGGCTTTGCCTTTGAGGGCTACGTCCGAGGCCCCTTCCGAGGGGGCGGATTTGTAAGCGCGACCGGGGGCCGCGAGGCTTCGACCGGCCCGGCTCCGATCAAGGTCGATAAACTGATGCGGGTAAATGATATATAACACCATGATAATTCAATGAACGTCACCGATATTATCCAGGAAGCCATCGCCGCGAAACGCACGCGTTTCGCCTTCGAACTGCTGCCGCCGCTCAAAGGCGACGGCATGGGCGGCGTCTTCGCGGCGATCGACCCCCTGATGGAGTTCGATCCGGCCTATATCAACGTCACTTTCCACCGCGAGGGGATCAAACAGACCTTGCGCGAGGACGGAGGCATGGAATGGCACGTCGTGCGTCGCCGTCCCGGCACCGTGGGTATCTCGGCTGCTATTCAGTCTCGCTACGGCGTCGAGGTCGTGCCGCATCTGATCTGCGGCGGCCTGTCGAAATACGATATCGAGGACGCGTTGATCGACATGGATTTCCTCGGGTTGCACAACGTATTGGCGCTCAGGGGCGACAAGTCGCAGAACGAGAAGGTTTTCATGCCTCATCCCCAGGGACATGCCCACGCTGCGGACCTCGTGCGGCAGATCGCGGCGATGAACCGCGGCGAGTTCGTCGACGGTGAGGTCGAGGTGTGCCACCATTCGCGCTTCTCGATCGGCGTGGCCGGATATCCCGAAACCCACGAGGATGCCCTCTCGCCCGAGGCCGATATCCGGGCGCTCAAAGTCAAGGTCGACGCCGGGGCCGAATACGTCGTCACGCAGCTGTTCTATGATAATGCGCGGTTCTTCGACTTCGTGGCCCGCTGCCGCGCGGCGGGTATCGGCGTGCCGATCATCCCCGGCATCAAGCCCCTGGCCACGGTGCGCCACCTTACGCTGCTGCCCGAGACCTTCGGATGCCATATCCCCGAGGAGCTGCGGCGCGAGGTGCTCTCTCATGCCGACGACAAAGCCGCCGTGCGGCGCATCGGCACCGAGTGGGCCATCGCCCAGAGTCGCGAACTGATCGCCGCGGGGGTGCCCGTGCTCCATTACTATCCGATGGGCAAGGCCGAAAACATCATCGAAATCGCCCGAACCGTATTCTGACCGCATCATGCCGAACAACCTTTCCCCCATAGCGTTTCGCCGCCACCTCCATGCGAATCCCGAACTTTCGTTCCGAGAGTACGAGACCGCCGACTTCATCGCCGCGCAGCTCGGCGCTGCGGGTATCGAGTGCCGCCGGGTGGCTCGAACCGGTGTCCTGGCGCGGATCGTCGGGCGCGATACCCGGTCGGACGACCGTACGGCGGTCGTGCTGCGGGCCGATATCGACGCCTTGCCGATCGACGAGCGGAGCGATGCACCGTGGTGCTCCCGTCGACCGGGGGTGATGCACGCCTGCGGCCACGACATCCATGCGGCGGTGCTCTACGGCGTGCTGCTGCGACTGGCCGCCGATTCCGCGTTCCGTGGCATGGTCCTGGGACTTTTCCAGCCTGGCGAGGAGTGCAACCCGGGGGGTGCTTCGCTGGTGCTGAAGGAGGATCCGTTCGCCGGATACGACGTGCGGGCCGTCATCGGCGAACACGTCGAACCGCAGTTAGCGGTCGGCACGCTGGGATTCCGTGCCGGGAAATACATGGCTGCGAGCGACGAACTGCGCTTCCGGGTCTGCGGCAAGGGGGGCCACGGTGCGTTGAGGGCCCAGTTGCACGATCCCGTGGCTGCGACGGCGGAGCTCGTTACGGGACTGTTGGCGCTCAACGATCCGGAATGCGTCCTTTCGATCGGTCGCATCGAGGCGGGGGGCGCGACCAACATCATACCGGATGAAACCCGTCTCGAAGGTACGTTGCGCACCTTCGACGAAGCGCGTCGGAGGGCGCTGTACGGAACGATCGAGGCGTTGGCCGCAGCGACGGATGCCCGTCACGGCGTGCGGACACAGGTGGATATCGGCCGCGGATATCCCTGCGTGGTGAACGATCCCGCGTTGGTCGAGCAGGCCGTGGCTATGGCCCGCGAACAGGGGCTCGGCGTCGAGATGCTTCCGCTGCGCACCACGGCCGAGGATTTCGGATTCTACACGCAGCGCTATGCGTCGCTGTTCTATCGCCTGGGAGTCGGCGCAGCGGCCGGACGTCCCCACACGGCGACATTCGCTCCCGACGAGGGAGCCATACATACGGGCATCGGCTTCATGGAGTCGCTGGCCCGCCAAATATTGAATCGATGAAACGAACAAAAAAGAGAAACCGTGCCGCCGAAGGCCCGGAAAATAGAGATCGCGCGAGCATCGTTCTGCACCTGCTGCGCGAATTTCCCGATACCAAATTTTCGCTCAAACACCTCGCATCCGCTTCGGGCGGGGCGTCGAAGCAGGGCCGTGCGGAGACGCTCGCCCTGCTGAACGACCTGCTCGAACAGGGCGTCGTCGAGGTGTGTGCACGCCAGAAATACCGCCTCGCGCGGCAGCACGTACCCCATTACGAGGGGGTGGCCTCGATGACTGCGGGAGGCTCGGTCTACGTCCGCGTCGAAGGGGCAGAGACCGATATTTTCGTCAACCAGCGCAATGCCCTCAATACTTTGGACGGCGATCGGGTAGAGGTCGCGCCGATGCACCGCAGCGGCAAGGGACAGATCGAGGGCGAGATCGTGCGCATCGTCGAGCGCAGCCGCAAACCCTATATCGGCATCGCCGAGGTGGGGCCCCATCAGATTTTCGTGCGGGCCGATTCGCGCAAGATGCCCGTGGATATCTACCTTTCGAAGCGCACCTATCCCGAGGTGGAGGACGGCGAGAAGGTCGTCGTGCGTATCGTCGACTGGGCGCCGGGCAGCAAGAGCCCCGAGGGCGAACTCGTCGAGCGGCTGGGCCATGCGGGCGATAACGAGACCGAGATGCACGCCATCCTGGCCGAATACGAACTTCCCTACCGGTTCGATCCGCGGATCGAGGAGGCGGCCGCCGCGATCGACAGCCGCATTCCGGAGGAGGAGATCGCCCGCCGTCGCGATTTCCGCGATACGGTGACCTTTACGGTCGACCCGGCCGATGCCAAGGATTTCGACGATGCGCTGTCGGTGCGCCGCGTGGCGGAGGGTGTCTGGGAAGTGGGCGTGCATATCGCCGACGTCACCTACTATGTCCGTCCCCATTCGGTGCTCGACGACGAAGCCATAGAGCGCGGGACCTCGGTCTACCTGGTCGACCGCACGGTGCCGATGCTGCCCGAGCGGCTGTCGAACGAGCTTTGCTCGCTGCGGCCCGACGAGACGAGCCTCTGTTTTTCGGCCGTCTTCACCCTGAACGAAAACCTCGAACTGCTCGACGAATGGTTCGGCCGCACGGTCATCCACTCCGACCGCCGTTTCACCTATGCCGAGGCGCAGCGGGTCATCGAGACCGGACAGGGCGACTATGCCGAGGAGGTGCTGACGCTCAATCGCCTGGCGCAGGGTTTGCGCCGCGAACGTTTCCGCTGCGGGGCCATTTCGTTCGATCGCGAGGAGGTGCGCTTCACGCTCGACGAGAACGGAAAGCCGCTCGGGGTTTATTTCAAGGAGCAGCAGGATGCCAACCGGATGATCGAAGAGTTCATGTTGCTAGCCAACCGTCGTGTCGCCGAGTTCTGCGGCCATCGCCGCAGCGAGAAGGGACGCCGCGTGCCCCGTACGATGGTTTACCGCGTGCACGATACCCCCGATGCGGAGAAGCTCGACCGCTTCCGCCAGTTCATCCTGCGTTTCGGCCATATCTTCAAGGCGACCAAGGGGCGCGCCGTGGCTCGCGAGCTCAACAAACTGTTCGCTGCGGTGAAGGGTTCGAGCGAGGAGAATGCCGTATCGACCATGGCCGTGCGGTCGATGGCCAAGGCTTATTATACGACCGACAACATCGGCCACTACGGACTGGCGTTCGACAGCTATACCCATTTCACGTCGCCCATTCGACGCTATCCCGACATGATGGTCCACCGCTTGCTGGCCCGCTACCTCGAAGGGGGGCGTTCGGCCGACAAAGCGGAGACAGAAGCACTGTGTGTCCGTGCTTCGGAACGCGAGGTGGTGGCGGCCGAAGCCGAACGCGCGTCGATCAAATACAAGATGGTCGAGTTCCTCAAAGACCGTATCGGCGAGGAGTTCGACGGTCATATCTCGGGCCTCACCGAGTGGGGCGTGTATGTCGAACTCGACGAGACCCATATCGAAGGCATGTCGTTCCTGCGCGATATCGCGGGAGATTTCTACCAGTTCTACGAGGATCGTTACGAGATCGTCGGGCGCTCGACGGGGCGTCGCCTCACGTTGGGCGATGCGGTGCGTATCCGTGTGCGGCGTGCGGACTTGCAGCGGCGGCAGCTCGATTTCGAGATTCTGCTGCCGGAACGGCCGGGTAGGAAGGGAAAAGGCAAAAGTGAGAAGTAAAAGGTTTCTCGTTTCCGGCGGCTGGCGGTTCGGAAGCGGTTTGCGAAGTTTCAGCCTATGTAGATCAGTTTTCCTTTGATTTTAAACGATTTCACCCCTGCCAAAATATTTCTGGCAGGGGCGATTTTTTTAGATTTAAAAACAGTTCGTTTATCTATTCAATGCTTTTTCAACTAAAGACAATTGTTTTTCTAAAGTAGAATAAGAGTTCCATACGAAAAAAATATCTTCAGATATATACAAATTCTCGGAAAACGAGAGTAAATTCTCTTTTGAATTTACAAATTTTTGTAATGAGTCTATTTCTTTTTTACAAGTTCTGTGCTTCTTTTATAAAGTCTATGAGACTCTTGCAGTACATCTCTCATATCTTCTTTCCGATTAGAGCGAATTGCCATTTGAAAACTAGTTAATAAATCGTCGACTTTTATGGAAAGAATCTCTATTTTTGTGTTCAAAGTATTTATGTCGGTTTTTATTTTCAAATAAATCAAGTCATGTTCCAGTTTTATTACTTTTGCTGATAGACTATCGACAACTACCTGTAAAGAGTCAACCGATTGAGCGTATGTTTTTGCTGTACCTAATGTTATGCAAGAAATAAAAACGAATAAAAACTTTTTCATTGAAATCTTTTTATATGATTCGTTGATTGAATTAAAATAAGTGACAGACTTACAGGCTTGTCAGTATGTAATGCAAAGATAGTCGAAAATTGTCGGGAATTGGCTATTTCTGCTCGAAAATCATGCAGCTGAATCAGAAAAGTTCGGTGCTTAGGAAATGTGGATTGCAGCCTGCGCCCGTCTAAGAGACGGGCTTTCTGAATTTAGGTATTAATGCATTGTGACGGTTGTGCGAGTCGTGGCCTGCGGAGGGGCGCCAACGGCGAGCCTCCGCCCAGGGGAGGCTACGGCTCGCGCGGCTCCGAGAGCCGCAGTTTGTAACAAAGGATTAAACCAATGCTGCGCAGCGGCACAACGATTCCGCATTCTCGTTCGCCGCGCCCGGCTAAAAGCCGGGTTTTAGAAATTGGCCGTGCGGTCCGTAATGTAGTAGGGAGTAAAGTCTTGATCTTACTCCACTCGCGTAAGTGATGGGTGAGCGATGACCCGCGAGAACGACATCCGCGATTCGGAAAAGTCAGTTGCAGGGCCATAGTCTGCGGGGCCCGCTATTCGAACCTTACGAATTTCCGTCCCGAAGTGAGGCACGACGGACAGTAGAAATCGCAACGGGTCGCTTCGTAGAGATGCCCGCACGAGGGACAGACCAGATAGACGCAACTGTCGGCCTGCGTGCAGTGGCAATGTTCCATGAACGCGACGTGGCGCAGGTCGTTCGCCGCGGCCCAGATCAGCATGCGCGCGGCGTAGCGGTTGCCGAGCTGCATGGCGCGGTCGATCTCCGCACCGTGCCGTTCGTCCATCGTGCGTCGTTCGTAATCGATGCTTCGCGCGAGGTTGTTCTCGGTGGTGCCGCGGAAGACGATGATCCGTTCGGGCGGCGTATAGTTTCCGCCCAGGCGGACGATGGCGCCGGCGCAATAGTTCTCCTGGAGCCGTTCGGAGAGCGCCATGGCCCGGAACAGCCGGGCCGCATCGCGGCGCTGCTCCCGGTCGGCGATTGCTGCGAAGTGTTCGTACTGCGCCGATTTCACATGCTTGCGCCGACAACAGGCGTCGAGGTCGGCGAGCGTTTCGGTCCATACCGATTCGTGCGCGGGCTTCGGCTTGCCCGTGGCCGTGTAATAGAGCC
This sequence comes from uncultured Alistipes sp., assembly GCA_947573795.1. GTDB lineage: Bacteria > Bacteroidota > Bacteroidia > Bacteroidales > Rikenellaceae > Alistipes. The sequence goes on along the minus strand of CANPHE010000008.1, from coordinate 4,095 downwards.
AGACGAGGATGCCTGCCGATGCGACGAACAGCAGCAGCACCAAAAAAGGTCGAAGTTTCATGGCGGTGATCGAAATTCTTTCCGGATTCCGTGGGTGCCGCCCGGATGTCGTGCGGCGAGGGAGAACTCGGCGGACGAAGGGTGCATTTTTTATGCCAACGAAGTCGTCGGATTGCGACGGAGAATTCCGCCCTCGGAATTGGGGATTGCCGATTTATTGCGTATATTTGTCCTGCCGTCTCCGGAAACGATGCCGGAACGGGGTGTTTTTTACGAGAAAGGGAATGAAAACGAAAATTGCGGCGTTATGCGCCGTGTTGTTATTGCTGCTGGGATGTGGTAAAGACGGGGATTCGCTTCCGCGGCCCCGGAACGTACGGTTCCAGCAGGAGCGGTATGAAATTCTGCTGAATTACGTTCAGTCGCCCAAGCTGTTGATGACGGTCGGCGACGGTGAGACGGAATACGATTGGACGACGGATCGCTACGGCGTGAAGTTGCGCGTCGAGGATCCTCAGATCGCTTCGGTAGCCGAGGATACGCGACGGATCACGGGCCTGAAATACGGTATAACGAAACTCGTGGCCGAGAGTGCCTATTGGGAAGCTCCCGTGACGGCCGAGATCGTCGTATATCCTTTGGGCCTGCGGCTCGGCAAGACGAATTATGCGCTCGAATACGGCGAAACGGTCGCCGTGGAGCTTTTCGTCACGGAGCGCGGCCAGGAGGTCGCGACGACGAACCGTTTCGATATCGTGTGGCGGACGGAGGACGAACGCGTGGCCACGGTCGATGCCGAAGGCCGGATTACGGCCGTAGGGTACGGCGCTACGCGGCTGGTCGGAAAGACGCCGCTGCTCTCCGAGGAGTTGGCGGCCGATATCGTCGTAGAACTGCACGATCTGCGTTTCGAGTCGGAGAGCTATACGCTCGACGAGGGCGAGACGGTGACGCCGCGGTTGTTGACCACGCGCGGCGGCGTACAGGTCGTGATCGAAGACCCTGCGGTGCTCGATCCCGTGTGGGAGATATCCGATTCGGGCGTGGCTACGGTGACGTCCGAAGGCCGCGTGACGGCCCTGACGGGCGGTGCCGCGAAGCTGACGCTCCGCACGCCTCACTATCCGCAGGCGATCGAGACGCTGATCGCCGTACGCAGTCCGTGGACTGGGGAGTGGATGTTGTCGCTCTGGAACGGCGATGCCGGGCTGGCCGGGCGTATTTATATGGAGTTGCGGGCCGACGGTCGGTTCGAGCTCTATCAGAGTCTCGATGTCATGGGCTTCGCCGTTTTCCGCGGAACTTATACGGTCGCGACACAGAATGGCCAGCAAGTATTGAACGGTGTTTATGAAGACGGTACGCCGTGGAAAGAGCGTTATGCAATGCTCTGCGAGGGCGATCGGATGACGTTGACCAGCCAGTCCGATGCGATCGTGTCGCAGTATACGCGTACGACGATTCCCGATTACGTGAAAGACGGACTGACGGCTGCCCCGGGGCTCGGAGCTGTGCGGAAGACGGAGCCGTTCCTCTGATGGGGCCGTCTGAGGAGAGATCGTCTTCGACGGCAGGAGGCGAGCCTCCGCTCAGGGAAGCTGCGGCTCGCGCGGTTCGAAGAAATATTAACGAAAAAGCATCGCTGCGGCGATGCTTTTCGCATTTGCGGAGGGGCTTAGAACAGGCCCAGATTGTCGAGGAAGATCGCCAGCAGAATCACCGGAAGCACGTAGCGCAGCAGGAACAGGAATGCCCCGAAGATGCGGAAGCGCAGCGTTCCGTCGTTGGTGATTTCGCGGCGAAGGACTGCGCGGTCCAGCCGCCAGCCGACGAACAGGCAGGTGAAGAATCCGCCGGCCGGAAGCATGATGTTGGCCGTGAGGAAGTCCAGCGAGTCGAAAAGGTTGAGCCCGCAGACGGTCCAGTCGCGGAGCACCCCCAGCGATAGCGATGCCAGGGCACCCAGTACGGCTGTGGCGCCGGTCGTCGCCCAGGTGGCGGCGCGGCGATTCAGGTGCCATTCTTCGTGCAGATAGGCCGTCACGACCTCGTGGAGCGAGATCGTGGAGGTCAGGGCCGCGATGACCAGCAGCAGAAAGAAGATCGACGACCACACCATGCTCAGCGGCATGTCGCGGAAGATGCTCGGCAGGGTGATGAAGACCAGCGACGGCCCCGAGGCGGGTTCGATGCCGGCGCTGAAGACCGCCGGGAAGATCACGACACCCGAGAGGATGGCGACCAGCGTGTCGATCAGCGTGACGTTGAGCGCCGTGTGGCGCAGGTTCGTTTCGCGGCCGAAATACGACGCGTAGGTCACCATGATGCCGATACCGATCGAGAGCGAGAAGAAGGCTTGCCCCAGGGCGACGAGGATTGTCGAGGGGGTTACTTTCGAGAAGTCGGGCCGGAAAAAGAAGCGCAGACCCGCACCGCCTCCGGGCATCGTCAGCGAATGGACGGCCAGCACGACGAGGATGACGAACAGTACCGGCATGAGCAGCTTCGCCGAGCGCTCGATGCCGTTGCGTACGCCCTTGGCGATGACGAAATGGGTCGCCAGTACGAAAAGCGTCGTGTAGAGCACCGGACGCCAGGGGTTGTGGATGAACGTTTCGAACATTTCGGCGTATTCGGCCGACGAGGTGCAGCGGGCGAGCGCTCCCGAGAGGGAGCCGACCAGGTATTCGGCGGTCCAGCCCGAAACGACGAAATAGAATCCGAGGATCAGAAATGCGGCCAGCACCCCGTTATAACCCAAGAAACTCCATCTGCGGTCCAGCGAACGGAACGCTCCGACGGCGTTGAGGCGTGTGGCGCGTCCCACGGAAAACTCGGCGATCATGAGCGGGAGCCCCAGCAACAGCACGCATAGTATGTAGAGGACGAGAAAAGCGCCGCCGCCGTTGTCTCCGGCGACATAGGGAAACCTCCAGATGTTTCCCAGACCTACGGAACTACCTGCCGTAACCAATACGGCGCTGAGCTTGCTGCCCAGCGTGGCGCGCGTGTGGGGATGATTGCCCATAACCTAACCTATTTGGGGCCCTCTCGACGAGGGCGGAGTTTCGTAGCCCGCGGGGTGCAACGGGGCGCTCTTTCGAAGCGCTCCCGTTGCCGCTTATCGCTCCAGTACGACGCTCACGCGGTCGAGCTTGCCGCCCAAGGGCGGGGCCAGCTTCGAGACGGTGCAACGGATGTGCCGGATTTCGGGGTAGGCGGCGTAGAGCGCGTCGATGATGTTCGTCGCTACGCGCTCGATGGTGCGCTGCGTGACGCGCATCTGTTCGCGCACTACCTCGTAGACCGTCAGGTAGTTGACGGCCTCCTCCACCCGGTCGTCCGCAGCGACGTGGCCCAGTTCCGCGGTGATCTCCAGATCGACCGTGAAGCGGTTGCCGACTTTGCGTTCGAGCTCGTAGCAGCCGTGCAGCGCACGGAATTCCATGCGTTCGAGGCGGATGAGGTATTCCATCTACTCGGCGATGACGAGGTAATAGTTCTTCTTGCCGCGCTGCACGAGCAGGTATTTCCCGGCGATGAGCTCCTCTTCCGTGACGGGGCGCATCGGATCGGCGACCTTCTCGCGGTTGAGCGACACGCCGCCGCCCTGGATCAGTTTGCGGCACTCGCCCTTCGAGGGGAAAATCTGCGTCTTCTCGGTGCACAGATCGACGAAGGACATGCCCAGCTCGGCGCGGGCGATGCGGAATTGCGGAACCCCCTCGAATACCTGCAAGAGCGTCTGTTCGTCGAGACGGTGCAGGGCGTCGGCCGTAGCGCCGCCGAAAAGGATCGCCGAAGCCTCGACGGCTTTTTCGTACTCCTCGCGCGAATGGATCATCGTGGTGATCTCCTCGGCAAGACGCTTCTGGAGCACGCGCAGGTGCGGTGCCGCATCGTGCTCGGCGATCAGCGCCTCGATGGTTCCGCGGTCGAGCAGCGTGAATATCTTGATGTAGCGCTTGGCGTCTTCGTCGCTGACATTCAGCCAGAACTGGTAGAATTTATAGGGCGACGTATAGCGCGGGTCGAGCCATACGTTGCCGCTCTCGGTCTTGCCGAACTTCGTGCCGTCGGCCTTGGTGATGAGCG
>CANPHE010000007.1 GCA_947573795.1 uncultured Alistipes sp. | reverse complement strand
TCCTGTAAATCCTTGTTGCGCGAACGGTGCACCCAGATGATGCAACCCACGATGATGAGGGCCATCGGCGGGAAGAGCATCATACCGCAGTTGGAGTAGAAACCGCCCTCGGCGATGTACCAGCTCTCGGGAATGACGCGCATGCCCAGCAGCGTACCCGAGCCCAGCAGTTCGCGGAAGAAAGCCACGATAACCAGGATCAGACCGTAGCCCAAACCGTTGCCGATACCGTCGAGGAACGCAGGCCAGGGTTTGTTGGCCAGCGCGAACGCCTCGACGCGTCCCATGACGATACAGTTGGTGATAATCAGACCCACGTACACCGACAGCTGCTTCGAGACTTCATAGACGAAAGCCTTGAGCACCTGGTCGACGAGGATCACCAGCGCGGCGATGACGACCAGCTGGACGATGATGCGGATACGCGACGGAACGCCGTTGCGCAGCAGCGACATGACCAGGTTGGAGAAAGCCGTGACGACCGTCACCGAAAGCGCCATGACGATGGCGGGCTTGAGCTGCACGGTCACAGCCAGCGCCGAGCAGATACCGAGGATCTGCACGATGACCGGGTTGTTCGCGGAGAACGGTCCCGTCAGGTATTTCATATTCTTAGCCGAAAACAAAGGCTCTTTTTCCATCTTACTCATTGTTTCCTTCATTTACATCGTTAGACTCCTCACGCACGGGCTCGAAAACCTCCTCCGCAGCCGCAGCCGAACGTTTGGCTTCGAGCAGCGGGAGGTAGTTGCCGAGGCTGTTGCGCAGCATGGCCGTCACGCCGTCCGAGGTCTTCGTTCCGCCCGAAATGGCGTCGACCTCGTGAGCGGGATCTTTGGCTCCGCCCTTGCGCAGCGTCACCGAGACGAAATCGTCGCCCTCGAAGATCGATTTGCCGACGAAGCGGGCCTGGTATTTGGGCGTCGCGATCTCGGCACCCAGACCGGGCGTCTCGCCCTTGTGGGCCATGATGATACCCGCCAAGGTCGCCATATCCTTCTCCAGAGCGACATAACCCCAGATCGGGCCCCACAGCCCCCTACCCGTCACGGGCAGCACCATGCGGCCGTCGCGCGCCTCGAAGACGGGGTATTTCCCGGCGGCATAAGCACCCGGAAGGTCGTTGAGCAGCGCGAAGACGTCTTCGCCTTCGACGCGCTCGCCCTTGCCGTCGACGACATAGGCTTCGATGAACTCGTCGTAGTTCTCGGTCGAAGCGGAGAGCGAAGCCAGGATGGCCTGCTTCTTCTCGTTGAGCTCGTTCTCGTACTGACGCTTCTGCAAACCCAGTGCGGCGCAAGCCAGGAGCGTAGCCACGATGACGACCATCACCGTAGCGTAGAGGATAATGTACTTATTGCTGTTCTTGTCCATGATCCTTCGTTATTTTACCGGTTTAACACGTTTTTTGCGGCGCGCGATGTTGGCTTCGACCACATAGTAGTCCACCAGCGGAGCCAGCGCGTTCATAAAGAGGATCGAGAGCATCATGCCTTCGGGATAGGCCGGGTTCACCACGCGGATCATCACGGCCAGGGCACCGGTCATCAGGCCGACGATGCACTTGCCCGTATCGGTCTGCGCCGAGGTTACGGGATCGGTGGCCATGAACACGGCACCGAACGCGAAACCGCCGACGATGAGGTGATACCATGCCGGGAACTCCGTCACGCCGAGTGCCTGGAAGAGGTAGCCCATCGCCAGACCGCCGACGAACACCGAAACCATCGTCCGCCACGAAGCGATGCCCGTCAGGAGCAGGATCGCGCCGCCGATCAAGATCGCCAGCGTCGAAGTCTCGCCGAACGAACCGGGGATGAAGCCCAGGAACGCATCCAGGGGCGAGAAGGTCATCGTGCCGGTCGAACCGAGCTGCTCGAGCGCCGTAGCGCCCGTGATGCCGTCGACCTGAGCGCCCATCATCGTCCAGTCGGAGTACCATACGGTCTCACCCGACATCGAGGGCGTATAGGCGAAGAAGGCGAAAGCGCGGGCCAGCAGCGCGGGGTTGAAGACATTCATACCCGTACCGCCGAACACCTCCTTGCCGAAGACCACGGCGAAAGCGGTCGAGAGACCCACCATCCAGAGCGGCGTGCTCACGGGGAAGATCATGGGGATCAGAAGACCCGTGACGAGGAAACCCTCGTTGACCTCGTGGCCGCGCGCCTGCGCGAAACCGAACTCGATGGCCAGACCGACGATGTACGACACGCACACCATCGGCAGCACGCGAACCAGACCGTAAAGGAAGGCCTGGAAACCTTCGAGGCCCACTTGCGAACCCGTATTGAAACAGCCGAACAGGAATGCCGGCATGAGCGCCAGCACCACGACGATCATCGTACGTTTCATGTCGTTGGCGTCGCGGATATGCGCACCGCGCACGGTGGTGGTGTTCGGCACGAAGAGGAACGTTTCGAACGCGTCGAACGTAGACTCCAGGAAACCCAGCTTGCCGCCTTTGGAGAAGGTGGGTTTCAGATTATCGATAATTTTCCGTAATCCCATCGTTATGCCTCCTTAATCATTAAGTTAATACCGTCGCGGATGATCTGCTGAATATCGATCTTCGAAGGATCGACGAACTCGCACAGGGCGAAATCCTCCTCCGTGACCTCGTAGATACCCAGGTTCTCCATCTTGTCGATATCGCCCGCAAGGCACGCCTTGAGCAGGTACATCGGATAGATATCCATCGGCAGATACTTCTCGTAGAGACCCGTCACGACGAAAGGACGCTCGCCGCCGTTCATGTTGGTATCGAGCTTGTAGGCCTTCTTGGGGCAGAGCCACGAGAAGTAGGCGCGCGATACGGAGAACTTGTTCAGACGGGGCATCGCCCAGCCCAGCAGTTCGTACTTGTCGCCCTCGGGGATCACCGTCACCTGGTTGGCGTAGAAGGTCAGGAAACCGTCGGCTGCGACCTTCGTACCCGTCAGCACGTTGCCCGAGATGATGCGCACGCTGTCGCCCTCGGCCTGCTTGCGAATGTTTCCGGCGAGCAGCGAATCGATCTTCGCACCCGCGATAACACGCACGTAGTGCGGCTTCTCGACCTCGGAACCCGTCACGGCGACGATCTTCGTGCGGTCTACGCGGCCCTCGTTCACCAGACGGCCGATGATGGCGACGTCCTGAATGTTGACCGTCCAGACGACCTCGCCCCGGTTCACCGGATCGATATGGTGGATCTGCACGCCGACATTACCTACCGGGTGTTTGCCCGCAAAGGTATGCAGTTCGGCACCCTTGAGCGACGGCATGTCGCCCTCGGCCTTGGCGCGGACCGAAAGATGGACTTTGCCCGGCGTGAGCTTGCGCAGCGCGTCGATACCGGCCTGGAGGTTCTTCCGCTCCGACGCCAACACGAAGTTGTAGTCGGGAGCCAGCGGCGCGGAATCGAAGGCCGAGATGAAGATAGCCTTCGGCGTGTCGCTCGGATTGGCGATGATGCCGTAGGGGCGCTGCACGAGCAGCGGCCAGAGGCCCGAACGCAACAGCAGGGTGACGATCTCTTCGCGCGAAGCCTTCCCGAGGTCGGGTTTGGCGAACTCCTCGTACTGCTGCTCGGCATCGGGAGCGACCGTCACGGAGAGCACTTTGCGTTTCTCCCCGCGATTGACGGCGGCGACCTTGCCGCTGACGGGTGACGTAAAGAGGATACGCTCGTCGTACTTGTTGAAGAACAACGGTGTTCCGGCCTTTACCTCATCGCCTACTTTCACCAGCAACTTGGGAGTCACGCCCTCGAAATCGAGGGGCGAGAGGGCGTACTCCGAAGCCGTCGGCGCTACCGACAGCGACTCCTGAGCCCGGCCCTGCAAATTGATGTCGAGACCCTTGCGTAGTGTAATGATTTTCGACATGGTTAAAGATTTTGATGTGTTAAGTTTGGCATTCAAATTCGTTGTTAGCAGGCTAACAGTTTTTTCCGCGTGCGAAAATACGAATTTTTTCGCGAAATCGGGTATAAGCGCGCCATTATTTTTTAAATTTACTTAAAATTTCTACATTTGCATTCGCGATGCTACCCTATGTGGACATACACACCCACCGTCCGACCCGGCACGCCGTCGAATTACGTACGGCCGGCATCCACCCGTGGGACGCCGCGACGGAACGGATCGAGGCGCTTTTGCCCGCGTTGGCGGAGGTGCAGGCCATCGGCGAAATCGGGCTCGACAACCTGCGGGGCCCCGCCGCCGACGTTCAACTCGCCGTACTGCGGGAGCAGCTTCGGCTGGCGTGCGAACGCGATCTCGCGGTCGTGCTGCATTGCGTGAAGGCTTTCGAGCCGTTGATGCGCGAACTGCGCGCCTATCCGCTCCGCGCCGTGATCTTCCACGGATTCGTCGGATCGGAGCAGCAGGCCCGTCAGGCCGTAGCGCGGGGCTACTACCTCTCCTACGGCATCCGGTCGTTGCGCTCGGCCCGTACGGTCCGGGCCCTGTGCGCCACGCCGCACGAACGACTCTTCCTGGAGACCGACGACGACCCGACGCCCATCGAGGAGGTCTACGCCCGCGCCGCCGCACTGCTCGGCACAGAGGTCGAAACGTTGCAACAGACGACGCTGGACAACTACCGGCGTATTTTCGGAGCATCCGCCCCAAAAACGAAACAAACCCATGACACCCCAATGGCTTGAACGCACCGAGCTGCTGCTCGGAGAGGAGAAACTCGACCGGCTGCGCCGCGCCCACGTGCTGGTCGTAGGACTGGGCGGCGTAGGGGCCTACGCCGCGGAGATGATCGCCCGCGCAGGCGTAGGACGCATGACCATCGCCGACGCCGATGCCGTGGCGCCGTCGAACATCAACCGCCAGCTCGTGGCGCTCCACTCGACCGTGGGACGGCAGAAGGCCGACATCCTGGCCGAGCGTCTGCGCGACATCTCGCCCGAAATCGAACTCACGGTGGTCAACCTCTACATCAAGGACGAGGAGACCTATATTTTATTGGACGCCGCACGCTACGACTACGTGGTCGACGCCATCGACACCCTTTCGCCCAAACTGGCCCTGATCGCCGCAGCGCTCGAACGCGGCATGCCGCTGGTCAGTTCGATGGGCGCCGGGGCGAAAACCGATCCCACGAAGCTCGAAATCGCCGACATCTCGAAGACCCACCACTGTCCGCTGGCCCACATGCTGCGCAAGCGGCTGCACAAGATCGGCATCCGCAGCGGATTTCGGGCCGTATTCTCGCCCGAACCGATGCGCGAGGGGGCGATGATCCTCTGCGAGGAGCAAAACAAGAAATCGAACGTCGGGACGATTTCCTACATCCCGGCCCTGTTCGGCATCGGCTGCGCCTCGGTCGTCGTGCGCGACCTAATCGGAGAATTGTAAAAATCGAACAAACCTATACGTCGCCAGAAGCCCCGGCCAAAGGCCGCAAGGCTTCGCCCCCCCCCGACACAAAAACAGAATTTCACCATGACACCGAAAATCGTTTTTCTCGACGAATATACCCTGGGCGGCGCGGACCTCAGCCGGCTGCACGCTCTGAGCGACTACACCGGATACGCCTTCACCGCCGACGACGAAGTTGTGCAGCGCTGCCGCCAGGCGGAGATCGTCATCACCAATAAGGTGGTGCTCGACCGGGAGACGATGCGCGCCCTGCCGCACCTGCGGCTGATCTGCGTAGCGGCGACCGGCGTGAACAACATCGACCTCGACGCTGCCGCCGAGCTGGGCATCGAGGTGCGCAACGCCGCGGGATATTCGACCCACGCCGTTGCCGAAACCACCCTCGGAGCCGCTTTGGCACTTCGGCGCCAAATCGTCTATTTCGACCGTTACGTCCGCAGCGGCGCCTACTCCGCCTCGCAACGACAATTCCACTACCACGGCGCCAACCGCCAACTGCACGGCTCGCGCTGGGGCATCGTCGGCCTGGGAACGATCGGCCGCGAAGTCGCCCGGCTGGCCGCGGCGTTCGGCTGCGAGGTGCGCTACGCCTCCACTTCGGGCATCCTCCGTCAGGAGGAGTACCCCACCCTGCCGCTCGCCGAACTGCTCGCATGGGCCGACGTGGTATCGATCCACTGCCCGCTGAACGACCGCACGCGCGGCCTTATCGGGGCCGGGGAACTGGCCCGGATGCGTTCCGATGCGGTGCTTATCAACGTCGCCCGCGGCGGTATCGTGGACGAAACGGCCTTGGCCGCAGCGCTCGACGCCGGTTCGATCGCAGGTGCCGTCCTCGACGTCTTCGCCCAGGAGCCCCCTGCGGCCGACAATCCGCTGCTCCATCTGAAGGAGCAGGACCGCCTGCTGCTCTCGCCCCACAACGCCTGGGCTCCGACCGAAGCGGTCGAAGTGCTCGTCGGCTGCATCGAAACCAACATCCGCACCTGCTTTCCCAGCCTATGAATACTGCGAACACGACCGAAGCCGACCTGCGGCGTCAGCGCGTCTTCGACTTTCTCGACCGCCACGCGATCCGCTATACCTGGTACGAACACCCCGAGGCCCCGACCTGCGAAATCGCCCTGCGCTATTGCAGCGGCGACGGTGCCCGGCACTGCAAGAACCTCTTTTTCCGCAACCACAAAGGCGACCGCCACTACCTGGTCTGCTTCGACGCCGAGCAACGGCTCGCCATCCACGACCTCGAACACAGGCTGCACCAGGGCAGACTCTCCTTCGCATCGCCCGAACGCATGGAGCGCTGGTTGGGACTGCGGCCGGGATCGGTCTCGCCGTTCGGGCTGATAAACGATCCCGCGCACCACGTGCACCTGTTCCTCGACACGCGGATGCGCGAATGGTCCGTATATGCCTTCCACCCCAACGACAACCGCGCCACGGTAGTGATCCGCCGCGAAGAGTTCGCCCGATACCTCGCCGCAGTGGGTTGCAGCTATGAATTCATCGAATTGTATTAGGACCGCTCCGAGGCAGCGCGGAACAGCCGCGTCGGAAGGATTCGGCCCAACGCAGTGCGGGTGAATACCCGACGGTTCAGAAACGTCACGATCCAACCCGTCGCCAGTGCCGCCGCGAGCGTGCCTTCGCGTACCCCCTCGATCCGTCGGGTACAGAGCAGCGACAGCAGCACCGCAGCGGTCACGAGCGTAACGTCGAACCCCACTTTGAACCGTCCGAACTCCTTGCCGTAACGCTGCGAAGCGTAGTAGACGAACCCCTCGGCACTCATCATGACCACATGGGGTTTTATCTCCAGCACGACCCCGACGGACTGGACCAAACAGCCGCAGGCGACCAGCGCCAGCATCGCGACATAGCTCTGCGGCTGCACCCCTTGCGTCAGATACATATTCAGGTCGATGAAAAGCCCGAAAAGCATCGAAAAGGGAAATTGAAGCAGAATTTCGATCGCCGTGCGCCGCGCCATGCGGTCGCGCACCAGCCAGAACTGGCCGATGATAAGCAGCGTATTAATCAGGAAGGTGCAGGTTCCCAACGACAGCGGCGTATTGAGGCTGAGTACGTAGTTGACGCTCGAAATCGGCGTCGTTCCGAGCGTCGAGCGGAGAATCGACACGATCCCGGCGGAAAGGAAATAAAGACCGAGGGTAAAAATCAGATAATTGCGTACAATGGATTTCATAGGGTGAATGTCTTATTTAAAAAGATAAAAATCCCCGGAATCGAGATCGATTCCGGGGATTTTACTTACAAGTACAGTTACTTCAGCTCCACGAGCGATTCGCCGGTCATTTCGGCAGGCTGCGGAACACCCATCAGTGCCAGCACCGTGGGAGCGACATCGGCCAGAATGCCGTTCTTCACCGACTTCACGCGGTCCGAGACGACCACGATGGGCACCGGATTCAACGAGTGCGCCGTATTGGGCGTACCGTCCGCATTGACGGCATTGTCGGCATTGCCGTGGTCGGCAATCTGCACGACCTCGTAGCCGTTGGCCTTGGCAGCCTCGACGACCTTCGCCACGCAACCGTCCACGGCCTTTACGGCCTTCACGATGGCATCGTAGACGCCCGTATGGCCCACCATGTCACCGTTGGCGAAGTTCAGACAGATGAAGTCGAACTTCTGTTCGTTCAATGCAGTGACCAGTTTGTCAGCTACTTCCGGAGCCGACATCTCGGGCTGAAGGTCATACGTAGCGACTTTCGGCGAAGCGACCAGGATACGCTCCTCGCCCTCGAACGTCTCCTCGCGACCGCCGTTCAGGAAGAAGGTCACGTGGGCATATTTCTCGGTCTCGGCGATACGCAGCTGTTTGAGGCCCTGCTTCGAAACCCACTCGCCGATCGTATCGGGCACGTTCTCCTTGTCGAAGAGGATGTGCAGCCCCGTGAACTTGGCGTCGTAGGGAGTCATGCAGCAGTAGTAAAGCGGCAGCGTGTGCATACCCTCGGCGGGCATGTCCTCCTGCGTCAGGACGATCGAAAGCTCCTTCGCACGGTCGTTGCGGTAGTTGAAGAAGATCACCAGGTCGTTCGCCGCGATCGTACCCACGGCCTTGCCGTCGGCATCCACGCGCACGATGGGTTTGATGAACTCGTCGGTCACCTCCGCGTCGTACGACGCCTGTACGGCAGCGACCATATCCGTCGCCGGAGCGCCGACACCGTTCACCAGCGCATCGTAAGCCACCTTCACGCGCTCCCAGCGCTTGTCGCGGTCCATCGCATAGTAACGGCCGATCACCGTAGCGATCTTGCCGGTCGTGGCGCCGAGGTGCTTCTCCAGCTGTTCGATGAAACCCTTGCCGCTGCGCGGATCGGTATCGCGACCGTCCATGAAGCAGTGTACAAAGGTATTGGCGATGCCGTATTCGGCAGCGATATCGCACAGTTTGAAAAGGTGCTCCAGCGACGAGTGCACGCCTCCGTCCGACGTGAGGCCCATGAAATGGACGTTCACACCCTTCTCCTTGGCGTATTCGAACGCTGCGACGATCTCGGGATTCTTCAGAATCGAATTGTCGCGGCAGGCGCGGTTGATCTTCACCAAGTCCTGGTATACGACGCGACCGGCGCCGATATTGAGGTGTCCCACCTCCGAATTGCCCATCTGGCCGTCGGGCAGACCGACATTCTCGCCGTCCGTGCGCAGCTCGGCGTGGGGATAGCGCTCGGTCATGGCCGAGATATATTCGGGATGGACCGTCGAGATCACATCCGCCTTATCGTGATGGCCGTTGCCCCAGCCATCGAGAATCATCAGAAGAACTTTGTTAGCCATAGTCCTTTATCGTATATTGTTAAACTTTACATTCCCAGCTGTTTGCGGATCAGTTCCACGGCCTTGTCGATCGCAGCCTGCAACCCCTCGGGGTTCTTGCCGCCCGCCGTGGCGAAGAAAGCCTGTCCGCCGCCGCCGCCCTGCATGAGCTTGGCGGCCTCGCGGACCACCGCACCGGCATTCACGCCCTGAGCCGTGATCTCGTCGCCCAGCATCACCGTGAGCATCGGTTTCCCGCCCTGGAGCGTACCCACGACGAAAACCAGTCGCGGCGAACGGGAACGCAGGTTGTAGGCCAGGTCCTTCACGACATCGGCGCGACGATCCGTCTGCGTCGTAAAGAGTTGCATGCCGTCGCGCTCGGGCGTCGAAGCGACGATCTTGTCGGCCCACTGGGCCACCTGCTCGCGACGCATGGCCTCGACCTCCTTCGACAGGGCGTCGTTGTTCTCGATCATCTTCTTCACGGCCTGCACGACCTGCGAATTATTGAGGTATTCGCCCACGTTGCGCAGCGTATCCTCGGCGGCGTAGAGCACCTGCTCGGCCTGCTCGCCCGTAACGGCCTCGATACGACGCACACCGGCCGAGATCGCGCTCTCGTTCAGAATCTTGAAGAAACCGATATTTCCCGTAGCCGACGTATGCGTACCGCCGCACAGCTCGACCGACGAACCGAACTTGACCATACGGACCCGATCGCCGTATTTCTCGCCGAAAAGCATCATGGCGCCGCAGGCGGCAGCCTCCTCCTTCGTAGCGTTGCGGTTCTCCTCCAGCGGATAGTTGGCCCGCACGGCACGGTTGACCAGGCGTTCCACCTCGCGCAGCTCCTCGGGCGTCACCTTCTGGAAATGCGAGAAGTCGAAGCGCAGCAACTCGGGCGTCACCATCGAGCCCTTCTGCTCGACGTGCGTACCCAGCACCTTGCGCAGCGCCTCGTGCATGAGGTGCGTAGCGCTGTGGTTGTTGGCTGCCGACTGACGTTTCGCGGCGTCGACCTGTGCGGTGAACTCCGCGGCGGGATTCTCCGGCAGCGCCTCGACGATATGAATAATCAATCCGTTCTCCTTTTCGGTAGCGACGACGGCGATGCGCTCGTTCGCATTCTCGATGTAGCCGATATCGCCGATCTGACCGCCCGAATTGCCGTAGAACGGCGTGCGGTCGAAGACCAGCTGATAGGAGGTGCGGCCCTTCGAGCTGACGCGGCGGTAGCGTGCGATGCGCACCTGCTCGGTGAGGGTATCATAACCCGTGAAGATGCTCTCCTTGCAGGGGAACAGCTCCACCCAGTCGTCGGTATCGACGGCCGCGGCGTTGCGCGAACGCTCCTTCTGGGCCTGCAACTCCTTCTCGAAGGCCGCGAGGTCCACGCCGACGCCCTGTTCGCGGGCGATCAGCTCCGTGAGGTCGATCGGGAATCCGAACGTATCGTAGAGTTCGAACGCCTCGACACCCGAGATAAGCTCCTTGCCCTCGGCCTTCGTGCGCTCGATCACGCCGTCCAGCAGGTTGATACCCGTAGCGAGGGTGCGCAGGAACGAAGCCTCCTCCTCCTCGATCACCTTCTCGATGAGCGACTGCTGGGCCCGCAGCTCGGGGAACTGGCCCCCCATTTGCTCGACCAGCCCCGGCACCAGCTTGCAGAGCGTCGGCTCGTTGAAGCCGAGGTAAGTGTAGCCGTAACGCACGGCGCGGCGCAGGATGCGGCGGATGACATATCCCGCCTTGACGTTCGACGGCAGCTGACCGTCGGCGATCGAGAAGGCGATGGCGCGCAGGTGGTCGGCGATCACGCGCATGGCCACGTCGGCCTTCTGCTCCTCGCCGTAGCGTTTGCCGGCCAAAGCGGCGATGCGGCCGATCGTCGGCTGGAAAACATCCGTATCGTAATTGGATTTCTTACCTTGCAGAATCATGCAGAGACGCTCGAATCCCATACCCGTATCGACGTTGCGCGCGGGAAGTTCTTCGAGCGAACCGTTGGCCTTGCGGTTGAACTGCATGAAGACGAGGTTCCAGATTTCGATCACCTGCGGATGGCCCGCATTGACCATCTCGCGGCCCGGCTTCTGGGCGATCTCCGCCTCGTCGCGCAGGTCGAAATGAATCTCCGAGCAAGGGCCGCAGGGACCCGTCTCGCCCATTTCCCAGAAGTTGTCGTGCTTGTTGCCGCGGATGATATGATCCGCAGGCAGGAAACGCAGCCAGTAGTCGTAAGCTTCCTGATCGAACGG
This sequence comes from uncultured Alistipes sp., assembly GCA_947573795.1. GTDB lineage: Bacteria > Bacteroidota > Bacteroidia > Bacteroidales > Rikenellaceae > Alistipes. Next base: position 74,069 of record CANPHE010000007.1, on the reverse strand, counting down.
CACGCCGTCCTCCTCCGAGCCCTCGAAGACCGTGGCGTACATCCGCTCGGCAGGCAGTTTGTAAACATCGTGCAGCAACTCCCAGGCCCACTCGATCGCCTCCTTCTTGAAGTAATCGCCGTAGGACCAGTTGCCCAGCATTTCGAACATCGTATGGTGGTAGGTGTCGTGTCCGACCTCCTCCAGGTCGTTGTGTTTACCAGACACGCGCAGACACTTCTGCGTATCGGCCGCACGCGGATATTTGCGCGGCGCATTGCCCAGGAAGATATCCTTGAACTGGTTCATGCCCGCATTGGTGAACATCAGCGTGGGGTCTCCCTTGACCACCATCGGCGCCGAAGGCACGATCGCATGCTCCTTCGAGGCGAAGAAGTCCAGAAAGGCTTGGCGAATTTTATTCGATTCCATAAATTCGGTATATGATTTTACGCTTTTCGTACGTTATTCGATTCGGGTTGCAAAATTACACAATTAAAGCTAAATTTGCACCATATAATAAAGAGTTTTTTGGCGGTGGAGCAAAAAGAACGACATACGGAAGACTTCGCGTCCGGACATTTCGACCGGGAGCGGCTCGCACACGAGGCCCACGCCCTCTCGCACGAAGCCAAGACGCTGACACGCGAGGTGGTAACGGCTCCGTTCCGCCTGCGCACCTACCGGCTGATCCGCAAAATCCTGATCGGGTTCATCCTCGTGTCGATCGCCAACGTGCTTTTCTCCTACTTTTTCTACACGCCCAAGATGTACCGCATCCTGCGCGACAACCGCGAGCTGACGATCAAATACCGGATTCTGCGCGAACGCATCCGCACCTCGCAGCAGAAGGTCGACGCCATCCGTCACCGCGACAACGAGGTCTACCGCTCGCTTTTCTCCACCGACACGCTCTCGCTGCCCGGCATCTGGCAGCCCTACCCCGAGTCGAAATACGCAGCGCTGGAGGGCGACGAATTCGAGCCGCTCATGCGTTCGACCTGGGAGCAGCTCGACGCACTGGCCCGCACGACCTACCTCGAATCGGTGTCGTTCGACGAGCTGCAAACTCTTTCGCAGGACAAGGAGCAGATGTCCGCGGCCATTCCGGCCATCTGGCCCATCGACCGCTCGGCGCTGCACAACAACCACATCGGAGCCTTCTCGCCGCGCCGTTACCACCCGATACTCAAGCGCGTACAGGCCCACACGGGCATCGACTTCGGCTGCGACCGCGGTACGGAGGTCTACGCCACGGGGGACGGCATCGTCGCCGAAGCGAGCGCGGGCTACAACGGAGGTTACGGCCGCCAGGTGTTGCTCAACCACGGTTTCGGCTACAAGACCCGCTACGCCCACCTGGACAAAATCCTCGTCGAACCCGGACAACGGGTCACGCGCGGACAGGTCATCGCGCTGACGGGCAACAGCGGCCGTTCGACGGGTCCCCACCTCCACTACGAGGTGATCCGCCGGGGCGTTCCCGTGAATCCGATCAACTATTTCAACCGCGACATGACACCCGAACAGTATACCGAACTGATGGAGCGGATGCACGAAACCAATTTCGAAGTATTGTGACATGACCGGCAAGAAAGACCTCGAACGGCTCCGCCGCCGCAAACGCCGCCGCCAGAACATCATCCGCGGCACGGTCCATCTGTTCGTATGGATCGGCATGGCCGTACTCTACTACTTCGGATTTTCGATCTTCTTCGACACCCCGCTGGAGTATTCGCTCAAACATTCGACCGACAAGCTGCGCAGCGAATACGAGACATTGGAATCGCGCTACGACTCGATCTCGGAGGTAATCGGCAACCTCGCGGCACGCGACCGCAACGTCTTCCGCATCCTGTTCGAATCGACGCCCTACGACCTGGACGACGAATACGCGAGCAAACAGGCCGCAACCTACGAAACGATCATCGACCGCCCCACCCGACAGCTCCGGCGCGAACTGCGTCAACGTACCGACGCGCTGGAACGGCAGCTCGACAAACTGGCCGGCAGTTACGAAGCGTTGCAGGCAGCCATCGATACGCAGGGAAGCGCCACCGACAACATCCCCGCGATCCAGCCCGTCATCAACAAGCAGCTGACGCTGCTGACCGCCTCCTACGGCATGCGCATCCACCCCTTCTACAAGACGCTGCATTCCCACCAGGGCGTCGACTACACCATCCCCGAAGGTTCGCGCGTATTCGCTACGGCGGACGGCACGGTGCGCGACGTAGCGCAGCGCCATGCGACACAGGGACAGACCGTGGTGATCGACCACGGCAACGGTTACGAAACTTCGTACAGCCATCTTTCGAAAATCAACGTCCGCAAAGGACAGAGCGTCCGGCGCGGCGACATCATCGCGCTCTCGGGCGACACGGGTCTTTCGCTCTCGCCCCACCTCCACTACGAAGTGCGCCACAACGGCATGCGCGTGGACCCGATCCACTATTTCTTCATGGAGCTCACCCCGACCGAATACCAGCGGATCATGCGGATCGCCCAGTCGGGAATGCAATCGTTCGACTGACGAAAATGCAGATTCGACTCTTATTGCTCGACTTCGACGGCACGCTGGCCGACACGCGGCGAGCCAACACCCTGGCCTACGTCGCCACGCTGCGCGAGGCGGGTTACGCCCTCACCGAAGCGGAGTACGAAACCCGTTACTTCGGCATGCGCTGCAACGAATTCCTCACCCGGATCGGCATCGCCGACCCGACGGAGCGCGAACGGCTGCGCTTGCGGAAAATCGAGCTCTACCCGACGTTCTTCGACACTGTGCGGCTGAATACGCCGCTGTGGGAGTTCTGTTGCGACTTCCGGCGACAAGGCGGCCGCGTATGGATCGTCTCGACGGGCAGCCGCGCCAATATCGACAACGCCATGCGCCACCTCGGCATCGGCGGCCCCCAGACGCCCGAAGCGCAAGCCCCCAACGGGTGCGTGGACGGCATCCTGTCGGGTGCCGACGTCGCGCACTCCAAACCCGCACCGGACTGTTTCCTGGAGGCGATGCGCCGCGAAGGATGCACGCCGGAAGAGACGCTCATTTTCGAAGATTCCGCCATCGGACTGGAGGCGGCACGCCGCAGCGGCGCAGGGTATTTCAAGGTGGAACTGTAATCAATTAAGAATTGCCCGGCTAAGAGTCTGGTTTTATGATTTTTTGCTGCAACATGCGGCTCTTATCCGAGCGCGAACCGTAGCCCGCAGGGCGGTTCGCCGCCAGCGGGGGCTGCCGGAGCCTTCAGGCGAAAGGCAGTCCGCCGCCGGGGGTGGCGGCGAACTGCGCCCGGCTAAAAGCCGGGCTTTACGATTAACTTTGCGGTTAGCGAACTGCGATCCGCAGGACCGCGCGAGGGGCGGAGGCTCTCCTTAATCCGGGGACAGACGACGGCAAGAAGCCAAATTAGCTACTATTTCCTGCTAAAACCGGCTCTTAGCCGGGTTACCTTCTACAAATCGCATTGAAATCGCAATACTTGCAGGTATCCCGATCCTCGCACTGCCGAAAAGGCACCGAAGGGTCGTAAAGTTCCGCGAGCGTCGTACGCACCAGCTCCTCGAAACGCGCCCCATAGAACGAATAGCGTGCGCCGACAAGGCCCGATTCCTTGTCGTCCAGCTGCGGCGAATATTCCGGACGATTCATGTTCCGGACATAATAGAGCGCCGGTTCGGCATCCGCAGCCCCCGTATGGCAGAGCATCATCGAATAGAGCAGCGTTTGCAGAATATTCGGTAAACGCTGCTTGCCCTGCCCGTGAAAAAGGCTCTCGATGCCGTCGAATTCGAGGTGCGCCGCACCGGTCTTGTAATCGACCACACGCAACGTGCCGTCCTCCAAGCGGTCGATCCGGTCGGCGATTCCGGCGAACTTCATCTTCAGCTCCCGCTCCCCGGCCCGGAACGGAAAGGCGTATTCGACCTGCCGTTCGACCCCTTCGACCGTAAAGGCATCGTGCTCCGCGTCATAGCGCATGATCCCGCCGCGGAGATAGCGTACGACGATATCGCGCACGAGCAGCAGATTGCCCGCATACTCGTCGCTGCTGGCACCCTCGTCGCGCAGGTAGTTTTCGTTGATCGCCCGATCGACGGCTTCCCGCACGCGATCGGTACGCAGCAACGTCCGCAGCGACTCGCCCGGGCGATGCTCCCCGATCAACTCGGCATAGAGGCGCTGCGCAGCGGCATGGAGGATCGTTCCGAACATCGGGGCATCCACCTCGTCGGAAATCTCGTCTCCGGTATCGATCCGCGCCACGGAGTGGAAATAGAAGCGCAGCGGACAGGCGACATAGCGGAAAAATGCGGTCGGAGAAAGCGTCGCACGGCTCTCCTCCGCCACGAAGCGCTCCAACTGCCGCATCACCGCCTCGTCCTTCGCCACCTCGATCGGCGCCGTATCGGCCAGGTTGACATCCACCCCCACCTCGACCCGCCGCACGGGAATGCCGCTCTCGTAGTCGAGCTGGTAGATGTAGCGGCTCGGCTCGCCGGTCGATTTGTCGTCGGCATGGGCGCAATAGAGCATGTGGACGCTCTCCGCGCGCTGAATCAACCGGTAGAAATAGTAGGCATAGACGCCTTCGTGGTGCTCGGGTGTCGGCAGTGCGAAGGCAGCCCGCAGGTTATACGGGATGAACGAACCCTGCGCGACCCGGTTTCCGGGGAAGTTGTCGTCGTTCATCGACAGCAGAATGACGTGCCGGAAATCGAGGTTGCGCGTCTCCAGGATACCCATGATCTGAATGCCTTCGAGCGGCTCGCCCTCGAAGGGGATGCGCAGCGTTTGCAAGTGACGGCGCAGCAGCGAAGCATAGACCTCCGCCGACAGTTCCACGTCGCACGCTTCGAGCGAGTTGCGCAGCTTGACGATCTCCTCGGCGATCACGGCCAGATACTCCACCCGCTCGCGCGCATCGTCACCCCGATAGGGAATCCGGGCCACGGCTGCGACGCAGGCCGAGAGGTAATCGGAGAGTTCGCGCCACGTCGTGACGGCGCGAAACAGCTGCCCGAGCAACTCGTTGCGCCGCAACCACGTCGCGGCGACCGAGATACGGCGTTCGCGCACGATCTCCTCCCCCATCGTACGCAACAGCTCGGCATCGCTCTCCGCAACGTAGGGGTGCGAAAGGATACCCTCGACATCGGCGTGGTAGAACATCGCCTCGCCCCCCTTGCTCCGAACGTGGGCCTGCATCTGCACGAGGCGCTCGACGAAGGTGTAAGCCAGCGTTGCCCGCAGCGGGAAACCCATCGTGACGTTCACCCGCCCGATATCCTCCGGCAGGGCGTACAACAACGGCAGCAGCAGATTCTCGTCCGTCAGCACCACGGCGGTCTCCTTGCCCAAGGGTCCCTTGCGGGAGAGTTCGCGCAGAATCTCCGCCGCATATTTGCACTGCACGGCATTCGACGCGGCCGCCACGGCCGTCAGGCTCTTGGGGCTCTCCATGCAGTCGTGCGACACGGCGCCCGCCTCGGGAAAGTCCGCGAGGTTGCGGCGGATGAACATCCCGGCCTCCTGCTCGGGAGCGTTCTTATAATAGGAGTCATAATCCCAGTAGAAATCGGTTTCGGCAGCCGTCGCGAGGAAGCGGAACAGGATTTTTTCGCACTCCGAGAGGGCGTTGAACCCCGCCACGACATACCTCCGCGGCTCCGGGAAAGCATAGGCCCCCGCACGAATGCGGTCGGCGGCAGCACGCTGCACCAGGCCGTTGTAGGCGATGCCCAACTCCGCGAGCCGTTCGCGATAGGCTTCGTAAATGGGTCCCAGGGTCTTCCACAGAGCCAGGAAGCGGCGTTTCTCCTCCGAGAGATCGGCCTCGGGGCCCAATGACGACCAGAATTTCAAAATCTGCAACTGCTGCGGCGTGAGGTAGGATATGTCGGCTTCGATCTCCTTGATCTCGGAGATGTTGCGAAACAACTGCCGCGCATCGATCCGGTATTTGTCGATCGTATCGAAATCGGTCAGGAGCATGTCGCCCCAAAAGTAGAACTTGTCGAAAGGCTCGTCGTGAAAACGCGAGTAGACTTTGTACAATTCGGTAACGAGCCGAATGCGGTCCCCGGTTTCGAGGCCCGCGATCTCAGACATCAGCTCATCGACCGTGGTCCATGCCGGCTGCCACATCGGCCGCCGGGCGACCTGTGCCAAGGCATCGGTGAAGAAAATCCGCGCACGCCGCGACGGGAACAGCACGGAACGTTCGGACAGCTCCTCGCCGTAACGGGCATAGAGGTCGGCCGCGACCTCCTCCAGAAACCCTTTCATCGCTCCCGCAGCCCGTTATTCGAGCGGTTTGATATCTCCGGCCATGAACTTCATGGCGTTGCGCATCACCTTCGGTTCGCCCTTGTAGCGGATCGAGCCGTTGGTCGAGGTACGGCCTTCGAGCCGGTCGGAAACCGAGACCGCAACCGCGGCACCGCTCTGCGCCTGGATGCGCGAAGACATCGTTTCGAGGCCCGCGGCATCGACCTTGGCACCCGATGCGAAAAGGGTCAGGTAGCGGGCCTGTCCCGACAAAGACACCTCGCCGCGCCCCGAGACGTTCATATCGAGGTCCGCCACGTCCAGGACGGCCGTCAGGCGGGCATCGCCGCCGAGCACGGCATCCATCGTCGTGCGGCGCACGGTATCGGCGAAAGTCACGGCGGCGTCGGTCACCGTGATTCCCGACAAGTCGTTATAGCGCACCTCCACCCGCGTACGCGTCGGCCGTCGGGCGTCGCGCTTCTCGCGGATATGCAGCACGCGGTTCTTCACCTCGGCGTCGAGTTTGGTCGTATAGGAGCCGCGCAGGTCGTAAAGGATACGCGGGGCATCGGTATCGGGAACCTTCACCAGGAGCAGATCGAACGCACCGTCGGCCACGACGGTCGTGAACGAGGGCAGCCACTCGCTGCGTTCGCCCTGCGGCTGTTCGGGACTTTCGGCCCGACAACAGAGCGCCGCAACGAGCGCGGCGACGGTCAGAAATCCTTTTTTCATAGCTCGATTCGTTATTTTTTCACGGCTAAGTTACAAAATTCCCGCGAATATGGCCGCCCGTTCGGGAATTGTTTTGTACTTTTAGCTCCCGAAACGAAATTTCGGAGCGTGAGAGCGAAGATTCTGAATGCGAGTGCCGGTTCGGGCAAGACCTACCAGCTGGCCTATAAATACGTGCGCGATGCCATCGAGCGTCCCGCATCGTATCGTCATATCCTGGCGGTGACCTTCACCAACAAGGCCACCGAGGAGATGAAGTCGCGCATCCTGAAGGAGATTCACGCCCTGGCTTCCGATGCCGAAAGCGGCTATCTCTCCGCGCTGTGCGCCGAGCTGCGGCTCGACGCCGCGACCGTACGCCGCCGGGCCCGGGAGGTGCGGGCCAAGATTCTGCACGACTACTCCCATTTCACGGTCCTGACCATCGACACCTTCTTCCAGCGCATCCTGCGCGCCTTCATCAAGGAGCTGGGCATCGACCTCGACTACAACGTCGAAATCGAGACCGCCTCGGTGCTGACCAAGAGCGCCGATTCGCTCATCGAGCAGATCGCCGCCGACCGAGAGCTGCAACGTTGGATGACCGAATTCGTCCAGGAGCGCATCGACGACGGCAAGAAGTGGGACATTCGCGAAGGACTGCTCTCGCTGGCGGGCGAAATTTTCAAGGAGAAGAACAAGGAGGCATTGGCCATGGCCCGCTCGCGCGACGAACTGCGCGAGATCGTCGCCCACATGACGGCCCGTGCCGACGAGACGAAAGAGCGCCTGCGGCAGACGGCCGCACAGGCCGTGGAGATCATCTCCGCAGCGGGGCTCACGGCCGCCGACTTCGCGGGCAAGAGCCGCAGTTTCGCCCACTGGTTCTACACGATCGCCTCCGGGGAGCTGAAGCCCTACGGCGCGAGCGTGGCGAAGATGAGCGCCACGTGCGAGGGCTGGTGCGCCAAGGGATCGCCCGCACAGCCGCTCGTCGGGCGTCTGCAACCGCTGCTGCGCGAAATGTGCGACCTCTACGACCGGAATCTGCGCACGTGGAACACCTGCGACCTGCTGCGCGAGAATTACCGCAGCTTCGCCCTGCTGGCCGATCTCTACGCCAAGGTGCAGCAGTTGTGCGACGAGCAGAACGTGATGCTGCTCTCCGAAACCAAATACATCCTCTCGGAATTCATCGGCCACAACGACGCGCCGTTCATCTACGAAAAGGTCGGCAACCGCTTCGACCGCTTCATGATCGACGAGTTCCAGGATACGTCGGTCAAGGAGTGGGGAAATTTCCTGCCGCTGCTCCACAACGCCATGGCCCAGTCGGAGGAGACCTCCGTGCTGATCGTGGGCGACATCAAGCAGTCGATCTACCGCTGGCGGGGCGGCGACTGGCGACTGCTTCACACGCAGGCGCGCGAAGCCCTGGGCGAGGAGAATACCCAGACGGTGAACCTGAAGGAGAACTACCGCAGTCTCCCCACGGTCGTGGAGTTCAACAACCGAATCATCGAACGCATCGTCGCCGAGGACAACCGGACGCTCAACGTGCTACTGGACGACGCCGCACAGCGGGGCGACATCTCCGCAGCCGGAGCCGAGGCGCTGCACGACACCCTCGCGGACGCCTACCGCGAACATGCGCAGACACCCCGCCGCAAAGGCACCCGCCCGGGCTACGTCTCGGTCGAGACCTTCGACGAGCGACCGCCCGTCGTGGAGCGCATCTGCACGCTGCTCGACCGCGGATTCCGCCCGTCGGACATTCTGATTCTCGTACGCGGCGCCACGGACGGCGGTAAGGTCGCCGCCGAGCTGCTCGACTTCAAACGCCGCAACACCGATCCGCGCTACCGCTTCGACGTCATGACGCAGGAAGCGCTCGTCGTGGGCAACGCCCCCGTGAGCGGCTTCGTCGCCGCGGCGCTGCGCCTGTCCCTCGATCCGGAGGATACGCTCAGCCGCGCCGTCTACGATCACTACCTGGGCCGGGCGTTCGACCGTCCGATCCCCGACGACGAACGGGAATTCCTCCGCTCGATCCGGCTGCTTTCGCCCGAGGAGGCGTTCGAACGGCTGGTCATGCGCTACGACCTCCAGAACGACAAGCTCCAGACGGCCTATCTGCAAGCCGTTCACGAACAGATCATCGCCTTCTGCTCGTCGAAGATCGCCGACATCGGGCTGTGGCTCCGCTGGTGGGACGAGACGGGATGCAAACGTTCGCTGAGCGTCGAAGCGTCGGCGACGGCCGTCGAGATCACGACCGTACACAAAGCCAAAGGGCTGGAGAAGTGCGCCGTCATCATCCCCTACTGCTCCTGGCCGCTGGACCCGCGGTCGAGCGGCATGGTCGAAAACATCGTCTGGGCCGAGGCCGACGGCGAAGGCGCCGAGGCGGGACGCTTTCCGGTGCGCTACCGCAAATCGATGGCCGAATCGGGCTTCTCGGCAGAATTCTACCGCGAAGCGGTCTTCTCCCACGTGGACAACATCAACCTGCTCTACGTAGCCCTCACGCGCGCCGCGGAGTCGCTGCACGTCTTCGTGCCGAAAAAAGGGGCCCGCACGGTAGGAGGCCTGCTGCTGCGCAGCATCGCCGCCGACGGCGATCGGGCCCTGCTGGGCGACCTCGCAGGACATTATACCGCCGACGAACGAACCGAGCGTTTCGAGTTCGGCGAATTCGCAGCCCCCGAACCCTCGCGGCACGGGAGTAGCGGCGTCGAACACGTCGCCCTGGAGCACTACCGCACTTCGCAGGCCGACCTGCGGCTGCACCTCCCCTCGCAGCGCTATTTCGAGGAGGACGACCGGGCCGAGCTCTCGCCCCGCAACTTCGGCATTCTGATGCACCGCGCCTTCGAACAGGCCGACGAGGAGGAGGATATCCGCCGCGCCGTCCGACGCATGAAGGCCGACGGCACGCTCTCGGCGACGGACGCCGCCACGCTCGACGGCATGATCGACCAGGCGCTGCGCAACCCCGTCGTACGACAATGGTTCGACGGCAGCTGGCAGCGCGTGCGCAACGAACAGGAGATCGTCATTCCGGGCAGCTCCGCAGTGCGGCGCCCCGACCGCGTAATGACCGCCGGAGAGCGCGCCGTCGTGGTCGACTACAAGTTCGGCACCCGCCAGGCGGAGCGCAACCGGCGGCAGATCCGCGAATACTGCGACCTGCTGCGACGGATGGGTTACACCGAGACGAAAGGCTACCTCTGGTACGTGAAACTGGGAACGGTCGAGGAGGTCGAACCAGCATAAAAACACCGAACATGCAAGGCATTATCGACATCATACCCCGCGCATTCCGCCGCCGCGGCCTTTGGGTCGCCGCGACGCTGCTCCTGCGCGCGGGACTCAACCTCGTGGGGCTGGCCGCCCTGCTCCCCGCACTGATGCTGGTACTCGACCCGACGAGCATGACGGGATCGGGCTTCGCAGCACGGATATTCGCCCGCTCGGGCATTGCGACCGAAGGCGCTTTCGCCCTGACGGTCTGCATCGGCGTCGTGGCGGTCATCGCCGTGAAGTGCGCCGCCAACCTGGCGCTGGCCCGGGCCGAACGCCGCTATATCTACGAACTGTATCGCACCCTCTCGCGACGGCTTTTCGTCGCCTACCACGATCGCGGACTTCCGTTCGTCAAACGCTCGAACTCCGCCGTGCTGACGCGCAACGTCAATGTCGTCTGCCTGCAATTCGCCGCCGGAGTGCTCAAACCCGCCGCCGCGATCGCGGCCGAAGCACTGCTTTTCGGGCTGCTCTTCACGGCACTGACCCTCTATGCACCGGCCGCCGCCCTTTTGACCGTCGGCGTCTTCCTGCCCGCCCTGTGGGTCTACTACGCCCTGATACGCAACCGCATCAACCGCTACGGCGAGGAGGAGAACCGCGCCCAGCGCGAGAAGGCACGCTTGGTGGCCGAGACTTTCCGCGGCTATGCCGACATCGAGATCAACGCCGCCTTCCCGCAGATGCTCCGGAGGTTCGACCGCACGATGGAGGAGGTCGTGCGCATGCGGCTGCGCGAATCGGCGATCGGGATGCTCCCTCCGGCGTTGACCGAAGTCGGGCTGGCCGCAGGCATGGCCCTGCTCGTGGCCTTCGGACTCCGCAGCGGCGGCGCCGATATCCGGCTGCTGTTCGGAGTCTTCGCCATCGCGGCCCTGCGCCTGATGCCCTCCGTGCGCAACATCATGAGTGCCTGGACGACGATTCGTTACAACCGCTATGCGATCGATATTCTGCGCGAGGCCCTGACCGCAGCCGACTCCCCTGCCGATAACGAAGCTCGGGAGACGACGGCGAAACTTCCGTTCGAGCGCAGTATCGACGTCGAAGGGCTCTCGTTCCGCTTCGAGGACGACCAGCGGGACCTTTTCACGGGGCTGACGCTCTCGATCCGCAAGGGCGAGCGCATCGGCATCCGCGGCGTTTCGGGAGCCGGAAAAACCACGCTGTTCAACCTCCTGTTAGGGCTCTACACCCCGACCGCGGGCCGCATCGCGATCGACGGCCAACCGCTCACGGCAGCCAACCGCCGGGCCTGGCAGAACCGTATCGGATACGTTTCCCAGAATCTTTTTCTCGTCGACGGCACCTTCGCCGAAAACGTCGCCCTGGGCATCCGGCCCGAGGAGATCGACCGCACGCGGGTCGCCGAAGCGCTCGAAGCGGCGCAGATGGGTGAGTTCATCGCCGCACTGCCCGCAGGGATGGATACCCGTATCGGGGAGTGCGGATGCCGCCTGTCGGGCGGACAGCGCCAGCGCATCGGCATCGCCCGGGCACTCTACCGCCGTTCGGACGTATTGTTCTTCGACGAAGCGACCTCGGCGCTGGACAACCGCACCGAGCAGGAGATCAACCGCTCGATAGCCGCCCTGGCCGACCATCAGCAGCAACTTACGATCGTCGCCATCGCCCACCGCGAATCCTCGTTAGCCTATTGCAACCGAATCATAACACTCGAAAAACGATGATATACCGAATCGCCGACATACCGGTCGAACTGCCCGAACCGCTGCTCGCCCGACCTTTCGCCCGGGCCCTCGCCCCCTTCGCCGCACCGGACTCCTGCGAGGTGCCGCGGCTAACGCTCCGCACGGACGGCGCCGACCTTCAGCCCCAGCCCGACTACCGCGAACTCGACCGGTTCGACTTCGCCGATGCCGACGCCGACTGCCGCTTCGGAAGCGACGCCGACGGATATCTGCTGGAGATAACGCCGCGCGACGGCTCCGCCCCGGCACGCTTCCGTAAGCGCTTCGACCGAGCAGAAGCGACGACCGACTACACGACGGCCCACGATCCGGCCCTGCTGCGCTTCGGGCTGTGGACCCTCTACAACCTGACGGCCGTACGCGAGCGGTCGACGGCCTTCCACGCGTCGGTGATCGCCTGCCGCGGCAAAGCCGTACTGTTCCTGGGCGAATCGGGAACGGGAAAGAGCACCCACACGCGGTTGTGGCGCGAACATATCGCCGGAGCCCGGCTCCTGAACGACGACAGTCCGATCGTCTCGGTCCTCAGCGGCGAAGCCCGGGTCTACGGCTCGCCCTGGAGCGGCAAGACCCCCTGCTACCACAACGTTTGCCTGCCCATCGCCGCCGTCGTGCGGCTCTCGCAGGCCCCCGAAAACCGCATCCGGCGACTGCGCACGCTCGAAGCACTCGGGGCGCTGCTGCCGTCGGTCCCCCCGGCCTTCGCCCGCGACGAACGTTTGCAGGACGCCTTGTACGACATCGTTTCGGAGACGATCGCCCGCGTTCCGGTCTACCATCTGGCCTGCCTGCCCGACGCCGCGGCAGCCCGACTAGCCCACGACACCGTATTCGGCATTTCCGAAGCCGACACAAAACGCAATTGAGATGCTGCTGCCCAACCGACTGTTTTTCGAACAGGTCGAACAGGTTTTGACCGAAGGCGAAGACGTGCGTATCCGCATGAAGGGGCACAGCATGCGCCCGCTGCTGCGCCAGGAGCGGGATACGGTCGTGCTGCGGCGATGCGACGTCCGCCGGCTCCGCCCGGGCGACGTAGTGCTGTTCCGCTACCGGGGACAACATATCCTCCACCGGATACTCCGACGCGACGGAGCGCATTTTCTCCTGGCCGGCGACGGCAACTACCGCCTGCGCGAACAGTGCACGTCGGACGATATCGTGGCCCGCATGGTTTGCGTCGTGCGGCCTTCGGGGCGGATCGTCGACTGCGCCTCGCGCCGCTGGCGGATTCAGTCGCGGCTGTGGCTCGCCGTTCCGGAGTGGGTGCGGCGACAGTTGTTGCGCATCATGTGGCATCTGCGGATCAGCAGGTAGCAAAAGCCGATCGGTTTCGCGGACACAACTTGCGCCCGGCTCGTACGATCGCGCGCCGCAGCCTCTCCAGCGCAAAGATTTGTTGGGTTCGGCCCCTACCGCCGAAGCCATTTCCCCGCTTTTAAAACGAATTCGCCCCTCGACAGGCGCATATTCCCACCGAAATAATTAACTTTGCAACGATATCAGACATTTCTGCCATGCGAAAAAGCCTCGGACTGCTCGGCAGTCTCTACCTCAAACTGGTTGCGCTGACGCTCGCCGTCGGCGCCATTCTGCGCATCGTATTGCCGTTCAACGAACAGACCACCGAACTCGGATTCTCATTGGGCGAATGGTGCCGCATATTCCTGCTGGGCGCCGTGAACGATCTTTGCGCCGCGACCATCGGATTCCTCTTCCTGTGGCTCTTCCTAATGAGCGTCTCGGAACGGAAGTACCGCAAACCGTGGGGCTATGCGATTCTCGGCGTGCTCGTCGCGGCATTCTGCTACGTCGCCTTCTGCAACACGATCTTCGACGAGTACGGCAGCGTCGTCCCGACCATCGCTGCGAGCGTGCTGGGCTACTGGGCCGCGAGCTTCGCCCTGCGTCTGCTGCGCCCCGGAATGCGCAGCACGTGGACCTGCATCTGGTTCACGGTGATCCTCGCCCTCTACGTCGGAGCCATCGTCTTCAACGGCGTGAGCGAATACCTTTTCTGGAACGAATTCGGCGTGCGCTACAACTTCATCGCCGTGGACTACCTGATCTACACCAACGAGGTCGTGGGCAACATCATGGAGTCCTACCCCGTGTTGCCGATGGCGGCCGCGATCCTCATCGTCACGCTGGCGATCCTCTGGTACGGATTCCGCAAGGAACTGCGCTCCACGGACGCCTGGATCGGCTGGCGGTGGAAAGCCGTCGCAGCGCCCCTCTACCTCGCAGCCTTCGCCGCGAGCATCGCGCTGCTGCAATTCGACACCCGGTTCCAAAACAGTCCGAACGTCTACGTCAACGAATTGCAGGCCAACGGACTCTATAAGCTCTACGACGCTTTCGTCAAGAACGAACTGAGCTACGACCGTTTTTACATTACACGCCCCGCCGATGAGGCCGAAGCCTTCATCCACCGCACCTACGGCAGCGAAGCGGAGAACCGCCGCATCGTCCGCCCCGACAGCACCGAGCGCCGCCGCAACATCGTGCTCATCACGATCGAGAGCATGAGCGCCTCGTTCCTGGAGCATTTCGGCAATACGCAGCATCTCACGCCGACGCTCGATTCGCTCTACGACCGCAGCCTGGCCTTCGAACGGGTCTACGCCACCGGCAACCGCACCGTGCGCGGGCTGGAGGCCGTGACGCTCTCGCTGCCGCCCTGCCCGGGTCAGAGCATCATCAAACGGCGCAACAACGGCGGCATGCACTCTACGGGGGCCGTTCTGCGCGACAAAGGCTATCGCGTGACCTATTTCTACGGCGGCAACAGCTATTTCGACAACATGGAAACCTTCTTCTCGGGCAACGGCTACGACATCGTGGACCAGCGGCAATACGCTCCCGAGGAGATCACGTTCGCCAACATCTGGGGCGTCTGCGACGAGGACGCCTACCGCAAGGTGATCCGCACGCTCGACGAACAGGCTGCGGGAGAAGCCCCCTTCTTCGCCCATGTCATGACGGTCAGCAACCACCGTCCGTTCACCTACCCCGCCGGGAAAATCTCCATCCCGCACGACGCCAAATCGCGCAACGGCGGCGTGATGTACACCGATTACGCCCTCGGACAGTTCTTCGCCGAAGCCTCGCAACACGCCTGGTTCGACGATACGATCTTCCTCATCACGGCCGACCACTGCGCTTCGAGCGCCGGACGCACGGAGATTCCGCTGCGCAAATACCACATCCCGGCGCTGATTTACGCCCCGGGCTTCGTAGAACCCCAGCGCATCGAAGGCACCGTCTCGCAGATCGACCTGATGCCTACCCTGCTGTCGCTCCTGGGCCTCGAATACGAATCCCATTTCTTCGGCCGCAGCGTCTTCGAGCCCGGCTACGAAAACCGCGCCTTCATCGCCACCTATCAGGACCTTGGCTATCTGGAAGGCGACATCTTCACGGTGCTCTCGCCCGTGCGGCAAGTCGAACAATATCGCGTCGTACCGACCGACGAAGACCCCCACAACCTCGAACCGCTGGACGTATGCGGGGGGGGGCAGATCGACCGGGCGGTCTACTATTACCAGACCTCCTGCAAGTGGAACGAACGATAACGCGAAGCGGCGGCCTTTCGGGCCGCCGCTTCTGTCATTTCACCTCGACGTCTCTTGCGCTGCACAATGTCAGCTGATAGGAGACATTGCCGCCGGAACCGTTGGTGAATTTGGTATAGATCGCCGTAAGGTCGACCTGCGTGCCGTCGGTCGGAATGCGTTCGTCGCGGAACGAGCTGTAACCGCTCGTTCGGACGACATAGTTTCCGGGGGTGTATCGCCCGTAGCTGCCCGAAAGATCGCCGTAGGTGAACCACGCCGAGCCGTAAAAATAGGTATCCACGAACCCTTCGCCGCCCGGGAAAGGTTCGCGCCGGAAAGCGGCCCAGGTAGCCCACTCGTCGATATCCTCCCATCCGGGAGAGGTCGCATCGTACGAGGTCGAATTGGCGAAATAGTTGGGAAAAAGGTTTTGATAGCCCCACTGCGCCTTTCCGAAACGGCTGTACAACCCTTCGAAACGGACCAGCCGTCCCAGATCGTCGTCCGAAAGGACCGTCCTATAATTCTGCGGCGTGACGACGAGCGTGTCCGAAGGCAGCATCGCCTGCTGCTCGCCCCGGAAAATATGCTCCGCACGCACGACCGAGCTCTCGATATTGTCGTTCGAGTAGGCCGCCGAACCCGATGCCGAACCGATACTCAGCATCCCCCGGTAGTTCCCGACGACGAGCCCCTGCAACTTCACGTAGACGATCTGTCCGACGGGATGGAACAAATAGTTGCCCGACGTGAGCTTCAGCTCGATGGCCGAGCCGCTCCCCGCATCGTAGATGTAGAGCGATTTGTAGATATTCCCGGCCCGGTCGCTCGACACGACCTTGCCGCGCGTATAGAGCGGTTCTTCGATCGGCCACGAGGCGACCGAACCGTCGTTCATCCCCGGATTGGCCGCCCGGAAACGGGCCTTGACCTCGCGAATGGGAATATAGGTCAGCCCCTCGGCCTCGAAATCGGCGTCGGTATAGACCCGTCCCGGTCCCGGAGCGTCGTAATCGTTATAGCATCCCGCCGAGAGCAGCAGCACGGCGACCGCAAAGCATTGAAAGATTCTTTTCATAATGCGCATGTTTTTTCCGCTTCGCCGTCAGAAACGGAAATAAAGATTCAGATAATAGGTCGTACCGAACAGGTAGAAATATTTGGCGTCGAACGGTTCGTACGAGGTAACGGTCGTCTCGTTGTTTTTCCGCAGACGCGTCTGTTCGTAACCGCCCGTACGGATGTCCTGGTCATTCAGGATGTTCTTCACTTCGAGGCTGAAACCCAACGTATAGAGACGACGGATATACCAGTTCTTGCCCACGCTGGCGTTGAGCGTATGCGCCGCAGCGAATTTCTCCTGACGCCGCAGCCGTGCGACATCCTCGGCAGCCATGCCACTCGTAATCACGGCGTCCGTGCGGTAAACGGGGCTCATCGAAAGGTACATGTTGTTGTAATAGTTGAAATCGGCCGAGAGGAAAATATTGTTGCGCGTGCGGTAGGACAACCCGACGTTGACGGCCGTCTGCGGCGTACTCTCCACCCGCAGGTCCTTCCAGTAGACACGCCCGGCGGAGATGATGTCGCCGCTGTTGTCCTGCGTCTGGAGATACTCGGGGTTCGAATCGTAGGTATACTGTCCCCAGCTTACGGCCCCGTTCAACGTCAGCCCCCGGTAGAGGGGCACCGAAAGCGCCGCTTCCAGACCGAAATGGAGTTTGTCCACGCCCGTCATGACGAAGTTCGTATAGGTCGCCGCCACGTCGTCGTAATAGGAAATGACCTTCGACTGGTCGTAAATACGCGTATAATACCCCGAAACGCGGAATTTCGCATCGCCGATGCGCAAATCGTAGGAGAGATCGACGCCCAGCACCCGCTCGGCATCGATACCCGGCGTCGTGGTGTTGCGTGTGCGGGGCGAAACGAACGCCGCCTGGAACCGAGGCGCCTCCTGCATCCACACGGCATTGGCCTCGATGGCATGAGCCCCCGAGAATCGATAGGCGAGATTGATCTTCCCCCGATAGGTGAAGTAGCGCAGTGTCTTGGAATCGCCTTTCGAATTGTCGGCGAAGAGACCTTTGCGCCACAGACCCTCGCGCCACAGAGAAGCATAACCCGCTTCGGCGCCCAGCGCGACAGCCAGACCGCCGACGTTGAACGCATAGGAGAGCCATCCCCGTGCACGAATCAGATGCGCATAGTAGTTGTAGCTGATCTTATCCCCCGTCCGGGCGGCATGCGCATGTCCGTACTTCTCGTAGTAATCCAGGTTGTTCTGGTAGGCCGTGACGTCCGACCCGAAATCGCGCTCGGCGAATTTGTCGATATCGGCCCAATAGTCGCCGCCCAGCAGGTCCTTGACCTCGGAGTAGTAGGCGGTCCGGTTGCGGCGCAGCCCGACACCACCGTTGAGCCGCGAATCGTTGCGGAAACGATGCGCGAACGAAGCTACGAAATTCCAGTCGAGCTGATCCGTATGGCGCTCCTCGACCATGTAATTCGAACGACGCCCGGGGCCGTACGTCGCAGCATCGATCGGATCGTGCTGCATCCCGTTGGTCTCGTACATGCCGTCCCAGTCGAAGTGTCGGATATCGAGGTAGTTGGCTTGCCAGTAGACCGCCTGCCACGCAGCGCCCCGGCGATCGCCGTCCGCCGCGAAATAACTCGGCAGGTAGCGGTAATAGTCCGGACGCGGATCGGGGCCGTTCTGCCACGTCAGCGCCGAATAGCCGTTCTGTCCGAAACGCAGCGACGTGGCCAGCGACAGACGCCAACGTTCCGTAATGTCGAACGTATAGTTCAGCACGACGATCGGTTCGTGGCTGTCGCGCACACGGGCGTTTCGCTTCTTGCCGTCCTGCCAGCCCCAGTTGGGGTTGTAATAATGGTTGCCCACCAGGTCGTAGACCTCCTCGGTGGCAGCCTGCTGCGCGCCGCGCTCGGTCGGGGCGCCGAGCAGCGTCAGCGTCAGGCGATGACGGTCGGCGAAACGCTTCTCCACGGCGCCGAAATAGCCGTAGGCGTTGTAGTATACGCCATCGACATAGGAGTTGCCGCCCTGACGCGTCGAGAGCGAAAAGACGTAGGACCAGCCGTTGTCCTGATATCCCGAAGCATAGGTAGCCATCGCCCGAAACCGGTACATCGCATTGCCGTTGGCCAGGCTCACCCGCAGCCCCTTGCGCATCTGCGACGGAGCGGTGAGGATATTCGTCACGCCGCCGATGCCGCCCAGTCCGACTTCCGAGACGCCGAGTCCGCGCGTGATCTCCTGATTGCGGACCGCATCGTTCAGACCGCTCCACAACGACCAGGGGGTATAACCCGTCACGGCATCGTTGAGCGGAATACCGTTCATGTAGACATCCTGGTACTGCGAATCGTAACCGCGCAGGTTGAACCGCATCTCGCTGAATTTATACGACGCGATATTGTCGAAGACGTCTTTCGATGCAGCGAGCGAAGTGGGCAACGACTGGGCGTCGTCCGCCGTCTCGGTATCGAATTCCGCGAAGACGGCATCGTCGAGCGTCTGGCGCGGCATGTCGGGAACCAGCACGACCTGGCGGATATCGCGCAGCGTCGCGCCGACGCGCACGGCGACGGTCAGGGGCTCGAACTCCGCGGTCTCGAAGCGCAGCGCATAATCGCCCGCAGGAATATGCTCGAGCAGGAAGCGGCCCTCGTCGTCCGAAACGACGGAGGCCCCGAGCGGCTGCAACTCGACGCGCACACCCGCGAGCGGCACGCGGCCCCCGCGCGACACGACCCTGCCCTCGATGCCGCCGCTTTGGGCGAACAGAGGAGGTGCGAGGAGCGCCAACAAGAGAATAAGGTAAATTCTTTTCATGGATTATGGATGATTTTGGGAAACGTCCGCCTCAACGCGCGAAATAGATATAGACCGGGAAGTGGTCGCTGAACCCGCCCTGGAAATTATTGCCGACATACGTCCGCAGGGGATATCCCTTGAACTGTCCCTCCTGCTGCACCATATAGGGACGGCGGAAGATCGCACCGTAGTATTTCGATCCGGGGGCCTGCACCAGCCGCATGCCGCCGTCCGCGTCTTCGACCATGTTCGCCGAGACGACGATGTTGTCGAACAGGTTCCACCGATCGCCGTAGGCCAGCGTTCCCAGCCCGGCCCGGTGCATCGCGGCGAAGGGGTTGAAGAAGTCCCCGGGAGCAAGGTCCCGCACCCGGCCCCGGGCTCCGAGGCCTTCGGTCAGGCTGCGGTCCGAAGGATCGTCGTTGAAGTCGCCCATCGCCACGACGCGCGTCGCCGGATCGGCCCGAAGCACCGAATCGGCCAGACGCCGCATCTGCTCGCCGACGGCCACGCGCTTGAACTCCGAGGCTTCGCGACCGCCCAGTCGCGAAGGCCAGTGCACCACCATGAAATAGAACGGCAGCGAATCGATCGTGCCCCACATCGTCAGGATATCGCGCGTGCGGAAGTTCGGCAACTGCGGAACGACGGTCCGCACGGCACGGCTCCCCTGCAAGTGGAAGACCGCCGGACGGTAGAGGAACGCCACGTCGACCCCGCGGGCGTCGGGCGAATCGTAGTGCACGATGCGATAATCGGCCGCAGCCAGACGGGGCGACGCGACGATATCTTCGAGCACCGAGCGGTTCTCGACCTCCGAGAGTCCGATGACTGCCGGAAATATGCGGTCCGTAGCCGCGATATCGAACAACACGCGTTCGACATTGGCCAGCTTGCGCGTATATTTGGCCGTATTCCACCCGCGGGGCGAACAGGGCAGGAACTCCTCGTCCAGCACGTCCGGATCGTCGATCGTGTCGAAGAAATTTTCCAGGTTGTAGAAAGCCACCTTGTAGGGCTTCTGTGCCAGTCCGGCCGCCATCGACACCACGCAGCACAGCGCGAAAAACCATCGTTTCATCCTATCGTATTGTTAATATTGCTCTGCAAAATGCGATCCTCGTTGCGTTTCGAGCCTCCGCGGGGGGGGGCTCAAGAGCCATAATTTACAGCCCCCACGAGACGGCATCCCGTTGCGTCTTGACCGCGGCATCCACCGTCGGGAAGAATTCGAAGCCCGTCAGGCGCTCGATCTCCGCGACACTGCGCACCCAGTCGCGCGCCGTGCCCTGACCGCTGCGGTTGTCGACCCAGAATCCGATCGACTTCAGGTCCGAGGCCGGATAGTCGCCCAAGCGGTCGCCCTGCTGGCGGATATTGCCCCGCACCGTGCGCAGGAAGACCTTGAAATAGCTCGTCGGTACGGGACACTGCTTGCCGTTGCGGTCGGGCGTCGTCAGACGATCCGACGGGCTCCACCAGGCACCGGTCACGACATAGAGCGTATCGGAGCACATCCAGTTGTCGCGCGCAGCCTTCTCGAGGGCCGCCCACGGGCGTTGGTTCAGCTCGGCATTCTGCGGCGTCATGTTCGAGAAATAGAACGTCTGCTCCTGCATGACGGTATTTCCGCTGCGGTCGGCATTGGGTATCTGGTGTCCCCGGTCGTAGGTCGGCGAAACATAGCTGCGCGACAGATCGGCCTGCCACTCGCCCGCGATCTTGGGATCGTAGGCCCAGGTCTCTACCCGGCCCGACCCCGTATAGGAGGCGTGCAGCGGATAGGCCACCCACCAGGCGGCGAACTTCGTACGGTCGAAGCACATCGTATAGTTGCGGGCCCGCAGCGTCGCACCGCTCCCGCCCGAACGCATATCGGCGAAGTGCGTGACGTAGAGATAATCGACATTCAACACCTGCGCCGGGATTTCGGGCCAGGCCAGATATTGCCCCGACTGGTACACATCGTCGTCGGACGAGGTACTGTACTGCGTCAGCTCCAAGTCCACGGGCTCCTGCCCCGAAAAGAGAAACCGGATCACGGCATGCCGCTCGGCATGGGTATCGTTCGGCCAATAATAGACATACTGGTTGCGCTGCGCGAGCGACGTTCCCGTCGTTCCGCTCTTGATCGTCTGCGAACCGGGAGCGGTCCGGTCGAACGATATCCACTCGGCACCCGAGACGATCTCGGCCGTCCACGAGGTTCCCGTGCGCCCCGTAACGATCAGCACGGCAGCTCCCTCCTGATCGGGATGCACGGTCTTCTCGGGGTCCCACGACACGGAATAAGGCGACCGATCCTCGTCGGAATCGTCGCTACACGAAGTCGCGGCCGATCCCCAAAGGAGGATCGAAGCCGCGACAAGCATCGAAGAAAAACGAAAATTCGACATAATCAGTAGAGTTGCACGCCCAGAAGAATAGCCCGGCCCGTATTACGGTCGGAAGCGGCCGTAAAGTCGGGAGAGGTAGAGATCGTGACGGTAGACTGCGGCGTCAAACCCGTAAGGCGGAACGTATAATAGTCGGAATCGCCGATATCCGTGAAGGTGAAATCATTGCCCGAACCCGTAGCGCCCGCGCTGCCTCGCACCTCGCACTGGGCCGTACCTTCGACCGCTCCGCCGTTGTTCACCCGCACGTAGACCGTAGCACTCTTTCCGGTCCATGCCACCGCATAGAACGAAAGTTTCAGGTCGGAGGCTACGCCCGCACCGAGCGGCGCCGAAGTGAATACACCCGCAAGGCTGCTCGTGCCGAGCTTGAAACCCGTAGCGGGCTTGCCGTCGATCGTCGAAGCGGAGGGATAGTAACGGTCCGTCGTGCTGATGGCTGTCGGAATGAACTGCGACATCGACGTATAGACACCCTTCGTATCGCCCGACGAACCCGCAGCGAACTGCGTGAGCGTCACCTCGCGGCTGTTACCGCCCGCCACCGAAATCGTGAGCGTACGTACGATATCCTCGGCACTCGTATTGGCTGCGGAGGGTGTCACCGTGATCGTCGTACCCTCGACCGTAGCGCGGAAAGGCGCGATCGCGGCCGGATCGATCGTCAGGGTATGCGCCCCGAGATTGACCACCGTAACGGCTATCTGCTTGCCCGTCGTCTCCTCGGCTCCCCACGACAACGAGGTCGGAACCACGGCGGTAATCAGAGGCACGGAGGCGTCGAGCCGGAAAGCGGCGATATCCTCCGACGACTGGGGATAGAGCTGCGGCGTGCCGTCGTAAATCTCGGCCACACCCGTCAGCGAAGCATTCGCAGCAAGCGGAGAGATGATATCGCCGCCCCAGGGCACGGTCTTATAGACACGTACCGCAAGTTCCGAATTTCCATCGGCGAACAGACGCGTCGCATAGTTCGCCGTGCCGCCGTACCACGTTTCACCGGCCTCGCCCTTGAAACGCAACCCGGTAACGGTGACGTTCATACCCATATAATCGTTCGAAAGGAATTGCGCGAGCGTAATGGCCGGCACCTTCATGGCGACGGGCGCCGCACTGTCCACTTCGACCGCCACGCGATTGATCTTGTAGAGTCCGTAGGAGTTGTAGACCGTACTCGTGCTGCCGACCGTCCAGGTCACGTGCGCACCGACCGGATAGTCGGCCACCGTCTCGAAAGCGGCATCCGACAACAGCACGCCCGACCCGGGAGCACCCGTATTATCGACCACGGAGATCATCTGATAGAGATTGCCGTACGCATTGTTGGCTGCGATGTATCCCTCGACACGCTGTCCGGCCCATTCGGCCAACGATGCTTCGGCATTGGCTTCGGGAGCCAATCCGCGCACGAAGGTCATGAACTCGGCGACCGTTTTCGGCTGGGCGCTCGGCTGGGCGGCCTGAAGAATACGTACCGTCACCGACTCGATACCGTCGGCCTCGAAGGTCACGGTTCCCAGCTCGACGGACGCGGAGGTCTCATTGGCTGCCGTCGCAGTCACCTCGATCGCAGCGTCGTTCTCGCCCGTAGCAGGATCGATCGTAAAACCGCTGCCGGTAACGGTCGTACGCCAGGCGACATTGGCCGTAACGGCCAGCTGCGCCGTAGCACCGCTTTCGGAGGCGAGGATCAGCTCGTCCGCCGGATTCACCGCGAGCGACGGTCCCGTCACGACGAATGCCGCGACATCCTCCGCACGCGTCGGGATCAGCTGGATATTGCGATAGTTCTGCTCGGCCGTTCCGTAAAGCGAACCCGTCCGGTCGGCGATGGTGATCCCGGCGAATGCGGGCGCATCGGTCGCCGTAGCCATATAACTCTGCACGGTAGCGCCGTCCGAAGCCTCGAAGCGCACCACGCGTTTGGCCGCCTCGGCCCACGGCTGGCCGACGAAATCGGCCTGGGGCGTCAGATTGGCGACGCACACGTACTGTCCCTGGTATTCACCCGAATTGAGCGTCGCGGCGGAGAGCGTCGGCACGACCACCTCGACGGGATCGTCTTCGGTCAGCGTCACTACGACGTCTTTCAGCTCGCGCAGATTGCCGTAGGGAGCGTACTTCGCATTCGACAGGTCGAGCATGACTTTACGTCCGACCGGGTAATTCGCACTTTTTTCGCGCGTAAATTCCGAAGTGCTGTAAAGAATGATCGCCGAATTGGGCAGCGTGATATTATCGCCCACATACAGTTTGCCGAAGTTGTTGCCGCCCTCGTTATTGGCCAGAATCACGGCCGGAATCGAGCTTTTCGCATAGTTGAGCTCCTCGGTCCCGCTTTCGAGCGACGGCCAGGTATTTTTGATATAGGCCACCAGTGCGCTGACCTCCCCGGCACGCGGCGCCTGGCCCTGTTCGATCGTCACCTCGCGCGTGAGGTAGGCTCCGTAAGCATTTCGCAACGAGAATGTCAGTTTGGCGATACGTCCCGTGTTGCTGGCCGGGACCGTGAATTCGACTTTGCCGTTGCCGTCGCCCTGCTTTACCGAGGGGGTCACCCAATCGCCGCCTTCGGCGATTTCGAGCGTCCAGGGGCGATTGCTACGCACCGTGAAGGCTCCGGGTCCCTGCGGCGTACCGTCCGCGGCAAATACGAGCGTTTCGGGCGACACCTCCAGGCGGGGCATGCCCTTGTCTTCATCATCGTCCACGCAGGCTCCGAGCGCCAGAGCGGCGAAAGCCAACACTGCGGTGGAAAACCGGTTCCAAAGATTCGTTTTTTTCATAGAAGCGTTATTTAGGTTGATCCGTTATCGGAGTTTTCCATACGCGTTCCAAATCGAATGCCAGGAATCTGTCTGCACGAATCGGCCGAGTGCCGCAGAGGAAATAAAAAAGACAACTGCATACACACTAAACCGAATTTAAGTCCTTACTGCCTGAGGCGGGGGGGGGCAGATTTGTAAACAGTGCGTTAACGAGCGATAAACCGGTGAAAAGTTGTATTATATAAAAAAGCCGCAAACGGGTGGAACTCCGTTTGCGGCAGGGCACGAAAAAAGGGTGAGCTGATTATATCGCACCGCTACGACCGCATACCCTTGCTCGATTCCTCGCCTGGGGGATTCTGCAGGAGCTGGTCGTATAAGACTCACCCAGGCACAAAGGTAGAATTTTTTTATATCTTTGCAAAAAAAAATCGGAAATTATCTACGATTTCGAAATCGCGCCGATTCGGTTCCGAGGAGCCGTGCGAGCCGCAGCCTTCGCCGGCAAAGGCCCGCAAGTCGCCGTTTTTCGATCGTATAGGACTTCCAAAACCGTTTCGCAATGCGCAGAAAAAGGATCTTTTATCTTGCGGCCACACTCCTCGCCGCAATGGTTGCAGCTTTCGTCGCAGGTTTCGTACAGTTCAAGGGCGATGCCGTACCGGAGGAGTTCGAACTCTACGTCTCGTCGAAGTCGGACTACGCCCGGCTGACCGATTCGCTCATGCCCCACATCCGGCACCGTGCGGCGTTCGACCTTTATGCCGAGCGGATCGATCTTCCGACGACCTATAAACCCGGACACTACCTCCTGCGCCCCGGCATGAACGTGATCGAGATCGCGCGGATGCTGAAACTGGGATTGCAGACTCCCGTGCGCGTGACGATCAACAACGTGCGCATACCGACGCAGCTGGCCGGGAAACTGGCCCGCCAGATCGATGCCGACTCCACGGCGATCCTGCGGGCACTGACTTCGGATTCGCTGGCCCGCGCCGTAGGGTTCGACAGCGTAACGCTCTTCTCGATGTTCATCCCCGACACCTACGAATTCTACTGGACCGTATCGCCCGAGGAGATGGTTCACCGCATGAAACGCGAATACGACCGTTTCTGGGCCGAGGAACGGGATGCCAAGCGCAAGCGCAGCGGTCTGAGCCGCCTGGAGGTGATGACCCTGGCGTCGATCGTCTACGAGGAGACGCGCAAGACGGACGAAATGCCCCGCATCGCAGGCGTCTACATCAACCGGCTGCGCAAGGGCATCCCCCTGCAAGCCGATCCGACGGTGAAATACGCCATGCAGGACTTCGGGCTGCGCCGCATCCTCTACCGCCACCTGAAGACCCCTTCGCCCTACAATACCTACGTGAATAAGGGGCTTCCGCCCTCGCCGATCTGCATGCCCGGACGCAACGCGATCGATGCCGTGCTCGACTTCGAACGCCACGACTATATCTTCTTCTGCGCTCGGCCCACGTTCGACGGATACCACAATTTCGCCCGTACGCTCGCCGAACACAACGCCAATGCGCGCGCATACAGCGCGGAACTCAACCGTCGCAAGATCAAATAGACCGGATTTCGCGACGCACTGCGACGGCTGCGGCCCCGAAGTTGCAAAAGACGGCTGAAACGGGTATCTTCGACTTCGATTTAGGTGCTCTCGCTCGGCAAAAAGTGAACAACTTTGGTTTTGCGCGCGGCTTATTCGTATCTTTGGCTTCGCCGAAGGTACTTTCGCTCGGCAATGTTCAAATAAATTTGCCATTGCACTCGCTTATTCGTATCTTTGACTCCACTACCTAAGAATATTTTCAGTATGCGGAAAATACGGATTTGGCTGCTTGTCGCGCTCGTAGCGGCAGGTAGCGGCGGACTGCGGGCCGCAGTGCCCGGAGCCGACGGTGCGATCCGGCGCGGCCGGGAGTTATTCGACCTGGGACGCTGGAGCGATGCGCGCCACGAATTTCTCGAAGCCCGGAAGGCATTGACGCCTGCCGAGCGGAGCGCCGTGCAGGAAACGGATTTCTACCTGGCGGCTTGCGCCGTGGAGTTGGGAAGCGCCGATGCCGAAGGGGCTCTGCGCGAATTCGAGCAGCGTTATCCCGGCTCGATTTATACCAACGACGTGCGGTTCTCGCTCGGTTCGTTCTACTGCGCAGCGGGGAACCGCGAGCGGGCGCGCGAATACTTCACGAAAACCGACTATCGCTCGTTGAGTGCCCGGCGCCGGGAGCAGTACGACGTGCGGATGGGCTATGTCGAGTTTTTGGACGGCAATTACCGCGAGGCCTATGCCTGTTTCGAGCGGGTGCCCGACGACAGCGAGTATGCCGATCATGCACGCTACTATCGCTCCTACATCGATTACGCCGAGGAACGCTACGGTGTCGCGAAGCAGGGCTTTTCGT
Source organism: uncultured Alistipes sp. (assembly GCA_947573795.1). GTDB lineage: Bacteria > Bacteroidota > Bacteroidia > Bacteroidales > Rikenellaceae > Alistipes. Next base: position 47,099 of record CANPHE010000007.1, on the reverse strand, counting down.
CGTTGTTGCAGAGCGACGCCTACAAGCGGCTGGTGCCTTACTACCTGCTTCAGATCGAGTTCCGCGAGGGCAACTACCGCTATGTCGTCGAAAACGGCGAGGCGCTGGCCGATAAGGCCGTGCCCGAGCGTCGTGCGGAGATCGAACGGGTCATCGCCGAATCGTGGTTCCACCTCGACGATTACAACCGTACGCTCGAACACCTCGGGCGCCTCGATGCTATCGCGACGACGGAGGTCGGTTCGGACCGCGAAAGCTGCTACCTGAAAGGTTTCTCGCTCTACCGCACGGCCCGCTACGCCGAAGCGGCGGAGTGGCTGCGCAAGGCGTGCGGCGCCGATGATGCCATGACGCAGAACGCCTCCTATCACCTGGCCGACTGCTGCCTGCGTACGGGCGACAAGCAGGGGGCGATGCAAGCCTTCGCCATGGCTACGGACGATACGCTCGATGCTGCGATCGCCGAAGACGCGCTGTTCAACTACGCCAAGCTGCAATACGAACTCGGGGGAGGTGCCTTCAACGGTGCGATCAACCTGCTGACGCGCTACGTCACGCGTTATCCCGCTTCGCCGCGTACGCCCGAGGCCCGCACGCTGCTGATCGCCGCCTACTACAATTCCCACGACTACGATGCTGCCTATCGCGCCATCAAGTCGATGCCTACGCAGGACGCGGAGATCCGTGCCGCTTTGCAGAAGATCGCCTACTTCCGGGCGCTGGAGGCTTACGGTGCCGGCGATCTGCGTGCCGCGCAGCGCTACCTGGCGGAGTCTGCCGCGGTGAACGTCAGTCCCAAATATTCGGCGCTTGCCGACTTTTGGCAGGGCGAAATCGCATTCGCGCAGGGCGACCATACGGTCGCTGCCGCCAAGTACAACGCCTACCTCAAGCGTGCTCCGCGCAGCGAGCGGGAGTATGCGTTGGCGCTCTACAACCTGGGTTACTGTTCGTTCGTGCGTCAGGACATGACGCAGGCCGGAAACGCTTTCTCGCGCTTTCTGGCGGCATACGGTCCCCGCGACAGCTACCGGGCCGATGCCTGCAACCGCTTAGGCGACGTACGCTATTCCGAACGGAAGTTCGAGGCGGCGATTGCCGAATATGACCGGACGATCGGTCTGGCGACTCCCGAAATGCACTATGCACGCTACAAGCGGGCCGTCACGCTGGGTATTCTGGGCCGCACTTCCGAGAAGCAGCAGGCGCTTCGACAGATCCTTTCGGATGGTCGCGGCGACTACGTGGACGAAGCCTCCTACGAACTGGGCCGCAGCTTCATCGCCCAGGAGCGTTATGCCGACGGGGCCCGTCAGTTGGAGCGCTTCGTAGCGGATTATCCCGCCTCGGCACGCCGCACGCAGGCATTCGCCGATCTGGGACTCGCGTATCTGAACCTGGGCGACAAACAGAAGTCGCTGGAGTATTACGACCGGGCAGTGAAATCCTCGCCGCGCTCCGCCGAAGCGAAGGAGGCGATGCAGGGCATTCGGGAAATCTACCTCTCGGACGGCGATGCCGACGGCTATTTCGCTTATGCGTCGCGCAGCGGTCTGGAGGGTGACCTCACGGCGGTGATGCGCGACTCGTTGTCGTTTGCCGCTGCGCGCAAGCTCTACCTCGACGGATCGGTCGAACCGGCGGCGAAGTCGCTGCGCAGCTACGTGAAGAGTTACCCGAAGGGGTATTACCTGACCGATGCGCTTTACTACCTGAGCGATTGTTATCTGCGTCAGGGCGACCGTGCCGGGGCCCTCGGGGCGCTCGGCGAGCTGGCCGCCCTGGAGAACAACCAATATACGGTGCGGGTGCTCGAAAAATTCGCGCCGATGACCTTCGAGGATGCCCGCTACGACGAGGCGGCTGCGGCTTACCGTCGTCTCTACGACGTGGCATCGACCCGCTCGGGGCGTGAGGAGGCGATGACGGGATATGTCCGGGCGACGATCGCGGGAGGAGATGCCGCGAAGATCGCCGCCATGACGGACGACGTTTGTGCGCAGCCCGAGGCCGGAACCACGGCCTTGCGAGAGGCGAAATATGCCCGGGCCACGCAGTTGCGCGAAAGCGGGCAGCGGGCCGAAGCCGCCCGATATTATAAGGAGCTTGCTGCGGAGGTCCGCACGAAGGAGGGTTCCGAAGCCGCTTTCCGCCTGATCGAGGATATTTTCGCTGCGGGGGATGCCGATGGCGCCGAAGCGGCCGTCTTCGCCTACTCCGAGCGCGAACCGCAAGCCTACTGGCTCGCCAAGGCGTTCCTGCTGTTGGGCGACGTCTATGTAAGCAAGGGCGATACGTTCCAGGCCCGTGCAACCTATCAGAGTGTCGCCGACGGTTATTCGCCTGCCGACGACGGCATCGTGGACGAGGCGAAAGCGCGAATCAGCAAACTCAATTGACGATGAAGAAACTGCTGTTTGCCGCCGCACTGCTGGCGGCGCTGCCGTGGGGTGCCGCGGCACAGGTCGAAAAACAGGTCGAGGTGACCAAAGCCTACGTCCCGAGCGTGGAGAGCGCCGCGAAACTCGCCATCGCGCCCGACATGACCGATACGGTGAAGTTGCGGCCCGATATCGATTATACCGTCACGCCGCTGTCGCTGCGCACGACGCTCGCCACGCGGCCGATCCGTCCCGCGACGGTGACCTACTGGGAGTTCAACCGCCCGCTGCCCTTCTACCTGAAGGTCGGAGCAGGTTACCCGCTCAATTCGGTGCTGGATTTCTACGCTTCGTCGCAAAACCCCTCGACGGGCTATGTCGTGGGCTATGTCAACCACGAGGGGCGCTATGCCGACATTCGCAACGAGCTGGGTGTGAAGAACAATTCGACGCGCATGACCAACCGCCTCGGTGCCGCGGCGGGCAAATACCTCGGCCGTCATACGCTCGAGGGCGAACTCTCCTACGAAAACCGGTTGTATCATCGCTACGGATTGGGAAAAGAGGCACCTACCAAGGGGATTCTGGATGTTCCCGACTCGCCGATCGACTACGGCGATCTGTCGCTTCGGGTGCGTGTGGGTGACGATTTCCAAGACCTGAGCCGTACGAATTTCGAGGTGGAGGCGCACGGAAATCTTTTCCACGGGCATTCCGGAATGGACTTCGGGGATGAAAATATGAATTATAGATACCAGTATGGCATTTCGGACGAGGCCCGTCGTGAGGACGGGCGGACGATGCGCGAATGGTCGTTCGGCGCTTCGGGGCGTATCGCCCGCGGCTGGGGCCGCAGCCGCTTCTCGGCAAGTGCCGGCTGGGATCGCACGATGGGGCGCAAGGCGTTGGATGGCGATTGGGAGGAACTGTTGCATGTCGGACTCCGTTACGGTTTGCGGGGTGGAGTCGTGCGCCTCGAGGTCGGTGCGGACTATTATCACGACCGGATCGAATGTATCCCCTGGATGCTGTGGGAGTCGATCGAAGAGCCCGATCCGGTGCCCGAAGTCAATGCAACGAAGGACAATTACGTGCTTCCTTTCGCCCGTTTGAATTTCGATCTGGGTACGGATGCCTTGCAACCTTTCGTCGAGGTGGACGGCGACATCCGGCCGAACAGCTTCGGTTCGATCTCGCGTCTGAACCCCTATACGGATTCGTGGCTGAATGCTTCGGGGAACTCTTTTCTCCGGCCCGAACGCAGTTCGGTGGATTACAACGGCCGTGCGGGTATCGGCGGAACCTTGGGGCACGGGAAGTTCGACTATCGGGCCTATGTCGGTTTTTCGATCCGCGATCACCACCTGTATTGGATCGACTGCGGCGCCAAGTACCGTGCGGCGCGGACAGAAGACGGTATTTACCTGGAATATCTGTTCGGTATGCCGGGTTTGATTCAGGACCGGCAAACGGTGCTGTCATTCGGCGGAGAGGTCGCTTACCGCCCGGTGAGTGAACTGACGCTTTCGCTCGGCATTCACGGCTACTCTTACAACGATGCGAAGCAGAATATCTCGGATCATGCACAGGAGCGGCTCGAATCGGGTGAGCCGAACTTCACGTGTGACTTCGGAGTGCATTACCGGGGGCGCAAAGTGTCGTTCGGCGTCGAAGCGCGGATGCAGAGCGAGCGGAAGTGGACGACTCTATATGGCGATATATTCGAAGCTGAAACCGCGGCCCCCTTCGTCGCGCCTTTCGCCATCGATCTGCGGGCGGTGTTCGACTGGCGGATTTCGTCGCGGGTGGCGATCTTCGCCGAGGGCCGCAATCTGCTCGACCGCAGGCTCTACGAATACCCCTGGTATCCCGAGTACGGGGCCAACTGCACGGTGGGCGTCAAACTCAATTTCTGAGGAAGGTGCTTGCAATGAAAAACGGTCTTCGGAATCTCCGAAGACCGTTTTCCGTTTGTCTGCAATCCTTGATTACCGGATGCGGTCGACGCCGCGCACGAGCAGTTCGTCGCGGAAAATCGCCCGGATTGCGAGGTAGGCGAAAATCAGACCTACCAAGGGCAGGAAAATCACCGGCTGGATGCCCGACTGCACGTAGCCTTCGGGGTGTTCCAGGCCGAAGAAGGCACGGCGGCTGAGGTAGTAGTAGATGCCTTCCATCAACGATGCTCCGAGCAGCAAGACCATCTCCACGGCGCAGAGCCGGATTTGAAGCATGCGGCGCTTGTAGAGGAAGATCGTGACCAGGGGCAGCAGGCTCGCCAGGACGAGCAGAATACCCAGATAAACGGTCGACTGCACGGTCGCTCCGCTGCTGTCGCGCAGTGCGAAGGCGCAGAGTTCGAGCCGGTCGTTGTAGTCGGCCATCCAGGCCAGGGGCAGGCACGAGGCCGTGGCGGTCAGTGCCGTGATGACGAGCAGATAGATGCTCTGAATGCGTTGTATCATATTACAGGGTTTTGTCGATCAGATAACGGTTGCGGTCCGGGGAGTTGCGGTTGATCATTTCGCCCAAGAATCCCGCCAGAAAAAGTTGTACGCCCAGCACGACGGCCAGCATCGCGAGGTAGAAAAGCGGTTGTTCCGTCACGGCGCGCAGGGGAAGTCCGTGCGCCTGTTTCCACAGCTTCTCGGCGATGACCCACAGCGTCGTGCCTCCGCCGAGGAGGAACATCAGCGTGCCGAGGCTGCCGAAAAGGTACATCGGCGAACGACCGAAGTGGGACATGAACAGCACGCTGATAAGGTCCAGATAGCCCTTCACCATGCGTTCGAGTCCGAATTTCGAGTAGCCGTATTTCCGGGCGCGGTGCTCCACGACTTTCTCGCCGATGCGGCGGAATCCGGCCTGACGCGCCAGAATCGGAATGAAGCGGTGCATCTCGCCGTAGACCTCGATCGACTTCACGACCTTGCGGCGGTAAGCCTTCAGCCCGCAATTGAAGTCGTGGAGTTTGATGCCCGAGGCGCGGCGGGCCGTCCAGTTGAAAAACTTGCTCGGCCAGCGCTTGCCCGCAGGGTCGTGGCGGCGTTTTTTCCAGCCCGACACCAGATCGTAACCCTCCTCGACGATCATGCGTCGCAGGGCGGGAATCTCGTCGGGCGAGTCTTGCAGGTCGGCGTCCATCGTAATAACGACCTCGCCTTCGGCGGCTGCGAAACCGCAGTAAAGGGCGGCCGATTTGCCGTAGTTGCGCCGAAACGAAATACCCCGTACGGCGGGATATCGCCCCTTGAGCTGCTCGACGACGGCCCACGAATCGTCCGACGAACCGTCGTCCACGAGGATCGTTTCGTAGCTCAGGTCGTTCGCGCGGGCTACGCGGTCGATCCACGCAAGGAGTTCGGGCAGCGATTCGGCTTCGTTGTAGAGCGGTACGACGACCGAAATATCGGGTTTGTTTTCCATGCTATTCGAGGTTGTCGGACGTGTCGAACGGACGCGGAGCGCGCGACAGCACACCTGCGATAATCAGACCGAAGAATGCGCCGAAAAGCAGGCTGGTGAAGATGCCGCCCCATACGGTCGAGAGCACCGAAGGCGTCGCGGCCGACTGCATCTGGTCGATCAATTGCTCGATCATTCCTTCCATCTGGGCCGGAACTTCGCCGCCGCTGGCGAGAAGCTCCGTAATGGCGGCGGACATACGCTCGGTGTAGTTCTCGTAACCCATGACGAGGTGGAGATAGACGGCCTGCACGACGCCGACGATCGCCCCGGCGAAACCCGAAACGGCCATCAGATAGGCATAGCCCTGTCCGAACGAAAATCCCTCCTCGGCGGAGTAGCGCGTGGAGTACTGTCGGGTGAAGCGGTGCAGCAGGTAGTAGTGCAGCACGACGACCACGATCCATTCGAGTCCCAGCAACGTATAGAGGGACATGCGTCCCGAGAGCGACATCGAGGTTTCCAGGATGAACGAAAGGGCCAGGATGCCGCCCAGTATGGCGCCATAGCGTGCGGTCTCGTCCCAAAATTTATTCTTTTCCATGATTTTGTGTATTGTTATATGATCTTTTTCGTTAGGTCCTATATTGTCAGTCGAGCGTGCCCTTGCCTTCGCGCAGAATCGTCGGTTCGCCCTGCGAGAGGTCGACTACCGTCGTCGGGGCGGTCTCCCCGATGCCGCCGTCGATCACCAGTTCGACCGTGCGTCCGTAGCGTTCGTGGATCAGCTCGGGATCGGTGGTGTATTCCGTCGTCTCGTCGTCGTATACCGAGGCGGTAATCATCGGTGCGCCGAGCATCTCGACGATCGCCCGGGCTACGGGATGGGCCGGAATCCGCGCGCCGATCGTCTTGCGCTTGCCGATCACTCGGGCCGGAATGCGCGACGAGGCGGGCAGGATGAAGGTGAAAGGCCCCGGCAGGTTGCGCCGCAGAATCCGGAATGCGGCGTTGTCGACCCGACAGTATTCGGCCACCTGCGCCAGGTCGGCGAATACGATCGCCGGTTCGCTGTCGCGTTTGCCCCGTAGGCGCTGCAACTGCTCGGCGCCTTTCGCCGAGCGGATCGAGCACCCGAAGGCATATACGCTGTCGGTGGGGTAAATGATTACCCCGTCCCGTTCGAGCGTCTCGACGGTACGTCGCAACTCCTTTTCCGAAGGATTCCGAGCATGGATTTTCGTCAGCATAATGGACAAAGATACGAATAAGCCGAGAGAAAAAAGCAAGCTTGCTTGCATTTTTTCCGAGGCGCAGTATCTTCGGTGAAGCCAAAGATACGAATAAGCGAGTGCAATGGCAAATTTATTTGGCAATTGCCGAGCGGGAGTATCCTTACACGAGGGAATTCACGAGTCGCGGCTTCGGAAAACCCGAAAAATAAGCATTGCCGAAAAAAGATATTTTCAAGAGGCGCTTGAAAACGAATCTTTTTTCCGGCAATGGGCTTTATTAACTACACAAATGTATGTATTTCTCCCGGAAACACCAAGAAATAGGGCGTTTCTTACGAGTTTCGGAGGCATAACGGAGAGTCCCGAGGCGGATTTTCCGTCATCGGGACTCTTTTTCTGGAAATTGGGGTTCGGTCGCTCTAAGCTTTTTCGGGCTGAGTGGTGACGATGGCGATCTCTTGCGATACAGGGGCGATGCGGCGCAGCATCTGCGTCATGGGACCGTATTTTTCGTGCGTGAGCCGGACGGCCCGGCTTATCCGAGTTTGGTCGGCCTCGGTATCGCACGCGATGTTGTAGACGACGTGGAACGAACGGAAAATACCCCGCGGTGTCTTTTTTTCATCACCGATATCGCCCGAATAACCGATTTCGATGCGTTGTGGCTCGATGTGCAGGCTTTCGAGCATCGCGAGCAGTGTGTAAGCGGTGCATTCGGCTGCGGCGTAGAGCAGCAGTTCATGAGGATTCATTTCGTCGCACTTCTGCGTGCATTCGGGTCGGAATCGCGAGTCGCGGTTCATCGACACAGTTACGTTCTCGATCATGGCAAGCGGATTTATGTTTCGATATCCCGAGCCGGCAAATTCCGTTCCTTTCATGGGGGCGGACGCCTAAAAATCGTCGTTATCCGGATGCCGATGCGCGGCTCGCGTTCGGTTAACGCTCGGCAATTGCCAAATAAATTTGCCATTGCTCTCGCTTATTCGTATCTTTGTGCATGATCCGTTTACGATTCATCCTCCGGACGTCCGTACTCATCGCGGCAATCCTCGTCTCGGTTTTCGAGGCGCAGGCACAGCGCGGGCGCGGTTTCTGGCACCAGGAGTGGACCGTGGAGCGCGGCGATTCCATCCCGCTGGTCCACATTCTTCCGGTCTACGTATTCAGCCGTCCGGTCGACCTGCGGCGTTACCGCCGGTTGGTCGATGCGGTGAAGAAGGTCTACCCCATCGCCAAGATCGCGAAGGCCAAGATGCAGGATATGGAGGACGAATTGTGCCGCCTGCCGACCAAAAAGGCGCAGAAAGAATATATCAAAGGTATCTACGACCAGATCAAGGAGGAGTATACCCCCATTCTGAAGCATATGACCCGCACGCAGGGCAAGGTATTGCTCAAACTCATCGACCGCGAAACCGAATACACGGCCTATGAAGTGCTCAAGGAGTTCCGCGGAGGTTTCGTCGCCGGATTCTGGCAGGGCGTCTCGCGGGTCTTCGGGCAGAATCTCAAATCGGAATACGACCGCGACGGCGAGGATCGCATCATCGAACAGATCGTCGTCTACTACGAAGCCGGGCTGCTTTGACGCCCTCCGCATTCGGGCGTCGCCGAATATCGCCGTCCCAGAGGGGCCGTCGGTCAGAAGCGGAACGAGATTCCTCCGCTCAGTCCGACGAAAGAACGTTTCGGGCGGTAGTCCCCGACCCGGAAATTATCGGTCAGATAACAGTGGTAGGTGAAGTCTCCGAAAAGGTTGAAGCGCCAAATGGGGATGATGAGCCGGAATCCCGCGTCGAACGTGCAGGCGAAACGATGGCGGACGACATAGGGTTGCCATCCCCATTCCGGATCGTAGCCCTCCGGCAGGGTACGCGGACCACCCATCATACCGGGCGTGAATCCGGCGTGCGCCTCCAAGGCCGAGGGGAGGATCGAACAGATCAAGTCCCAGAAAAAACTGCGAGGCGTATATTCTTCGTCGCGGTAATATCGGTGGTTGTAGTAATGGCTGCGGTCGCTCGACCGGAATTCTTTCGCGCGGTAGCTTTTCGTCCGCCACGTGAACTGCACGGGCACGGAGTAGTAGTTCTCGATATCCGCGTCGAGGAACGTATTGAAACCCGTACGTACGCCGATATTCGAGGGCCCGTACCAGGCATAGTCGATGCAGAATGCCTGCAAATCGGGCCCGTCCGTACTGCCCAGAGAGATTTGGGCACCGTAGCGGATGCCCAGTTCGTGGTCGAAAGTCTTCGGCCGGGGCAGGGCCGTTTCGCGCAAATCCTCCCAGACGAGCGTCTGCGAGATAACGGGTTGCAGCAGAAGTACGAAGAACGAAAGGAGCAACGTTTTTTTCATTCGCGAGGTATTCGGGGTTAGGTCCGGCAAAAATAGGAATAAGCTTTTACAAAAGCAAACGGCAAAGACCCGGCCGCATCCGAAAGCGGGTCGCACGAGCCAATATCCGCAGGAATATCGGCATAAAGTTGGATATGATTGCCCGATTGTGTATCTTTGACGGATTAAAGAGCGCCGCGGCGCCCGAAACGAAACGACGAAAACCGATGAATCCGTTCGTGAAAATACAGTCTTTGTGGCGCAACCTATTCCGCAAGCGCCGCTTCAACATGCTCAACGCTACGGACAACAGCGAAGAGTGGCACATCCACCTCTCGCCCGCGAGCATCTTCGCGGGACTCGTGGCATTCGTGCTGCTGTTGTTCATCCTCGTGCTTTCGCTGATGGCCTATACCCCCGTCATGGAGTTCCTGCCGGGCTACCGCACCGAGGCGGACCGTTCGCGCGAAAACCTCGTACAGAACATCATCCGGCTCGATTCGATGGAGCGCATGATGAACGACATGATGACCTACAACGAGAATATCGCCCTGATCCTGGAGGGCAAGACCCCCGTCGTGCGGACCCTCTCCAATTCGGACAGCACGCGCACGGGCAAAGTCCTCGTCGTACCCTCGCGCGAAGATTCGCTGCTGCGCGCCCAGATGGAGGGCGACGGGCCCTATGCACTGTCGGGCCGCGAGGGGGCTTCGCGCCGCCAGGTGCGCGAGGCGATCGAACTCGTGACACCGATCGAGGGGATCATCACCGACCGTTTCGACATCGGCGAAGGGCGCTTCGGCGTACGGATCGCAGCGGCGGCGAACGACCGCGTGACGGCCATCGACGACGGCACGGCCGTGATGAGCCTTTGGACCCCCGAAACGGGCTACATGATCGTGCTGCAACACGCGGGCAACCTGCTCTCGGTATACAAACACCTCTCGCAGTCGCTCGTAACGCCCGGACAGACCATCCGTTCGGGTACGCTGATCGGCTACAACGCCGACAATACCGACAGCGGCGAGATGCCGCTCTTCGAATTCGAACTCTGGAACAACGGCAAACCCGTCGATCCGGAAGGTTACATCGTATTCTGACACACGCATGAAACAACGACTCGCCATATTGGGATCGACCGGCTCGATCGGCGTGCAGACGCTCGATATCGCGCGCGAGAACCCCGACCGTTTCGAGGTCCGGGCCCTCACGGCCCACAGCAATTGGCAGCGGCTCGCCGCCCAGGCCCGGGAATTCGACGCCGACACGGCGGTCATCGCCGACGAAGGGTGCTACGCCCCGCTGCGCGACGCATTGGCCGACACCGACGTCAAGGTATTCGCCGGAGCCGACGCCGTGGCGCAGGTAGCTGCCGCGGGCAACGTCGACACAGTGGTCAACGCCCTGGTGGGCTACGCCGGACTGGCCCCCACCGTCGCTGCCATCGAGGCGCGCAAGAAACTCGCCCTGGCCAACAAGGAGTCGCTCGTGGTGGGCGGCGCCTACGTCATGCCGCTGGCCCGCGAACGCAAAGCCCCGGTGCTGCCGATCGACTCGGAGCACTCGGCCATATTCCAATGTCTGGTGGGCGAACGGGCTCCCGTAAGACGGCTGATCGTCACGTGCAGCGGCGGAGCATTCCGCGACCTGCCGCGCGAGGCGCTCGCCGACGTCACGGCCGCACAAGCGCTGCGCCACCCCCAGTGGCAGATGGGCGCCAAGATCACGATCGACTCCTCGACACTCGTCAACAAGGGTTTCGAGGTAATCGAGGCCCACTGGTTGTTCGGCACCCCGCCCGAACGGATCGACGTCGTGCTGCATCCGCAGTCGATCGTCCACTCGATGGTCGAATTCGAGGACGGCGCGATCAAGGCGCAGTTAGGAACGCCGGACATGCGCATGCCCATCAGCTTCGCGCTGCTCTACCCCGACCGGGCACACCGTCCGTGCGAGCGTTTCGACTTCCTCGCCCACCCGCAACTGACCTTCGCGGCGGTGGACCGGGCGAAATACCCGGCGCTCGACATCGCCTACGACTGCCTGCGGCGCGGCGGCACGGCAGCCTGCACGATGAACGGAGCGAACGAGGTGGCCGTGGCGGCATTCCTCGGCGGGCGCTGCGCCTGGCTCGACATCGTGCGCACGATCGAACATGCGCTCGCCCATGCCGCTTTCGTCGAGCGCCCCACCCTGGCGGACTATGCCGAGGCGGATGCCGAAGCACGCGCCCTGGCCGCAGCATTTTTGAATCAGTAAACGACGAAATATGGAAATCTTCATCAAAATCATTCAGTTCTTCCTCTGTTTCACCATCCTGGTCGGCATCCACGAGCTGGGACATTTCCTCATGGCGCGGGTGTTCGGCATCCGTGTCGAGAAATTCTACATCTTCTTCGACCCGTGGTTCTCGCTCTTCAAATTCAAGCGCGGCGACACGGAGTACGGCATCGGCTGGCTGCCGATGGGCGGCTATGTGAAGATCGCCGGCATGATCGACGAATCGATGGACACCGAGCAGATGAAACAACCGGTCCGGGAAGACGAATTCCGCGCAAAACCGGCCTGGCAGCGGTTTCTGGTGATGATCGCAGGCGTGGTGATGAATGTCATTCTGGCCGTAGCGATCTACGTCGGCATCTGCTACACGTGGGGCGATTCCTACTTCGCCAACGAAGATGCCCGCTGGGGTTACAACTTCAACGAAGCGGGTCACACGCTGGGATTCCGCGACGGCGACCGGATTCTGAGCATCGACGGCGCGCAGATCGACGACTACGCGAAGATCGTCAACGCCCTGCTCATCACCGACGGCGACCGCACGGTGGAGATCGAGCGCAACGGCGAACGGAGGACGCTCGTGATTCCGCTCGAAAAACTCATCGACATGCGGCGCGAGAAGGGTTACGAAGGGATGATCGCACCGCGCATGCCTTTCCTGATCGACAGCGTAGCTGCCGCTTCGGCCGCCGCGCTGCAACACGGCGACGAGGTGATCGGCATCGACACGCTGCGGGGCGCCGACTACACCGCCTACCGCAACTATATCCGCAGTCGTGCCGGAGACTCCGTGCGCCTCACCGTGCTGCGCGACGAAGACATGTTGCTCGAAATGACACTGCCCGTATCGGCCGAAGGTGCCCTCGGGGTCACGGTACTGTCGCCGTTCGTCATGCGGACGCAGCACTACACCCTCGCCCAGGCGATTCCCGCCGGACTGCGCAAAGCCGGGCATACGATCTCCTCCTACTGGGAACAATTGAAGCTGATCGCCAAACCGAAGACGAAGCTCTACGAGGAGTTGGGCGGATTCATCGCCATCGGCAGCATCTTCCCGGGCGAATGGAACTGGCAGGGATTCTGGATGACGGCGGCGTTCCTGTCGATCATCCTCGCGATCATGAACATCCTGCCCATCCCGGGGCTCGACGGAGGACATGCGATCTTCACCTTCTGGGAGATGGTAACGGGCCGCAAAGTCAGCGACAAGGTGTTGGAATGGGCGCAGTACGCCGGCATGATCTTCCTGCTGGCTCTGTTGCTCTATGTCAACGGAAACGATATTTACCGGTTTTTCCTGAAATAAGGGCATGACCGAACTCGAAAAAATGGCCGCAGGGGCACCCTACTGCTTCACGGACGCCGGGATACTGGAGAGTTGCCGTCGCGGCCGCGAACGGCTCGACCGCTTCAATGCGACGCGCCCGGGCGAGGCGGCATATGGCGAAGCACTCGCCGAGCTGCTCCCCCGCGCAGCCGGCAGCGCAATGGTCGTACCGCCCTTCTACTGCGAACACGGAACGGCCGTGGAGCTCGGCGAAGGGGTCTTCGTCAACGCCCGCTGCACGATGCTCGACGGCGGCGGCATCCGAATCGGTGCCCGCACGAAGATCGGCCCCGACTGCAAGTTCTACACGCCGCAGCACCCGACCGACTACCTCGAACGCCGCAAACCCGAGGAACGGGCCTTGCGCATCGAGATCGGCGCGGACTGCTGGCTGGGCGGCAACGTGACCGTATGTCCGGGAGTGCGGATCGGCGACCGAACGATCGTCGCGGCGGGGAGCGTCGTCACGCGCGACCTCCCTGACGATGTGCTGGCCGCAGGAAATCCGGCTGTTATAAAACGCCAACTGAAGTAACGATGGAGATACTGGAAGCTTGCGCCGAAGCATTGCGGCGCCACCGGTTCGAGGTGGAAACGGTGCGCGATACGGCCGAAGCACTCGCGGCGTTGCAGGCGGCCGTCGCCGAACGGCACCCCCGGACAGTGGGATTCGGCGAGTCGGCGACGCTGCGCGCAACGGGATTCCTGGAGTGGGTCCGTACGCAGGAGGACACGACGCTCTTAGACGGTTTCGACGCTGCGCTACCGCGCAACGAGCGCATGGAAATACGACGTCAAGCGCTGCTTTCGGACCTTTTCGTCACGGGAATCAATGCCCTGACGCTCGAAGGCTCGCTCCACTGGACCGACAAAACGGGCAACCGCATCGCACCGCTCGCCTTCGGGCCCCGCAAGGTGATTCTCGTCGCGGGACGTAACAAGATCGTTGCGGACCGGACCGCCGCCGAGGAGCGTATCCGCGAAATCGCAGCTCCCCAAAACGCCGCGCAGCACCCGGAGTTCCGCACGCCCTGCATCCATACGGGCCGGTGCGCCGACTGCGACTCGCCCGACCGGCTGTGCAACACGCGCCTGGAGATGCTCCGCTGCCAACCCGCCGGACGCATCAAGATAGTATTGATCGATCAGAATTTGGGATTATGATAAAACGACTGCACCGTTGTTTGCTCGGAATGCTGCTCGTCTGCCTGCTGGCCGCCTGCGACGAGAAATCCGAAGTCTTCTACACCACGACTTACGACGTCGTGCGCATGGAGGTCAACGTGACCTTCCAAGCCGCCACGCCCCTGAAGCCGGCGAATCCCGGCACGAAGAATACGGAGGGAGGGGACGAAGCCGACCCGACGCCCGACGAAGAGGAAGGTCCCGACGCTCCCGGCGACGACACGCCGGGACCTTCCATCACAGCGCTTATCCAGGAGCAGGTTTTAGCGGAAGCTCCCGTAAAGGTAGGCGGCAGTTACAGTCTCGAATACAAGCATTTCGACACCGGATTTCTGACCGTACGGCCGTCAGCCGGCGAGGAGCCTCTCGCGGGCGCATTCTCCCGAACGCCCGAAGCATCGACGCTCTACCTCCACCTTCCGGACCGCAGTTATACGCTTTCCGTAGCCTCCTACCGCTATGGAACGACGTCGCTTACCCAGTTCCGCGCCGACCTCACAGAGCAGTTCCAGAGGCTCTACCCCAACCACATGATCCAGCGCGTCGAACGCATCGAATACACCTCGCATCCCTATTGATATGGCCAAGGTCAAGAAAGCCTATTTCTGCAAGAACTGCGGATTCGAAGCCCCGAAATGGCTGGGTAAATGCCCCGCATGCGGTGAATGGAACTCCTTCACCGAGGAAATCATCGCCAAAGAGAGCGGCGGATCGGTTCCGGCCCTCGTAGCCGGAGGCATGCCTGCGAGTCGGCCTCAGCGGGTGCGCGACATTCGCGAAAGCGACCGCCGCAGGATCGATATCGGCAACCGCGAGGTCAACCGCGTATTGGGCGGAGGTCTCGTGCCCGGATCGCTCATCCTGCTCGGAGGCGAACCGGGAATCGGCAAATCGACCCTCTCGTTGCAGATCGCCCTGGCGGCGAACGGATTGCGAACGCTCTACGTCTCGGGCGAGGAGTCGGCCGAGCAGATCAAGATGCGCGCAGCACGCATCGGCATCGGCAACGACGAATGTCTGGTCTATCCCGAAACCCTGCTGGAGAATATCGTGGCGCAGATCACCGAACAACAGCCCGACGTGGTGGTGATCGACTCGATACAGACCATCTACACCGAGCTGATCGAGTCGTCGGCCGGCAGCGTCTCGCAGATCCGCGAATGCGCCGCGACACTGCTCAAATACGCCAAATCGACCGGCACGTCGATCTTCATCATCGGCCACATCACCAAAGACGGCACCATCGCCGGCCCCAAAATCCTGGAACACATCGTCGATGTGGTGCTTCAGTTCGAGGGCGACAGCAACAACATCTACCGCATCCTGCGCGGCAACAAGAACCGTTTCGGCGCGACGTTCGAGATCGGCGTGTTCGAGATGTTGGAATCGGGCCTACGCGGCGTTGACAATCCGTCGGAAATCCTCTTGACCCACTACGAGGAGCCGTTGAGCGGCATCGCCGTAGGTGCGGCGGCGGACGGCGTGCGGCCCTATCTGATCGAGGTCCAGGCCTTGGTGAGCGGTGCCGCATACGGCACGCCGCAACGCACGGCGACGGGATTCGACGCCAAGCGCATGAGCATGCTGCTGGCCGTCGTGGAGAAACGCCTCGGACTCAAGATGTTCCAGAAGGATGTCTTTCTCAACTTCGCGGGAGGCTTCAAGGTCGCCGACCCGGGATTGGACCTCTCGGTCGTCGCGGCGGTCGTATCGTCCTACTACGACCGCCCCGTAGGCGAGGGCATCTGCTGCGCCGGTGAGATCGGACTTTCGGGCGAGATACGCCCCGCCCCCCGCACCGAGCAACGCATCAGCGAGGCCGCACGCCTCGGATTTCGGCGCATCATCGTATCGGGCTACCTGCCCAAAGGGAGCAAACGTCCCGAGGGTATCGAGATCGTCGGCATAAACAGCATCACCGAGCTCCCGCGAGCGCTCTTTGTGGAATAGATTTTGCTTTGGCTCCGGGTAAAGGAGCTAAAGATGCAAAAAAGAATCGTCGTACTGGGCGGTGTGGGGTTTATCGGCACACACCTGTGTCTGCGTCTGCTGGACGAGGGGCACGAAGTTTTCTGCGTGGACGTCCGCGATGCGGCCAACTCGCCGCTGTTGCGCAACGTTTTGCAACACCCGGCGTTCCGATATGTCCACCACAACATCACCAACACCTTCGGCATCCGCTGCGAACGGATTTACAACCTGACCTCGCCGTCGATGGTGCGCTACAACAAAGCGCTGCCGGTCGACACGCTCAAAGTCAGCATCCTGGGATCGATCAACGCCCTGGATACCGCCCGTGCGGAACATGCCCGGGTGCTTTTCGCCTCGTCGGGCGCCTTGTACGGCACGGCTCGCAACGCCCCGCCCGAAAGTATGCCGGACGATTCGACGCATCATATCCTCTGCGAAGGCAAACGTGCCGCCGAAGCCCTGCACCGCGCCTATCACGCCGAATACGGCACCGACACCCGCATAGCCCGCATCTACAACACCTACGGCAGCGGCGCCGACATGATGGATCAGCGCGTGGTGATGAAGATGATCGTCGCAGCGCTTCAGAACCGTGATATCCACGTGAACGGCAACGGCGATCAACTGCGCACCTTCTGCTGGGTGGAGGACATCGTAGACGGGCTCGTCCGCCTGATGGAGGCACCTCCGACCGAGACGACCCGCACGTACGCCTTCGGCAGCAACCACGAAGTCGCCATACGTGCTTTGGCCGAAAAGATCGTCGCACTGACCGGCAGCCGCTCGCAAATCGTACACGACAAAGCCCGCACCGACGATGCACGTCGGCGAATGCCCGACATTACGGCCGCACAGCGGGAATTGGGATGGCAACCGCGCACCCCGCTGCTCGAAGGGCTGCGCCGCACGATCGCATACGCCGAACAGACGCTCACTGAGAAACAATATACCGGAATCACCTGGGCGGAGATGAACTGATGCGCAGCATCCCGTCACGCCGAATACTTCAATCGCCAAATACACCATGATTATGACAGACTTCGACAAAATCATCTGGCGCGATGCGCTGACTTTCGTAGATTTTTTCGCGACCTGGTGCGGTCCCTGCCAGGCCATGCACCCGGTAATCGACAAGTTCCGCGAGCAGATGAACGGCCGCGTAGACGTTTACAAGATCGATATCGACGACCGCAACCTGACCGAAATCATCCGCCGTTACAACATCATGTCGGTCCCGACCCTGATATTTTTCCGCCGCGGAGAGGTCCTGTGGCGCCAAAGCGGACGGGTAAGCTACGAGCATCTGGTACAGGCGCTCGAAAAGTTGGAACGCCTGGAGCGACGCCAACCGGAGGAGTTGCGATAAGGAAGATTTCGATGGTCTGCGGCAACAAGGTCCGAGCGAACCGCAGCCGGCGAGGTGAAATCCCGCCAAAGATTTTTCACCGTTAACTTTTCATCGGTCGCTTTCCGCTATCCGCCAGGCGAGTTCTTCGCGGACATAGACTTCGGCCGGAAGGTCGCCCAAGGTGTCGACTGCCCGGCGTACGGCTTCGCGATCCGCAGCGCTGCGGCCGCCCAAAGCAGCCAGCAACGCCACTGCGCCCTGCGCCGTCAACCGGACGGCTCGCGAATCGATCGTCGGCCCGGCTGCAACCGGTGTCTCGACTCCGCAAGAGCCCGAATCGCCCGTCGCCTCCCGACGACCGGCCGTCGTCCGCTCCCCGACCGCTGAAGCCATCGCATTGCGCCGCACGATCTCCACGGCATCGACCGCCCAAGCAGCGGGAGTCGCCTCGCTGCGAGCGGCAGCCAACAAAACGGCATATTGCAGCAAAGGATTCGACGAAGCGCCCCAAAGCGCAAAAAAGGCGGGCAGCGCCGGCATTCGGCTCAACAGTGCGAAAGCCGCCTCCTCGGCGACTTCCGAATTGACGATTCCCGCAGCCCACGTATCGGCATCCGCCGCAGTAACCGCCGCCGGATCGGCGATATGCAGCGCCGCAAGGCGCAATTCGCGCACGTCCTGACGATAAAGCAGGCGTGCGAAAACAGGATCGCACCCTTCGGCGCGGGCGATCGACCGCACGGTCGGCAAACTGACGCCGTAGTTGAGCCCATAGGCTGCACCGTAGGGAGCCATCGCATCCGCCACGGCTCCGTTACGCTCCCGACGCATGCGCCCCAGGAGCGCCACCATACGCGATGTGCGATCCGACATTATTTGCGACGCGGCAATGCGACATTCATCGTACGGCCGAACTCGTAGAGTGGCAGCACGGCACGGCCGAATTCACGACCGCCCGCAATCACGGTGCAAGTCGAGGGATCGGCTACACGGCATTTCACCACCGAAGTCTCTTTGGCGGAGGCTTCCAGACCCGATGCCAGGTCGGCCCCCGACGGATCGATCTGAAGAATCACCATATCGCCCGAGAGATCGTTCTCGGGAAGCAATCCGGCGGAAGCACTGAAACGGCTAACGATATACTGTTTTTTATCCGACTGGGGACAAACGACATAGCGGCGCGTCTCGGTCGAAACGGTCCGCTTGCCGAGGAAAAGTTCCAAATAACTCTGCTCCTGGCGTTCGATCTCCTTCAGCGCAGCGGCGAGCCCTTCGCCGAAAACATTCTCTCCGGCTTCGCCCGTGATGAGTTCGAGGCGATGACGACGCAGCGAAAAAATCTGGTTGGCCGCAGCGCGCGCCGCATCCTCCAGCGACGGGGTAACCATCGCCATCTTGTCGGGTTGCAAACGCGCGAACTCCTCGCCGCCGTCCGCATGCGAAAGCTGACGGCTCTCGGCGGGAACCCGAGTTCCGGCATCGAGATAGGTATCTCCGTCGAGCAATCCGATCTTCGCATCCGTAACGGTCCAAACCGTCTTGTCGTTGAGCGGAGCACGCACCCCGAGGAACTTCTGCGCATAACGCGCATAGGGACCGCACAGGGTCATGTCGCGTTCGACCGTAAGGTCCACGGCCAGGATCGTCTGCGGAAGCGAGACGACGATTCCGCCGGCGGTTTCGACAGCGCCTTCGACGGCGATATAGGGATTCTGAGCTGCCAGGGCACCGCTGAACAGCAGCGCGAAAGCCGTAAGTCTGATTTTCATAAGCCGATTGTTTATCCTCAGATGCAAATATAAATCATTTTCGGTGTTTCGTCAAAATTTCAGGTAGAAATCGCGCGTCAAAGCACGATACTCGGGGGTATAGCACTCGTGCTCGCCCGTGCCGATGGTGAGCGACGTCGAAATCGGATCCCCAACAGCGTTCTCATCGGCCGCCGCGAACTCCATGAGCAGGCGTTTGGCCGGGTGGCGGGGCGTCGTCCGCACCTCGGTACTGCGCACGAGCCGCAACCGTCCGCGGCAGATCGACCGGAACCGAGCCGCCTCGGTCACGGGCAGAACCGCAGCGAAACGGCCTCCGGGGGCGAGCAGCCGCACGACGGCATCGCACAACTCCTCGAAAGGGAGCGTTACGGCATGTCGCGCCTGCGTACGTCCCGCATCGGGGCAGGTGAGCGAATCGACGAAGAAAGGCGGATTGGAAACGATCAGATCGAACGCCGCTTCCGGCTCGAAACGCTGCACGGGACACTGCTCGAAGGCTACCCTACCGCTCCACGGCGAAGCGTCGGCATTCTCGCGGGCCTGCGACACGTCGTCGACATCGACGCCTACGATACGAACCTCCTCGGCCCACTCCGCCGTACGCTGGGCGAGCATCAGTGCGATCAATCCCGTGCCGGAACCGATATCGAGGATGCGACGCACTCCGGACCGGATTTCGACCCAGGCACCCAGCAAAACCCCGTCGGTCCCGACCTTCATCGGGCAGCGGTCCTGACGGATCGAGAATCGTTTGAAACGGAACACGATGAATCAATTAAGGATTTTCTTCGTACAAAAATACCTCGAATATCGGGAAAATACAAACCGATCGACTCTTAGCAGATTTTAGGATCGGCATTACAAGGCTTTGTCTTGTCACGTTCTGCGGCTCATGCTCTTAGCACGGCCGTTACTACCGCCGAAGAAGATCGATCAGAAAGATTTCCCGCTCCCGGGCAAGCCTCCCTGAACCCCGAGCCCGAACAGCGCGAAGTCGAACCGCACGGGGTCCTGCGCATCGAAACGTCGAAGCGACGTGGTAATCTCCTCGACGGCCCGCCAATCGTTCTGACGGCGCGCCAAGAGTCCCAGATCACGCCCTACACGCCCCGTATGCACATCGAGCGGCAGCCGAAGCGCCGCGGTCGGAATCCGCGTCCAAAGGCCGAAATCCACGCCGCGGGGATCGCGACGAACCATCCAGCGCAGGTACATGCAAAGCCGTTTGCACGCCGCACCCTTCTCCACCGACGAAAGATGCTTTTCGCATCGCAGAGCGTGCTCCGCAGCGAAAAACTCCTGTCGGAACTCGGCCAAAACCTGCGGAAGGCTCTGCGTTGCGACATAGCGCTCCTCGAAGAAGTTGCCCAACCCGCCGTACATCCGTTCCAGGCGGCGCAGGGCCAGCACGAAGTCGCGCAGATCACCGCCGTTGAAAGTCCGGTGCACGAACGCATCCAGCCGTTGCAACTCCCGCTCCGAAGCATTGCGCACGAAATCGGCGGGGGCATCGTCCATGCAGAGCATCATGCGATGGCCATTACGAACGATCGAACGTCGGTTGCCCCAGGCGATCGTCGCCGAGAGAAATCCGGCGATTTCGCGATCGGCACGCGCGGTGTAACGGTGGGGAACGGCGATCGGATCGTCGTCGATGAACTCGGGACGATCGTAGCGGTCGTACAACCATTCGAGCGTCTCGCGCAGCGCCTCGTCGTCAGAGGATAAGCCCATCGGACATGGTGATTTTACGATCGGACATCGCGGCGAGGCGTTCGTCGTGGGTGACGATCACGACGGTCTGTTGCAGGCGATCGCGCAATTCGAAAAAGAGGCGGTGAATCTCCTCACGGTTGTGCGTATCGAGATTTCCCGAGGGTTCGTCGGCCAACAGCACAGCGGGAGCGTTCACCAGCGCCCGGGCGATCGCCACACGCTGCTGTTCACCGCCCGAAAGCTGCCCCGGCTTATGGTCGCGGCGCGCCGTAAGGTTCATCATGTCGAGCAGTTCGGCAGCCCGGCGTTCGACCTCGGGGCGCGGACGTCCTCCGATGAAGCCCGGAAGGCAAACATTCTCGAAGGCCGTGAATTCGGGCAACAGATGGTGGAACTGAAAGACGAACCCGATGCGGCGGTTGCGGAACGACGAAAGCGCCCGATCGCCCAGCCGAAAAGGTTCCTCGCCGTCGATCTCGACACGTCCGGCATCGGGACGCGAGAGCGTTCCCATGATTTGCAACAGCGTGGTCTTCCCGGCGCCGCTGGCCCCCACGATCGTGACGACCTCGCCCCGGGCGACCTCCAGCGAAACGCCCCGAAGCACCTCCAGGTCGCCGTAGCGTTTTCGAATATCCGTAATCCTTATCATCTCAAAGGTTCGTTTGTCGGGTTTGACGAGCGCGGTCGAAAGCCTCGAACAGGCGCACCGTGTCGACCGCCTCGCGAACATCGTGCACGCGCAGGATCGAGGCTCCCTGCCGCAGACACTCCCAGTCGAGGGCGACGGTTCCGGCGAGCGAATCCGCCGGAGCGACATCGAGCAGCCGGTAGATCATCGACTTGCGCGAAAGACCCGCCAGCACGGGATAGCCCAGGTCGCACAGCGCGTGCAATCCGGCCAAGAGTTCGTAATTTTGTTCCAGCGTCTTGGCGAAACCGAACCCCGGGTCGAGGATGATCCGCTCACGCGCGATTCCCGCCTCCTCCAACCGACGGCAGCGCACGCGGAAATAATCGACGACCTCCGTGACGATATCGCGGCGATAATCGGTCCTCGACTGCATCGTCTTCGGGTCGCCCTTCATGTGCATGGCGATATAGCGGAGTCCCAGGCGGGCGACGGTCGGAACCATCCGTGCATCGAGCTCCCCGGCCGAAATATCGTTGACGATTACTTCGCCGAAACGCTCGACGGTCCGCGTGACGATCTCGCTACGGAACGTATCGACCGAGACGGGCATCGCGGGAGCCAGCCGCCGCACGGCTCCGACACCCCGTTCGACCCGGCGCCACTCCTCCTCGGGCGAAACCTCGTCCGCACCCGGACGCGAGGAGTAGCCCCCCACGTCGATCACCGAGGCTCCGGCCGCAACCGCTTCGCGCACACGCCGTTCGACGGCATCGGCATCGGGCATCCGGCTTTCGGCATAAAACGAATCCGGAGTAACGTTGAGAATCGCCATCACCTGACGGCGGGCGGGATCGAAAGGTATCTTTTCAGGCTTCATGGCGGAATCGGCGGTCGAGTTCGTCGACAGCGGGCACAAGGTCCGCTTCGAGGATGTTGACAAGGGTGAAATCGGCACGTCGGCACAAGGTATCGTCGTCCATCTGGGCTGCGATACGACGACGGACAGCTTCGGGATCGGCACCGTCACGACGGCAGGCCCGTTCGACGCGCAATTCTACGGGTGCGAGGACGGCGACGACCCGATCGACGGCATTTTCCAACCCCGCTTCGTAGAGGATGGCGCTCTCCAGCACGACATAATCGGCCGTCTGTCGCTCCGCCCATGCCGCGAAATCCCGCATGACGGCCGGATGCACGATGGCGTTCAGGTCGGCGAGCGCCTGCGAATCGGCGAAGACGATAGTGGCAAGACGCCCGCGGTCAAGTTCTCCTTCGCGGTATATATCACGACCGAAACGTGCCTCGATCGCCCCGCGCAACTCCGCGGCCATCAATCGTTTGGCTTCGGAATCCGAATCGTAGACCGGAATTCCCTTGGCCGCGAAAAGGCGGCAAACGGTGCTCTTGCCGCTGCCGATACCGCCCGTAATTCCCACCCGGATCATTTCTTCGGCTTTTTTGCAGGAGCGTCGATCTCGGGAACCGAGCGAATTGCCACCACTTTGATATCACTGAATTTCAAAGATATGGCATTCTGCAACGACTGAGGGTCCAGCACGATTTTATTTTCATGTCCATCCTCGGTGGAGAGTTTGTACTTGAGCTCCGACAACGGAATGTAGAGCGTCTTATCCATATAGACGCGGTAGCCGAACAGATTGGTACCGACACCCTCGACGACACAGGTCACCTCGAACGGCACTCCGTCGACATTCAGATGCACGACCTGATCCGTAGTATAGGTATAGCTCAGTTTGGCGATATACCACAGAATGAACGATGCCACGAGCAGCGCCAGAAAGACCGGCGACACGGTGCGGTGCAGCCACCTCAGAAAATTTTCCATCATGCCATGTTATAAACGGGAACAGGGTTTCCATCCTCCGACCGGGCTATCCGTCTTATAAGCCGGTGCGGAGCGACGATTCCGGATCGTTATGCAATTCCGGACAGACATACGTCCCGGCCTGCACCCGAATCCCGGCGCATCGCCGAGCGAACGGAAATCCATCTCCTAATCAATCGCAAAGATAATACAAGCGCCGTGCAATGCCAAATTTATTTCCCGCGGCAATACGACCGCAAAGAAAAACAGACCGGAAGCACGAGGCCCCGGTCCGTTCCATTATATAAAAGGTATGGGATTACTCCTTGTCACCCTTCTTCTGCATAAGGTCGTAAGCCATCGGCGTTGCGATGAAGATCGTCGCAGCCGTACCGACGACGACACCCACGATCAACGCGAAGATGAAACCGCGGATCGTCTCGCCGCCGAACAGGAAGATCGCCAGCAAGGTCACGAGCGTCGTACCCGAGGTGTTGATCGTACGCGAAAGGGTCGAGTTGATGGCGTTGTTCACGTTCTCACGCAGGCTGCGCTTGGGATAGAGGCCCAGGTATTCGCGAATACGGTCGAAGACGACCACCGTATCGTTGATGGCGTAACCGATGATGGTGAGGATCGCCGCGATGAACGCCTGGTTCACCTCCAGGTTGAAGGGCAGAATACCGTAGAGCATCGAGAAGAGACCGATGATGAACAGGGCATTGACGGCCAGGGCGAGCGTAGCACCCGAAGCCCACTGCCAGCGCTTGAAGCGGAAGGTGATGTAAAGACCGATCGCCACGAGCGAGAAGAGCACCGAATAGATCGAGTTCCAGGTCATGTCCTGCGCGATCGAGGGACCGATCTTGTCGGCGGTGAGGATACCGTTTTCGTCGGTCTGCGTATTACGGAACTGCTCGAAGGTGATGGGATAGGTGTAGAACGACTTCACGGCGTCGTAGAGAATTTTCTCGACCTCGGCCGTAGCCTCGTCCGACGTATCGTCGAAACGATACTGCGTCACGATACGCATCTGATTCTCCTTGCCGTACTGCTTCACCTCGGAGCTGACCGAAGCGGCATCGGCATCTGCCTGAGCTGCGAAAGCACCCTCGACATTGGCACGCACCTCCTCGGCCGAAACCGGCTGGTCGAAACGAACGACGTAAGCACGGCCGCCCGTGAACTCGGCACCCAGGTTCAGACCGCGAACCGCGAACGAGATGCACGACAGCGCGATCAGCACGGCAGTAACCGTATAAGCGGCTTTGCGTTTGCTGAGGAAATCGATATGCGTATTGTTGAGGAAGTTCTCCGACCACTTGTACGAGAAGGAGATCGAACCGTATTTGCCTACGAACCACTCGATCAAGAGACGCGTGATGAAGACGGCGCAGAAGAACGAGGTGATGATACCGATGATAAGCGTCGTAGCGAAGCCCTGAACGGGACCGTTACCGAAGATGAAGAGCACGATACCGGTAATGATGGTCGTCAGGTTACCGTCGATGATGGCCGAGTAAGCCTTCGAGAAACCGTCCTTGATGGCGAGCGAAAGGCCCTTGCCGCCGCGAAGCTCCTCTTTGATACGTTCGTAGATAATGACGTTGGCATCGACGGCCATACCCATCGTCAGGACGATACCCGCGATACCCGGCAGGGTCAGCACAGCACCGAACGAAACGAGTACGCCCATCAGCAGGAAGACGTTGGTGAGCAGTGCGATATCGGACATCCAACCGGCTGTCTTATAGAAGAGGCCCATGTAGAGCAGTACGAGAATGAAGGCGATCACGAACGAAAGCAGACCGGCATCGATCGACTCCTGACCCAGCGAGGGACCTACGACCGTATCCTGGATGATCTTGGCGGGAGCGGGAACCTTACCCGACGAAAGCACGTTGGCGAGGTCCTTGGCCTCCTGGATCGTGAAGTTACCCGTGATCTGCGAAACGCCCTTGTCGATCTTCGAACGAACGACGGGGGCCGAATAAACGTAACCGTCGAGCACGATAGCGACGCATTTACCGATGTTGTCGCCCGTCAGGCGGCCCCACTCCTGGGTACCCTCGGCGTTCATGTGCATCTCGACCTCGGCCTCGGCACCGCGCTGTCCGTAGCGCTCGATAGCCTCGGTCACGACGCTACCGTCCAGCGGCGCCTTGCCGTCGGGCGTAGCGACCCGGATCGCGTAGAGGAAGTAGCGGCCGTCGATCTGATCGTCGCCCTTGACGCCCCACTTGAAAGCGATGTCGGCGGGGAACAGCTCGCGCACGGCCGGCTGAGCCAGGTAGGCATCGACAGCGGCCATATCGGCTTTATAAGCGGCACCGATCGCCGAACCGCTGGCGAACCCGGGGTCGAGTACGGCGAAAAGCGGATTCTCGGCGCGATCGTAGCGGCCCGAGCGAGCCTCCTCGGTCTGCGTATCGGCAGCTCCGACTTCGGCGATCAGGCCTTCGGCTGCGGGCTGCTCGGCGGCAGGTTCGGTCGTCTCCTCGGTCTCGGCACCTTCGGCGGCCATTTCGCTGCGGAGGAACTTATCGGCAGCGACCATTGCGGGCAGAATCTCGCGGGCGTCATAGGTGGTCCAGAACTCCAGCGACGCGGTACCCTGCAACAGGTCGCGGACACGCTGCGGCTCCTTCACACCCGGCAGCTCGACCAGGATGCGGTGCGAGTTGGGCAGGCGCATGATATTGGGCTGCGTGACGCCGAAGTGGTCGATACGGCTTCTCAACACGTTGAACGAAGCAGCGATAGCGGCCTCGGTTTCACGTTTGAGAATCTTCTCCACGTCGGCGTTCGAACTTTCGAGCGTGATATCCTTGCGATCGGGGCTCACGAAAATCTCGGCGAGCGAACGGCCGTTCGACAGGCGCTCGTAAGCCTTCACGAAGTCGCCGATATAATCCTTCGACGTACCCTGACGCATCGCCTCGTTAGCCTCGGCGATCGCTTCGACGAAGGCGGGATCCTGGCTGCTGTCGCCCGCAAGAGCCTTCACGACATCCTCGACCTGAACCTCCAGCATGACGTTCATACCGCCCTTGAGGTCCAGACCCAGGTTCAGCTCCTTCTCCTTGCACTCCTTGTAGGTGAAGGACTTGAAGCCCATGTTGTAGACCGGAAGGTTCTGCACCGAATCGAGGTAGTGCTGCTCGGCCTCGGCCTGCTGCGAAACAGGGAACTGCGCGGCATAGGCGGCCGCCTTTTTCTCCACGTTCCGCGTTTTGAGCGTAAACGAGAGCTGGTAAACGCATGCGAGCGCCAGAAGCACCGCGATGAGTTTAATAAAACCTTTACTTTGCATTTGAATGATAAAAATTTGTTATGTTGTTATATTTGTCGTCTTTATCGTCCTACGCACAATAGCACGCAAAGATAAAAAAAAAGAATTAAAAATAGGAGTTTACGTGTTAAAAATGCGCCACGCGCGCAAAAAATCCGTAATTTTGGGGCCGCATGACCCGATCGAAGGAATACATCTACCATTTCGCTGCGCTTTTCACCGTTACGGTGTGGGGCGCGACGTTCGTTTCGACCAAGGTGCTGCTCGCGAACGGGCTCTCCGCCGCCGAGATTTTCGTGCTCCGTTTCGCACTGGCCTATCTCTGCCTGCTGCCCTTCGCACGGAGGTCCGGAGCGGACGGCGAACGGGATGCGTCGCGGGTCCCGAAAAAGCAGACGACCGGCCAATCGGCCCGACAACCGGAACAGGCCGGCAGACACCGTTTTTCGTTCCGCGACGAGGTGTTGTTCGCTTTGGCGGGAATCACGGGCGGATCGCTCTACTTCCTGGCCGAGAACATGGCGCTGGAATACGCTCCGGCATCGAACGTGTCGCTAATCGTCTGCACGGCTCCGATCTGGACGGCTCTGCTGCTCGGCGCGGTTTACCGGACCGAACGCATGTCCGCACGGCGCATCTCGGGTTCCATACTCGCCTTCGTCGGAGTGGCGGTCGTCGTACTCGACGGACATTTCGAGCTGCACCTCTCGCCTCGGGGCGATCTGCTGGCGTTCGGCGCCGCGCTGCTGTGGATGCTCTATTCGCTGGTCATAAAACGCCTGGGCGACCGATTCACTGCGTTGCAAATCACCCGAAAAATCTTCGGCTACGGACTCGCGACCATCCTCCCGTGGTTTCTCGTCGAGCCCTTCCGCGTCGCGGGAACGACGCTGCTGCACCCTGCCGTATGGGGCAATCTTCTGTTCCTGGGACTCGTCGCATCGATGGGCTGCTATCTGTTGTGGAATGCGGCCATCCGCCATCTGGGTGCCGTGAGGACGACGAACTACATCTACCTCAATCCGCTCTCCACGATCATCGCCGCCGCGATTTTCCTCGGCGAGCGACTTACGCCGGCAGCTGCGGCCGGTGCCGTTCTGATTCTCTACGGCATGTGGCGGGCGGAGTCGAAAGCCGACTAAGAGCCGGGAGACTCCGGATCGCGCGGGCCGCAGCTTACGACGGAAGAGCCCCGCATCCGACGAAGTGTTCGTCCGCAGGCTGCACCCGCCAAACGTTCACTTTTCCGCTAAACTTCGCACGCC
The DNA here is from genome assembly GCA_947573795.1 of uncultured Alistipes sp. Lineage (GTDB taxonomy): Bacteria > Bacteroidota > Bacteroidia > Bacteroidales > Rikenellaceae > Alistipes. Next base: position 19,120 of record CANPHE010000007.1, on the reverse strand, counting down.
CGGCCGCAGAAACCGCAAAAAAAGAAGCGCAACCCCTAAAAGGTTGCGCTTCTCGCATTGTGCGGTTTATTCGAAAAAACCTTATTTCACTTCCTCGAACTCGACGTCCTCGGGCTGACCGCCGCCGTTGCCCGGCTGGGCTCCGGCATTGTTCTGGGCCTGCTGACCCGCTCCCTGAGCTCCGGCAGCACCCTGCGCAGCCTGCTGCTGGGCGTAAATGTCCTGCGAAGCAGCCTGCCATGCAGCGTTGAGTTCGTTCATCGCCGTGTCGATAGCAGCCACGTCGGCGTTCTTATGCGCCTCCTTGAGCTTGCCGAGCGCGGTTTCGATCGCAGCCTTCTTGTCGGCGGGCAGTTTGTCGCCATACTCCTTGAGCTGCTTCTCCGTGGTGAAGATATGCGAATCGGCGGCGTTGATCTTGTCGATACGCTCCTTCTCGGCCTTATCCTTGGCCTCGTTGGCCTTGGCCTCGTCGCGCATGCGCTGGATTTCCTGCTCGGTCAGACCCGACGAAGCCTCGATGCGGATCTTCTGTTCCTTGCCCGTGCCCTTGTCCTTAGCCGAAACGTTCAGAATACCGTTGGCGTCGATGTCGAACGTCACCTCGATCTGCGGCACGCCGCGCGGCGCGGCGGGAATACCGTCGAGGTGGAAGCGGCCGATCGATTTGTTATCGCGGGCCAGCGGACGTTCGCCCTGGCAGACGTTGATCTCCACCGAAGGCTGGTTGTCGGCAGCCGTCGAGAATACTTCCGACTTGCGGGTCGGGATGGTCGTATTGGCCTCGATGAGCTTGGTCATGACACCGCCCAGCGTCTCGATACCGAGCGACAGCGGCGTAACGTCGAGCAGCAGCACGTCCTTCACCTCGCCCGTCAGCACACCGCCCTGGATAGCGGCACCGATAGCGACGACCTCGTCGGGGTTCACGCTCTTATTGGGCGTCTTGCCGAAGAACTCCTCGACGATCTTCTGAATAGCCGGGATACGGGTCGAACCGCCCACGAGGATCACCTCGTCGATCTGCGAAGCCTGCAAGCCTGCATCGCGCAGCGCCAGTTTGCAGGGTTCGACGGTCTTGCGGATCAGATGGTCGCACAGCTGCTCGAACTTCGAACGCGTGAGCGTCATGACCAAGTGCTGCGGAATGCCGTTGACGGGCATGATGTAAGGCAAATTGATCTCCGTCGAAGTCGAGGACGAAAGTTCGATCTTGGCCTTCTCGGCAGCCTCTTTCAAACGCTGGAGCGCCATCGGGTCCTGACGCAGGTCGATCTGGTGCTCGGCCTTGAACGCCTCGGCCATGTAGTCGATCAGCACGTGGTCGAAATCGTCACCGCCCAGGTGCGTATCACCGTTCGTAGACTTCACCTCGAATACGCCGTCGCCCAGCTCCAGGATCGAGATATCGAACGTACCGCCACCGAGGTCGTAAACGGCGATCTTCATGTCGTTGTTCTTCTTGTCGAGACCGTAGGCCAACGCGGCGGCCGTCGGCTCGTTGATGATACGGCGCACCTTCAGACCGGCGATTTCACCGGCCTCCTTCGTAGCCTGACGCTGCGAGTCGGAGAAGTAAGCCGGAACCGTGATGACGGCTTCCGTGACCTCCTGGCCCAGGTAATCCTCGGCCGTTTTCTTCATCTTCTGGAGCGTGATGGCCGAAATCTCCTGCGGGGTATACTGACGTCCGTCGATATCGACACGCGGCGTGTTGTTATCGCCACGGACGATCGCATAGGGTGCACGTTCGATATCGGCCGTAACCTGATCGTAGCGCTCGCCCATGAAGCGTTTGATCGAGAAGATCGTACGTTTGGGGTTGGTGATCGCCTGACGCTTGGCCGGATCGCCGACCTTACGCTCGCCGCCTTCGGTGAATGCCACGACCGACGGGGTCGTGCGGTGTCCCTCCGAGTTGGGGATGACGACGGGTTCGTTACCTTCCATAACTGCGACGCAGGAGTTCGTGGTTCCCAGGTCGATACCGATAATCTTTGCCATAATCGTATAAGATTTATAATTGTTTGTTTCTGTTTTACGCCGCTCCTTATTTTGCGACGACGCATCTCTAACGAACAAAGGTCGTACCAATCGAAAGATTCTGCCAAAATGTCAGTCACTTGGCAGAAAATGGCGTTTTCGGCACGATTCATCGGGCATTTTGGCACGCCGAAAGCCGAGAAAAGCAGTCTCGCCCCCCGCCGCGACTCGAAAAAATGCGGCCGGAAAGACTGCACAAGCTCCTGACGGAGGCTCGCCCCCACAGGCTACGTCTCGCAACGAGTGCAACCGGTTCCTGCAAACAGCGGCTTTCCGAGCTGCGCGGGCCACAGCCTTCGGCGGCGAAGGCCCGCTTCGCGTGCCTCGCAGGCTGCAACCCGCTATAACTTATGCCCCGACTCTTAGCCGGGCCTCCGCAGACTGCAACCCGTCTTTCGCTAAAATGCAACGCCTCGGCATTGCATCTTCGGCGGCTCGCACCTTTGGTGTACCGGTCCAGCCGCCGAAGATGATTATTCCCCAAAACTGCGATCCGCAGGATCGCGCGAGCCGTAGCCTCCCCCGGGCGGAGGCTCGCTACGCTCACCCCGCAGGCTACGACACGCCAACAACAGAACAACCAATATTTATATTAATTGGCTCCGGCTCTAAAAAAGTAATTCTGAATTGCCCGCCCTTAACCGGACGCTGCGAAAAGCGTTTCTCACTTCACCTCTACAAAAACCCACGAAAAAGCCCGCTCGAAAGCGGGCCTATACCGATTCCATCGGCCATAAGGTCTTAACCATATCTGCGGAATTCCGAAAAACGACTGCACTCGAAGCCTCCTGCGAGTACCCTGAAAACCAGTAACCGCTTCGAAAACCGAATTCGAAACATCCGGTCATACAGGCAGGAACCAGCAATCGGATTCAAAGACAGGCCGGAATTACCGCAAACCCACGACCCGTACCGGCCGCAGGCGCTCCGATGGCCGACGAAAAGATTACTTCTGCTCTCCGAGGATACGCATCGCCACGTCGAGGATCGTCGTATCGTCCAGCGTAACCACGCCGCCGTCCGGCCCCGGCTCGAAATGCACGCCTACGCACTCCTTCGCCTCATGCTTTCCGCCGAAATAGTTGCGGACAGCCTCCACGTCGATACCCAATTCGTCTGCGATGCGCTGGGAGCTGCCGCTCGGCAGCCGGTCCTTGATACGGCGCAATTCGTTAAATGTAATAATCATATCCGTTGAATTTTTGGTTGATATTTCTGCACAACTAAATTAAGGTTTTTTTTTCGAACTACCAAATTTTCACCGGGAAAAGCACCGCAAAAAGACAAAAAAAGGCCGAAACGAACAAACCGCATCCCCATTTGCGGGAGATGCGGTCCGTTTCGTCGAATCCGAGACCGAAAAGATCAGTTCGATTTCGGTTCGATGTAAATTTCGAAAATAAGCGGTGTAAAAGGCGGAATCTCGGTCGTGATGCTCGTCTCGGTCGTCGTCGTGGTATCTCCGTAGTCGCCATAACCGCCGTAACCGTAGCCATAACCGTAGCCGTAATAGGGATCGTAGTACCCCGATCCGTAACCTCCGTAGCCGTAATAACCGCCGTAATAAGGGTTATAATAGCCGCTGCTGCCGTAATAGGCATTGGCATAACTCATGTAGTTGAGATAGTCGAGATAAGCGCTCGAATAACCGCTGTTCGACGTACTGGTATTCGTTCCGCCCGACACGCCGACCGAGCCGTAGGCATTCGTCGAAGAGGTAATCATCGCCGCCCATTGGCCGTATTTGAGGTTCGGGATAGTATAATACCACGAGGTAATCATCCCGCCCTCCTCGGGCGTATAGGAAGTCGCCGAACCCGAACTTTTCACCTCGCCGAAAGCGATCTGCTTCACCTCGTCGATATTCGTATCGATGATGAAACCGTCGAGGAAACGCGTGATATACCAGATATTGGCCGTACCGCTCAGTTTCACCGTATCGGCATCGAGCACCTCGACACCTTCGTAGGGCTCCTCGCCGTCGGCATGGAACCGCTTGACGAGGGCCTGGTGAATCTCCTCCTCCATAGCGGCGAAATCCTTGTAGGGGTTCCCCGCAGGCGTTCCGGCCGGATTATAGGCCTTGGGATAAGCGATCCGATCCCGCGCAGGATCGTAGCGATAGTTGACATAGACCTGCGGAATGGAGTCGTTGACGCTCACCCACCGCTCGGCGATGTTGTAGGGATGTTCGGGGTCCTTCGGATCCTCAGGCAGCGGCTTGGTATCGGGGTCCTTCTCGTCTTTGTTGTAGACCTTCAATCCGCCGTTGAGCGGCATCTCGCAGAAGGCGTCCACCTCGTCGCCCTCCTTTTCGAGCGGATTCTTGACGCGTTCGCAAATCTCCATCCGCACGAAATAAGGCCGCCGCGCGTCGAGCGAATACTGCCCCTCGTAACCGCCCGATGCGGAGACGCCGCCCGAACCGACCACACGCGAAGGCAGGTAGAGTTCCACTACGGAACCCTCGCGGAGCAGGAAATCTTCTGCCAGGCCGCGTGCCGCAGCGTAGTCCTTGTCCAGATGCAGCGTATTGCGCATGGCCAGGTGGGTACCTTCGAGCAAATTGAGGTTATATTCGCCGCAATAGCGGTAATAGGGCACGTAATGGGTATAACGGGTAAACGTTCCGACCTGGTTGGCATTGGCGGCATTGCGCGTGAGGATGATGTTTCCGGCCAAATCGCGCCCCGTAAAATCGAACGACACCCAGCAGATCGTATCGTTGACCGGTGCGGCCGACGCATCGCCCGCCTCGATCACGTCGACATAATAGCCGCCCTCCTCCTGGTAGTTGCCCACCAGTTCCGGACGATGCTGCGTGATCCACGCTTTGAGCGACTGGTTTTCCAGCTCATCGAACGATCCGGTTTCCTCCTTGGCGCACGACACGGCCAACAGCAGGCCGAAAGTCGATAAGCACAGAAATCGTTTGAAAAAATTCATTATCTTCAGGTTAAATTATTCTACTTTCTCCACCGTGAACATCACCGCCAGAGGGCTCTGCTTCGGAACGACGCCGAAATATTCGTCGCCGTAAGCCATGTTGTAGGTCATGTAGACCTCCGCCCGGTCGCCTTGCCGGCATCCCACTAACGCACTGCGCAGTCCTTTTAGTATGTCGCCGCTGCGCATATCGATCTCCAGCGGTTCGAACGACCAGTATTCGGTATTCAGCCCCGCCGCCTCATAGGCCGCCTTCAGCGCCGGATCGTTCGAATATTCGGGCAACCGATCCTCGGCGATCTGGGTGATCGAGCCCGTCGCGTCGAGCACATAAAGCTCGAAAACGATCGACACCTTCGAACGGGAGGTCACCTCGGGCCAGTTCACCCGATCGGGATTGTATTGGGAGACGATGTAACGGTAGGCGGCGTCGCCCGTCACGGTGTAGAACGGCGTTTCGGTATCCGGCTCCACCTGCGACGCTTCGACCAGATGCGGCACATGCGTCCGTTCGAGGAACGTGACGATCCGCTCGCGCTGACCGGGCAGAATATCCTCCTTGTCGGAGCATCCCGCCGACGCGAACACCGCCAACGCGGCAATGATCCGGATGAAAAACAGTTTATTCATGGGCATACAATCGTGCAAATATACGAAAACAATCCGATTTCCGAACATAAAATCGGAAAAACGCGCGAAGAACCCGCGTCCGGCGCCGAAAAGAATTTCCGGCACGGTTATCCGGTCGATCGGGCAGCCTCGATTCGGGAATCGCCCGGAGGGCAGAATACGACGAAAAAGGATAGCCGACGGCTATCCTCTATTGCGATAATAATCTCTGTGGGGGTCTTTGAGGCGTTGCAACCGTTTCTGTTTGATAGCGAACAAAACGATCGTCAAGACGAGCGCTCCGGCGAAGAACCCCAGAAGAAGCAACACGAATCCGAACGGTATGTTTCCCATAAATCTATCAATCAATATCGGTTATCGAACGCAAAGATAGAACAAATTTTCGGCCCGCACAAGGGCGAAAGCATCCTATCGCCCCGTTCGAGCCGCATTCGGACCGTTTACAATTTCTTAAGAGCCGCACGCACCATTTCCTCGACCGAAACGGAAGATGTTTCGCGCACGACGGCACGCAGCACCTTCTCGGCCGCCGTCCGCGGAAATCCCAGCATGACCAATGCCGCGAGCGCCTCGTCGAACTCCGCGGCAGCCGGAGCGGCAGTCTCCGCCGTCCCGTCGCCTGCGAGTGCCGTGAGTTTTCCGCTCAGGTCGACGATGATCTTCTGGGCCGTTTTCAGCCCCAGCCCCTTCACGTTCTTAAGCAGCACGGCGTTGCCCGCGGAGATGATACCCTGCAACTCCCGCGGGGAATAGGTGGAAAGAATCATGCGCGCCGTATTGCCGCCCACGCCCGAAACGCCGATCAGCAGCCTGAAGAGTTCGCGTTCGATCTTGGAGGAAAATCCGTAAAGCTGCTGCGCATCCTCGCGCACGATATGGTGAACGTAGAGTTTGGCTTCGCGAGCATGCTCGATCGCCGAAAACGTTTCGAGCGAAATATGGAGATAATACCCCACTCCCCCCGCATCGATCACGGCATAAGTCGGAGCCGCTTCGGCGACCGTTCCGTTGATATATTCGTACATGTATTAAAAGGTATGATTTCGACCTTCATTTTTAGTTCGTGCGCAACAAAAATAAAGATTTTTTTTTACCTTTGTGTCTCTGATGCGAATAATTAACTAAAAACCGATATTCCGTTATGAAAAAAACGATTTTTACGGCCCTGGCGGCAGCACTCGCCCTGACGGCCTGCGACTCGAAACCCGCACAGCCCGCAGAGGCCGCGGTCGAAATCGCCAACGAAGTGACGACCAATGACATGGCCTATGTACAGGTGGAAGCCGTCCTGGCTCAGTGCGACCTTTACCTGAACGAAGGCGCCGCCCTCCAGGAGAAGACCCAGAAGGCGCAGAAGAGCTGGGCCCAGAAGGAGAAGAATCTCCAGGCCGAAGCCGCCGCCCTCCAGGAGAAGTATCAGAAAGGTCTGATTACGACCATCGATGCCCAGAACCAGCAGCAGGCCATCGAGAAGCGCATCGCCGCCTATCAGAACTCGGCGCAGAAAGAGGCTCAGACCCTCGACGAGGAGAACTACGTATTCACCAACCGTGCACAGGACTTGTTGCAGCGCGCCGTGCAGGAGATCAACGCCGACAAGAAGTACAAACTGATCGTCAACGCCACGGCGCTCATCGATGCCGACACGACGCTCAACATCACTTCCGCCGTACTGGCCAAGGTAAACGAGCTCTACGCCGCCGACAAGAAAAAATAGGGTTCGACAGGCTCGACCGAAAAAGCGCATCTCAGCAACGGAGATGCGCTTTTTGTTTGACGTCGGGTCTTTCTTCCGGCAAACGGACCTTTCGGGTTTCGGCCGCACCGAAGATACTGCGCCTCGGAAAAAGGCAAACGAGCTTGCCTTTTTCCGAGGCTTATTCGTATCTTTGCCGAAAAACTCCGCACCATGGATTTCAGAATCGGACACGGATACGACGTGCACGCCCTCGCCGACGGGCTGCCGCTGGTTTTGGGAGGCGTAGCGCTTCCCCACTCGAAAGGCTGCATCGCCCATTCGGACGGCGACGTGGCGATCCATGCCGTATGCGACGCCCTGTTGGGTGCCGCGGCATTGGGGGATATCGGGCTCCATTTCCCCGACACCTCGGACGAGTATTCCGGGATAGACTCGAAGATACTGCTGCGACGCACGGCGGCACTGCTGCGCGAAAAAGGCTATGAAATCGGGAATGTGGACTGCACGATCCGCATGCAACGGCCCAAACTGAGACCGCATATCGATGCCATGCGCGCTGCGATGGCCGGAGCAATGGGTGTGGACGATGACCGGGTGTCGGTCAAAGCCACGACCACAGAGCATCTCGGGTTCGAAGGGCGCGAGGAGGGCGTCTCGGTAAGCGCCGTGGCGTTGATCTACCGAAGCTGAGCACGCACCGGTTCTCGGAACGCATCCGAGCGACCGACCGGCAAACGGCCTCCCGCAATTCCCTGCTGCGACCTTCCGAACAAAAACCGGGCCGAAAGCGCCCGAGAAGCTATTCCCGGCATCCCCGTAAGTACCCCGCACGGCGCCCCGTTCCACGTCGCGATTGCGTTCGGACGATCGACCGGTCCCTACCTACAAATAGGGATTGCGCATCCGGTATGAAAAACGTATCTTTGGGGCCGAAAAGAATCGAAAACAACTATGCGTCTGTCCGAACTGAAAACCGGAGAATCGGCAACGATACTCAAAGTACTGGGGCACGGAGGATTCCGCCGCAGGATTATGGAAATGGGCTTCGTTCGCAGCCAGCGGGTGACCGTAAAACTGAACGCCCCGCTGAAAGACCCCATCGAATACAACATCATGGGATACGACATCTCGCTGCGCCGCAGCGAAGCGGAGATGGTCGTGGTACTTTCCGACGACGAAGCGGCCGGCGAACTCGGCGAAAAAAGCCGCGCAACGACCGAGACGACCGAGACTGCGCCGGTCCCGGAGACGACGACGGCCGACGCTTGCGACTGCAACACCCTCGACGAAGTGATCCGCCGCCACAGCCGCACGATCTCCGTAGCGCTCATCGGCAATCCCAACAGCGGCAAAACATCGCTTTTCAATGCCATATCGGGCGGTCACGAACACGTGGGCAATTACAGCGGCGTCACGGTCGGAGCCAAAGTCGGACACCGCACGTACCGCGGCTACCGCTTCGAAATCACCGATCTGCCGGGCACCTACGCCCTGTCGGCCTATACGCCCGAGGAGCGTTACGTACGCGAACACCTGTTGCAGCGAACGCCCGACGTGGTAATCAACTCGGTCGTCGCATCGAATCTGGAACGCAACCTCTACCTCACCACCGAACTCATCGACATCAATCCCCGCATGGTCGTGGCATTGAACATGTACGACGAGTTGCAGGCCAGCGGCGCCAAGCTCGACTACGAAAGTCTGGGCGCCATGCTGGGCATCCCGATGATTCCCGTCGAGGCGCGCAACAACAAAGGCATCGAGGAGCTGCTCGACACCGTGATCGGCGTCTACGAAGGCGGCGATGCGCGCGTGCGTCATATCCATATCGGCATGGGAAGCTGCATCGAAGAGGGTCTTCGGCGGCTGAACGCCGACATGAGCGCCCACCGCGACGAGCTGCCCAAATCCTTCCCGCCCCGATACTTCGCCATGAAGATGCTCGAAGGCGACCGACAGGTCGAAGCCCTGCTGCACGACTGTCCCCGCTACGGAGAGTGGTCCGCCCTGCGCGACCGCGAAGCCCGCCGCATCGCCGACGCCCTGGGCGAAGATGTCGAAACGGCCTTCGCCAACCAGAAATACGGATTCATCCAGGGCGCCCTGAAAGAGACCTTCACGCCCGGGACGAGCGAAGCGGTGACGACGACGACCGTGATCGACACCTTCGTGACGCACAAACTGTGGGGCTTTCCGATCTTCTTCGTGCTGATGTGGCTGATGTTCCGCTGCACGTTCGACCTGGGAGCCTACCCGCAGGAGTGGATCGCCGCGCTGGTCGAATGGATCGGCGATGCCGTGCGCACGCTCGTTCCCGAAGGCATCCTGCGCGATCTGCTGACCGACGGGGTGATCGGCGGCGTGGGTGCCGTCATCGTCTTCCTGCCCAACATCATGATCCTCTATCTGTTCATCTCCTTCATGGAGGATTCGGGATACCTGGCCCGCGCAGCCTTCATCATGGACCGCGTGATGCACCGCGTCGGGCTCCACGGCAAATCGTTCATTCCGCTCATCATGGGTTTCGGATGCAACGTCCCGGCGATCATGGCCTGCCGCACCATCGAGAGCCGCAGCAGCCGGCTCATCACCATCCTCATCACCCCCTTCATGTCGTGCAGCGCCCGACTGCCGATCTACATCCTGCTCACGGGAACGTTCTTCGCAGCCCACGCCGGCGCCGTTATGACAGCGCTTTATATATTAGGTGTCGTCGTCGCCGTGGTTACGTCGCGGCTGCTGCGGCGCTTCCTCTTTCCGGTCGACGAAACGCCCTTCGTCATGGAACTGCCGCCCTACCGGCTGCCGACGTGGAAAACCACGCTGTCGCACATGTGGGATAAATGCGCACAATATCTGCGCAAAATGGGCGGCATGATCCTCGTGGCATCGATCATCGTGTGGCTGCTGAGCTATTTTCCCCGAACCGACCGAACCGACACGCACAGCGTCACGCATTACGAAAACTCCTACCTCGGACGCCTGGGCAAAGGGTGCGAACCGATTTTCTCGCCGCTGGGACTCGATTGGAAAGCCGGCGTGGCGCTTCTTTCGGGCGTCCCGGCCAAAGAGATCGTCGTAAGCACCATCGGCGTACTCTACTCCGAAGAAGCGACCGCATCTTCGGTTCCGGAGGCTGCGATCATCGGCGGTGCGGACTCCTCGACGACGATCTACGTCGCCGATCCGGATGAAAACGGCGCTCCGGCCATCGAACTGCTCGAAACTCCGGACAACGCGTCGCTTCCGGCCCGACTGCGCGCCAGCGGCGATTTCACGACCGCATCGGCCGCGGCCTTCCTGGTCTTCATCCTGCTCTACTTCCCCTGCATCGCCACGATTTCGGCCATCGGAGCCGAAGCCGGCTGGAAATGGGCCGTAGGAGCCGCCGTTTACAACACGCTGCTGGCCTGGGGGCTGGCCTGGATCGTCTATCACCTCGTCGCGCTGTTCTAAGAGCAATCCGCGCGGCACGGAAAATGATCGGTCTCGAAAAAACACAAATGGACTGGCAGGAATATATCGTAGCGGCGATCGCCGTCGCCGCATGCATCTGGGTCGTAAGACGCATGCGGTGCGTTTTTCGCAAGGACGGCGGCTGTTCGTCCTGTGCGGAGACGAATTGTCCCCTGCGCAAGGACAAGAAAAGACGATAAGTATTATCTTTGCGGCTTCGAAACGCACGCAATGCAATGACCGGACTGTTTTTCATTCTTCTTTTCTGGCTGATCGGCAATTTGTTGAGCTCGCTCACGGGCGGGTATATCTCGGGAAACATCATCGGCATGATCCTGCTCTTCGGAGCCCTCTGCTCGGGACGCCTGCGGGCCGAGACCGTACGTCCCGCCGCACGTTTCCTGCTCGGCACGATGGCGCTCTTTTTCGTCCCCTACGGCGTAGGGTTGATGGAATCCTACGACGTAATCCTCGGCAACCTGTGGGCGATCGTCATCTCGGCCGTGCTGTCGACCGTCGTCGTACTGGTCGTCGCAGGCAAGACCTACGAAAGCCTCAACCGCCGCACGCGTCTGGTGCGGCTCAAAAATCTTCGACGCAATGGTTGATTTCATCCGCTCGGACCTCTTTCTGCTGACGCTCACCGTCGGACTCTACTGCGCGGGCGGCATGCTCTATCGCCGCATGCGCATGCCGTTGCTGCACCCCGTGCTGCTGACCTTCGTATCCCTGATCGTCTTTCTGCTCTGCGCCGACATTCCCTACGAACGTTACAAGGAGGCGACCCGGATGCTCGACTTCGCGCTCGGCATGTCGGTCGTGGCCCTCGGATATCTGCTCTACGAACAGGTCGAACGACTGCGCGGCAGTCTGCTGCCCGTCGCCGTCGCGACGATCGCGGGCTGTATCGCGGGAGTGGCGAGCGTCGTCTACATCGCCATGGCTTTCGGGGTCGACCGCACGATCCTCACCTCGATAGCCCCCAAATCCGTCACGGTGCCGATCGCCGTTTCGGTTTCGGGACCGCTGGGAGGCATGGTCAGCGTCACGTCGGTGGTCGTGTTCTGCGTCGGCATTTTCGGCAGCATCTTCGGAGAGTGGATCCTCGCACGCTGCGGCGTACGCGATCCCGAAGCGCGGGGATTCGCCCTCGGAGCCGCAGCCCACGGCATCGGCACGGCCCGGGCGATCGAGATCGGAGCCGTGGAAGGGGCGCTGAGCGGCCTGGCGATGGCGCTCATGGGGCTGGCCACGGCTTTGCTGGTTCCGTTGATGGAAAAATATATGTATTGATTCTTTCGCCCCGACGCACCGACCGACACGAAAACAGCCCCCTTGGGCAGGAGGCTGTCGCCGGACTATCGGCTCCGAACGGGGCGCTTGCCGCGGAGAAGGTCCCTGAATTTGCGGTCAGCCGTTAAGGGCCGCGGGGAAGTGCCTCTCGGGAACCTGCATGTCCGGACTACACCCGGCATTCCGGCACAGATCGTGCCATACGCACCCGGTCCCGCCACCCTTCGCAACCGGGAATTGCGCCCCGCAACCGCCGAAAACGATCCTTTCACCCTTCTCTTTCAACCTCCGGCGCCCCGCCTCTTATCCGGGCGCCGAAGATAAATCGTAGAGAAGTCCGCCCTCCGCGAACAACAATAGTTTCCCGAAAAGAATTGCCGAACGACGAAAAATGCGTATCTTTACGGCGTTTTGGGCGCTCCCGAGACACATCGCACGTCCCGAACCGTGCGGACAGAAAAACCATTCTTTCGAACCGACACGCACCGCCTATGAACGCATCGTTCGACATACTGCTCATCGTCATGGCCGTAACGGGCCTGGGAGTCTTCGTCGCGCTTCATTTCCTCGAAGCCGGATACGGCTATCTGTTCAACCGCCGCTACGGCCCTCCCGTGCCCAACAAGGTGGGATGGGTGTTGATGGAATCGCCCGTCTTCATCCTCATGTGCGTCTTGTGGGCCGGCTCCGAGCGGATGTTCGAAGCGGCACCGCTCACGCTATTCCTCCTGTTCCAGGCCCACTACCTGCAACGGGCCTTTATCTTCCCGCTGCTCATGCGCGGCAAGTCGCAGATGCCGTTGGGCATCGTCCTGATGGGCATGCTTTTCAACACGATCAACGCACTGATGCAGGGCGGCTGGATTTTCTACGTCTCCCCGGCGGATTACTACGCCGACTGGTTCGCGAAGCCCTATATCTATATCGGCGGCGCCCTGTTCCTTTTCGGCATGGCCGTCAACCTGCATTCCGACCACATCATCCGCAACCTGCGCAAACCCGGCGACACACGCCACTACATTCCCCGCGGCGGCATGTTCCGCTACGTCTCGTCGGCCAACTATTTCGGCGAGCTGACCGAATGGATCGGCTTCGCCGTCGCATCGTGGTCGTGGGCCGGAGCGGTCTTCGCGTGGTGGACCTTCGCCAACCTGGCACCCCGCGCCGTGTCGTTGCGGCGCCGCTATGCCGCCGAATTCGGCGAGGAGTTCACTTCGCTCAACCGCAAGGCGATCCTGCCGTTCCTCTACTAAGCCAAAAACTTCCGTCATGGATTCCAAACTCTTCACCCCCTATAAGCTGGGTCCCGTCACTTTGCGCAACCGCACGATCCGCTCGGCGGCATTCGAGTCGATGGGCAAGGATTTCGGTCCGACCGAACAACTCAAGCAATACCACGTATCGGTGGCCCGCGGCGGCGTGGGCATGACCACGCTGGCTTATGCCGCCGTGTGCCGCAGCGGACTCTCCTTCAACAAACAGTTGTGGCTGCGGCCCGAAATCGTCCCGGGGCTGCGCGACATCACCGACGCCATCCACCGCGAAGGCGCCGCCGCGGGCATTCAGATCGGCCACTGCGGCAACATGACCCACTGGTCTACGGCCGGCTGCTTCCCCATCGGCGCCTCGACGGGTTTCAACCTCTACTCCCCCACCTTCGTGCGCGGCATGCGGCGCAGCGAATGCGCCGAAATCGCCCGCGACTTCGGACGCGCCGTCGTCACGGCCCACGAAGCGGGTTTCGACTCGGTGGAGGTACACGCCGGACACGGCTACCTGATCTCGCAGTTCCTCTCGCCCTACACCAACCGCCGCCGCGACGAATTCGGCGGCTCGCTCGAAAACCGCATGCGCTTCATGACCATGTGCCTCGACGAGGTGATGGAAGCTGCGGCCCGCACCCGTACGGCCGTGCTGGTGAAACACAACATGGAGGACGGATTCAAGAGCGGCATCCAGATTCCCGAGAGCATCGAGATCGCCCGCCGCATCGAGCAGTACAACGTCGACGGCATCGTCCTCACGTCGGGATTCGTCTCCAAGGCCCCGATGGCCGTCATGCGCGGACGCATCCCGACCAAGACCATGAGCTACTACATGCCCTGGTCGTCGTGGCCGCAGAAGATCGTCGTCAACCTCTTCGGCAACCAGATGATCAAACAGTACGATTTCGAGGAGTGCTATTTCCTGGAGAACGCCCGCAAGTTCCGCGCGGCGCTGAAGGGACCGCTGGTCTACGTCGGCGGTCTGGTTTCGCGCGAAGGTATCGAACGGGTGCTCGACGCAGGTTTCGAGCTCGTGCAGATGGCCCGCGCCCTGGTCAACGACCCGGGATTCGTCAACAAACTCCGCGACGGCGACCGCTCGACCCGCTCGGGATGCGACCACCGCGATTACTGCATGGCCCGCATGTATTCGGTCGACATGCAGTGCTGCCACAACTGCGCGGAGGAGATTCCCGAGAAACTGTGGAAAGAACTGCGCAAAATCAAATGACGATGAGACGCGGAGAGATCGCTCCGGGCAACGGCTGGGCGCTGGTGACCGGAGCCGGAACGGGAATCGGGCGCTGTTACGCCCTGCGACTGGCCAACCTCGGTTACAACCTGATCCTCGCGGGGCTGACCCGCGAGACGCTCGAAGCGGTCCGGGAGGAGATTCTGACGACACGACCGACCGCCGATGCCGGTAAGGCTCCGCAGACGGACAGACCGACGATCGCAACAGGCCGCGACGTACGAGTCCTGACCATCGACCTGGCGCGCATCGAAGCCTCGGACGAGCTCTACGCCGCCGTGCGGGCGATGGGTATCGAAGTCGACGTGCTGGTGAACAATGCGGGCATCTTCTCGTTCCGCGACATGTTGCAAACCCCGCCCGAGCGCGTCGAGCGCATGATTCTCTTGCACGACATGACGCTTTCGAAAAACTGCCTCGCCTTCGGTGCCGACATGGCGGCCCGCGGCCGGGGATGGATTCTCAACATGTCCTCGTTCTCGATCTGGATGCCCTTCCCGGGCATGGCGCTCTACACGGCGACCAAGGCTTACGTAAGGACCTTCTCCGTAGCTTTCGCCAAGGAGATGGCCGAACGGGGCGTCCGCGTGACGGCCGTATGTCCGGCAGGCGTAGCGACCGACCTCTACGGACTGACGCCCCACTGGCAGCGGATCGGCTTGCGCCTCGGCGTGCTGATTTCGGCCGACTCCTGTGCCCGCCGGGCACTCGGCGCCCTGTGGCGCGGAAAGAGGACGATCGTGCCCGACTGGTGGAACCGGGCATTCATACCTATCTGTAAAATCCTGCCCATGTGGCTGCTAAGGCCGCTGCGGCGTTATACGATGCAATTCCAGAAATGATGACGACGATCCGAAACGTCGTGTTCGACCTGGGCGGAGTCCTGGTCGGTCTCGATATCGAGCGGTGCCGCGCGGCATTCCGCTCCCTGGGCATGGATGCCGTAGCCCGCGTAATCGACCCCTGTTACCCGGCCGAGATGATCGGCCGGCTCGAAAGCGGCCAGATCACCTTCCACGAAGCCTGCGACGAAATGCGCGACCTCTGCAAGCGACCCGACATTACCGACGAGCAGATCGCCTGGGCTTACGGCGAATTCCTCACGGGAGTCGCTCCCGAGAAGATCGAAATGCTGGAGACGCTGCGCCGACGCGGCATCCGCACCTATGTTTTATCGAACAACAACCCCGCGTCGATGCGCTGCATCCGGGCGATGTTCGCCGCCGGAGGCCGATCGATGGACGAATGCTTCGACCATATCTACCTCTCCTACCAGATGCGCCTGCTGAAGCCCTCCGAGGCGATTTTCCGCAGCATGATCGACCACAGCGGCATGAAACCGGAGGAGACGCTATTCATCGACGACGGGGCCCGCAACGTCGAGGCGGCCCGCGCGTTGGGATTCTCCGTCTACATGCCCTCGCCGGAAGACGATTTCCTGCCCCTGCTCGACGCTATCGGCAAATAAACCGAGGCCGTAGACCGACGGGAAAGGCATGCGTCCCCGCAGGACGGGCAATCGTTGCGATTAATCCCCGAAATGTTTGCCCGAACGAAAAAAAGCCGCTATCTTTGTGCGACAAATTCGGCGGACGCCCGGCGCATCCGTCGCAACACGGGACAACGGGGTGTAGCGCAGTCCGGTTAGCGCACCTGCTTTGGGAGCAGGGGGTCGCTGGTTCGAATCCAGTCTCCCCGACAAGATGAGACGGAAAGTCTTTGCCGTGGCGCAGAGACTTTTTTCGTTGCGAAACATCGGCAAGGTCATTCGCAACGGAAAGGTACCCCCGACCTGCCCCCGAAACAGGCTCACCCCGAAAAACGGCGGGCGCCCCGTGTACCCCGGATCACGACCGCACAAAAACGCAGAGACATGGGATTCGTTCCGTTCACATTCATCGATTTCATCGACATCATCCTGGTCGCCCTCAGCATGTATTGGATCTACCGCATGACCAAGGGAACCAATGCGCCGTATATTCTCTCGGGAATCATCGCCATCTACCTGCTGTGGGTCGTCGTCCGCACGCTCAACATGGAGTTGCTGTCAACCATCCTCGGACAGATGATTTCAGTAGGCGCCATCGCCCTGATTATCGTCTTCCAACCCGAATTGCGCCGCTTCCTCCAGGTGATCGGCATGCGGCAGAAGCAGTTCAACTTCATCACGCGCATCTTCTCCTCGGCCGACGACAGCGTGCAGACGAACGTCGTACCGATCGTCACGGCCTGCCGCGAAATGTCGGAGACGAAGACCGGAGCGTTGATCGTCATCAGCCAGGAGAGCGACCTGAGACTGATCGCCGAAGGGGGCATCGCCCTCGATGCGCGAATCTCCACGTCGCTGCTCAAAAATATCTTCTTCAAGAACGCCCCGCTGCACGACGGCGCCGTACTGATCGAAGGCGACCGCATCGTCGCCGCGAAATGTATTCTCCCCGTGACGCAGAGCGAGGTCCCGAAATCCTACGGCACGCGTCACCGCGCCGCGATCGGCATCAGCGAGATATCGGACGCCATCATCATCGTCGTTTCGGAGGAGACCGGCGAAATCTCCATCGCCCAGGGCGGCGAACTCCGTAAAAACCTCGATCCGGTACGTCTGCAACAGACCTTGCAACGCTACCTGACGCTCAACAGCCGCAAACGCTCCAAAAAAGAGGTCGCGGAATAAGCGATTGAGAAACAGTTCCGCCGCATTTACAAGTCTGTAAATGCGGCGGAACTGTTTTCGGGGTGCAGCCTGCGGACACGTGCAAAACAAGTTTCCGCAGGGGAAAGCTGCTGCTCCTCAGGAGCCGCCCTTTATTCGATACGGCGCAACACTTCGAGCAACAAATCCCAGAACTTCGGCACCGTAGCGATCTCCAGCCGCTCGTCGGGCGAATGCACGCCGCGCAGGGTCGGACCGAAAGAGACCATCTCCAGGTCGGGGTATTTCTCCAGGAACAAACCGCACTCCAAGCCGGCGTGGATGGCCCGCACCTTGGGCTCTGTGGCAAAGAGACGCCGATAGGCTTCGACCGTGATTTCGAGCAGCTTCGATTGCGGATCGGGCGTCCAGCCCGGGTATCCGTCCGAATGGGCGACATCGGCCCCGGCCAAAGCGAAGACCGATTCGACCATCTGCATCACGTAGGTTTTGGCGCTTTCGACCGACGAACGCTGCGAGGAGGTGACCACGATCCGATCGTCGCCCTCGAACTTCACCGATGCGAGGTTGGTCGAGGTCTCGACCAATCCCGGCACAGCCTGCGACATGGCCACGACGCCGTTGGGCACACCGACCAGCGCATAGACCAGTCCGAACTGCGTGCGAGCGTCGATCACCCGATCGACGGCAGGCATTTCGTTGAGCGTGATCCGGAAATTCGGTTCGCGCAGCCGGAATTCGGCCGCGAGGTCCTCGGCGAACAAAGCATAGCGTTTCTCGAAATCGCTCTTGAAACGCGTCGGAATGCCGAACACGGCATAGGCCTCGCGCGGAATCGCATTGCGCAGATTGCCGCCCGAGAAATAGCTCAGACGCAGTTCGAAGCTCTGCATGCCGTCCCACAGCAGACGCGCCACGGTCTTGTTCGAATTGACGCGCCCCTTATCGATATCGTCGCCCGAGTGGCCGCCCAGCAGATCGGATACATCCACGCGATAGAAAGTGTAGTTCGCCGGAGCGGGTTCGGTCGTATAGCGGAACGTCGCCACCGTGTCGATACCGCCCGCACAGCCGATGAAGATTTCGCCCTCGTCCTCCGAATCGAGGTTGACGAGGTATTTGCCCGTAAGCATTCCTTCGCCGAGTTCGAAAGCACCCGTGAGACCCGTCTCCTCGTCGACCGTAAAAAGCGCCTCGACGGGACCGTGCTCCACCGCAGGATCGATCATCACGGCCAGGGCCGCAGCCATGCCGATACCGCAGTCGGCACCGAGCGTCGTACCCTCGGCACGCACCCAGCCGCCGTCGATATGCGTTCGGATAGCGTCATGCTCGAAATCGAACTCCACATCGGAATTCTTTTCGCAGACCATATCCATATGGGCCTGGAGAATAACCGTAGGCCGATCCTCGAATCCGGGAGTGGCCGGCTTGCGCATCACGACATTGCCGATGGCATCCTTTTGATACTCTATCCCGTGTTCGCGGGCGAAACCGACCAGATAGTCGATAATCTGCGCCTCCTTTTTCGAGGGGCGCGGCACACGCGTAATGGCATCGAACTGTTCCCAGACGATGCGCGGTTCCAAAGAGGTAATTTCTGACATATCGTTCCGTTTTGTGTTGTTTGCAAAGCTATCGATACTCGCACCGGACGGCTCTCCGCCCCTACGTGCGATCGTTCTACAAAAATAACACAAAATCCGTGATTTCGAAAATATTTCTATCGATGTATCACTCCCGCTCGGCAAAATGCAAACAAGGTTGCTTTTGCCCTCGCTTAATCGAACTTTGGCTCCGCCGAAGATACTTCCGCTCGGCAAAATGCAAACAAGGTTGCTTTTGCCCTCGCTTAATCGAACTTTGGCTCCGCCGAAGATACT